>OZ246014.1:2879000-3217000 GCA_965230555.1 Croceivirga sp.
AACACGTTCACAGGGCTTGGCTTGGGATCCTATACCTTCCGGGTAACCGATTCCGAAGGTTGTAGTTATGTGGAAAATTATGCCATAACCAACATCAGTTCCATCAGGGTACAATCCCAACAGCTAAGCCCCATTACCTGTTTTGGGGACAGTGATGGCGAAGGACGATTTATTGTGGATAGCTTTAACAGCACCTATAGTTACAGCATAGATGGCGGCACAACCCACACAGGCCAAACCAACAATGAAATCCCGATTACAAATCTTACAGCAGGCAATTACACTATTTTGGTCACCGATGAAGAGACCAACTGTACCGATTCGGCAACCTTGATGATCGAAGGTCCTTCGGCCACATTTGCCCTGGACAATCTTACCGTTGAGGCCATGAGTTGCCAAAACGGGAATACCGGCAGTGTGGTGGTCAACACCTCCGGCGGGTGGGGTGGCAACAGCTATTCGCTGACACAACCAGACAATACGGTAAGAGGCCCCCAAAACGGTCAGACTTTTTCCAACCTCACCCAAAATGGAACGTATACGGTAACCGCAACCGATTTAAATGGCTGTAGTGTCACTGACACTTTCTCGCTCAGTGCCTTGAGCACTCCTGTTTTGACTGTGGACAGCGTGGCGTCGGACTTCTGTTATGATGCTTTCGACGCCGCATCCATAGTAGTCAATACCAGTCTAGGCGTAGCACCCTATGAATACCGAATCAATTCGGGCACCTTTGCCAGCACTAATTCCTTTACAGGGTTGACCCCCGGAACCTACACCATTGAAGTGGCCGATGCCAATGACTGTCGAGATACCATCTCCTTGACCATTGCGCCCCAAATCAATGCCAGTGCCACCATCATCCAAGAACTGGAATGTTCGGGACCAGACGGAGCCATCCAAGTAAGCATTGCAGACGGTTATCCGGCAGGAAGCAGTTATGTTTCCTACGAAGTGAGCATCAATGGCGGAGCCTATAGTACGGCCAATAATCCCATTGCCGGAAATTCCTTTGTGTACACTATCCCCAATGATGGTTCCATCACCACCAGCACCTCTTTCCGTTTTTTGGTCAGTGACAGTCAGGGCTGCACCAACGAATCTAACGAGGTCATCATCAATCCACAGGAAACCATTTCGGGTACGACAACTCCAACAGACACCCAATGCGGTGATATGACAAGTGGTGTGGTTACCTTGACTCCCGACACCTCTTCCGGCATCCCCCCGTATGAATTTAGCAATGATGGCGGGGCTACGTTCAGTTCCCAAAATGTATTCTCGGGTTATGCCCCAGGCACGTACAACGATTTTATGATCAGGGACAGTCGGGGCTGTATGAGTCCATTGTTATCGGCCACCATAGCAACGAGTGTTCCCTTGGATGCCAATGCCACAGCCAATCCTGCCCTATGTTCAGCAGGCGTGGTCGAAGGCTCTATTGACAGCAACATAAACAACGGCACTGCCCCATTTACCTATACCTTATTGGATGTCGGTGGAAATGTGGTCACTACAATTGGCCCCATAATCAGTACCACGGTGAACTTCTCCAACCTGCCCCAAGGAGACTACACCGTGGTCACCACCGATTCCCTAGGCTGTGAGGACAGGGACACTGTGACAATTACCGAAGATAACGTGACCATTACCCCTGTGCCCGACCCTATTTCGGATTGCACCAGTGGGTTGACCAATACGATAACTATTAATGGTGGCGTTGGTCCTTTCTTGTTACGATTGGTTGGGGAGACCATCCCCAGATATTCCCCCAATTCCCCTCCCCGAACCCATACCTTCACGGGCTTGGATTTTGGCACCACCTACCTTGTTGAAGTGGAAGACACGGGAACGGGATGTATCTACGTGGAGGAAATCCCCCCCTATGACGGCCCCTCTCCCTTGGATGTGAGCTTAGTGGGAACCTCTGTTTCCTGTGATGCCTTGGGAAGTGGCTCGCTGAGTTACACCCTAACAGGATATGCCGGTGCGAATGTGACCATTGAAGTGACCAACTTAGATACCGGTGCCTCGGTCTACGGCCCCACCAACGTTGTGGCCGCCGGCCCCTATTCCGATATTTCAGGCTTGGCCCCGGGCAACTACCTAATTACGGCAGATGATCCTGTAAACGGATGTACCAATAGCGATATTGCTGTCATTACTTTGAACGAACCCTCCATCATCATTGAAAGCAATATCCCTGCCACCTGTACTACTGGAGCCTTGGTCACTGTAAGGGGGGCTGGAGGGACTGCTCCCTATACTTTTACCTATGTGCCCACGGGAGGTACGCCAACAGCTTTTTCAAACACGACTACATTTCATATTACCGGGCCTTATCCTGCCGATTATGATTTTTATTTGGAGGACGCCCATGGATGTCAGACCATGACCACGGTAACGGTAACGGAAGATGCCGGAGTGCCCAACCCCACCATAGATGTCATCAATCAATGTACGGCCACCAGTGGTTACCAGATCAATGTCACCAGTCCCCTATCAGCAGGTTCCGGACTGCCCGAAGTCACCTTTCAGTACGATATAGGCGGGGGGTATCAGGACAGTCCAAACTTTGTGGTTCCTAATCCGGGAAGTTACACCATAACCGTAAGGGATGGCAATGGCTGTACCAACACCGTTGTTGCCGATGTTTTTGATTTCTTTGCCATTACGGCGCAGGCAACCTCCACCCCTACCTGTAATGCCGGTGATGGCGTAATTACGGTGACCACCACGGGAGGCAGCGGCAATTTTGAATACCAGCTTCGGGACAACACCACCCTACTCCCCATAGGTTCACCGCAAAGCGGCAATACATTCAACAATATAGCCCCAGGGGATTACAATATTTTGGTGACTGATTTAAGTTCAAATACAGCTCCATTGTGTTCCGATGAGGCCGAGGTCAATGTCTCCACGGTGACCTCCCCCATTATTTCGGCCACACCAAGCACCCCGATCAGTTGTTTTGGGGCAGATGACGCCTCCATATCTGTAGAATTGCAGACGGGAACCGGCACCGACACCCCCTTGGAATACTATCTCTATGATGGTTCTTCCTCCACGGTAATCACAGGGCCACAAAGCTCATCCATATTCAGTGATCTGGGGTCGGGCACCTATCAAGTTGGTGTTGTCTCCTACAGGGGTTGTGTGGACCGTTCCAATGATATCACCATCAACGAACCCACAAGTCTCGAATTACATACGGTAAACACCGAATTTGTCTGTATCCCTTCAAACAACCAATACAGCACGGCAACCATTACCGCCTATACCGATACCAATGGGGATGGCTCGGGAGCTTCTACGGGTACGGGTCCCTACACCTTTAGTATGAACGATGGTACGCCTGCCTTTGATGGCACCAATTTTCAGACCAGTAATGTCTTTACAGTGATTGACAATGGCACCAACCAAACCATTGTGATTACGGCCAGGGACCAAAGTGGTTGCGAGATGACCTCAACGGTAAACATCAACGCCCCTACCGATTTGACCTTTAGTTTCAACATCAACCCCATAAGCTGTGACACTTCCGGTCTTGGTGTAAATCCAGGATCTATAGCTATCATTATTGACCAAGGTGTGGGCAATTATGAGGTGGAACTCCTTCCCCTTGGTTCCGAACCCGCTAGAAATTCGGGAGGCACCAATACCGTCAATTGGCCGATTTCAACCCCAGGGGACTATATTTTCTCGGTAACAGACCTTAGTGGCGGGGGCTGCAGTTATTTGACCCCGATTGTCCATGTACCGGAATACAACACCATACAGGCGACCATTGCCGAGACAAGGCCCGTTTCCTGTTTTAACAGTAGTGATGGCGAAATCAGTTTAGAAATTGCCCAGTATAGTGGCGCCTACCAATATGAGGTGTTTTCAAAAGATAATTCGGGGGTTGAAACCACTACGGGAATATCTGGCAGTTTTGACACCAATTCCCCCATCAATACCCCAGAATTGATTTCTGGACTCCCTGCCGGAAACATGGTCGTGCATATTGAGGCGTTGGATGCTCCCTTTTGTGACGTGTTGAGCAATGTGGCCACCATTCGTTCCCCGGATAGGCCATTGACTGCTACCCTTACCCAAACCAGTGATGTGACCTGTAATATCCCAGGTCAAGGAGAGATAACCGCGGTAGGAGATGGTGGTTGGGGCGGATACGAATACCAATTGATTGCCCCTGACGGAAGCGTGTTGGTCGATTTTCCAAATACAAATCCCATTTTCAAGGACCTCTCCGAAGGAAACCACACAGTGAACATCCGCGATGCCAATGGTTGCATCTTTACCGAAACCATTACCTTAAACCTACCTATTCCCATTTATGCAGACATCCAAGTGGTGAGTCCGCTACGATGCCATAACGACAACAATGCCATCATAGAAGCTTATAACCTTTCTGGGGGGCAAGGCACTGGCAATTACCTATTCCAACTACAACGCTTGTCCGATGCCTCCACCAGTGGATTGCAGACCACCCCCACCTTCAACAATCTATCCGCAGGGGATTATAGCATAATCATTTACGATGGATGGAACTGTAGCTACACCACTGTGCCAATTACCGTTCAAGACCCAGAGATCATCATTGCCGAACTGGTAGAATTACAACCTCCCGGTTGTGGCGATGTAGGGCGCATGGCATTGACCGTGACAAATCCTGAACCTAGGGTAGATTATTTCTACAGAAGGTCGGGCACCACCGATGCTTTTCAGGCTTTTGGCACAGGCATGACCACCGTAGCACTTACTGCGGATATTACCCTGGATCCAGGGCCCTTCCAGTTTGATGTACAAAACTCAAACGGCTGTCCTTTTGAGCGTTCCAACCAAATTTCATTGGATCCTGCCGCTCCCTTGGTCATAGACTTGGATTTGACCAATGCGACCATCAACTGTGCCGGCGAATCTACGGGAATCATCCGGTCAGAGGCCTTTGGCGGCATCGGCAATTACACGTATAGCTTATTGGACTCCAACAGTCCTCCCTATCCCACTGCAACCCATACGGTCCGACCAGAACAGGAGTCGGGTATCTTTAGGAACTTGGACCACGGCACCTATTATGTTTATGCCAGAAGTGGAGGCTGCGAGGCCATATCCCCCCCTATTGTCATTGACCCCAAACCTCCCTTGGTTTTGGAATATCTGGAGACCCAATCCCCTACTTGTTATGGAGCCCAAAACGGCCAGATCATCATAGAGGCCAGTGGTGGTACGGGTAGGATTCGATACTCCATTTCTGATACCCTGAGTGAGTTTTTTGAAGGAGATGATGAGGAAAACCAGAATAGAAAAACCTTTGATGGCCTTCCCCCAAGGCAATATGATATTATTGTGCAGGATGATTTGGGCTGCACCATAACCCGAACAGTAATCATCGAAGAGCCCATGGAATTAGTGGCAAGTCTAGCCAATGCCACCCCAGAGACCTGTTTGGGTGATGATGATGGCAGTATACAACTTAAGGTAGTAGGCGGCACCCCACCCTATTATACCAGCATCAATTCTGCGGCAGAAGATGATTTTGAAGAAAACAGCAATCTCTTTTTTGACGACCTAGAAGGCGGGGAAACCTATGTGTTCTTCATCAAGGATTCCGCTGGCTGCCTGACCAATGTAACCGTCCCCGTAGGATTGGGCATAGACATTGTTGCACAACCCGAGATTCAATACGGGTGCGAAGGTATTTTTCCCTACAACACCATCCGGGTAGACCTCTCTGAGGATGGGAATCTTTCCGAAGTCCTCTTCTCATTGGATACGGACGACATTTCCATCGCCTCAAGGGAACGGACATTTGGAGACCTGGAACCCGGCGAACACATAATCTATGTATACCATGAAAACGGTTGTGTTACCACTACATCCTTTAAGATTGAAGCCTATGAACCCTTGATGCTCGAAGCAGGTCAAGTGGGTCCCGATGAAATTACGGTGGTAGCCACAGGAGGTTTTGGTGATTATGAATATTACTTTCAAGGGGAAAATTATGGTTCAAACAACGTCTTCTCCACCCTCACGGACCAAGACGTCCACATCATGGTCAGGGACCGTATGGGCTGCGAGGCTAATTTGGTAATGCCCTTTGAATTTAACGAAGTGCCAGAAGTACCGGATTACTTTACGCCCAATGGAGATTTGAGGAATGAATACTGGGGAGTTGAAAACAGAGAGTTCTTCCCAAACATTGAAGTGAAGATCTATGACCGCTACGGTCGTGTGGTGGCCGTTCTGGACAAGGTCTCCGGTTGGGACGGCACCTACGAGGGTGCTCCCCTGCCCACTGGCGATTATTGGTATGTGGTCAATGCCAACGATAAAAAGAACCAACAATGGGTGGGTCATTTTACCTTGTACAGATAGATTAAAAACTTTGTCTGTAAATCTGGATTAATTGTTTATTTTTGCATCCCTATTTCGGGATGTGGCCCTTCGGCTAAGCTCAGGATAAACTGCACCTCAGTGGAACTTGGGCAGGTCAAAAACCATGGATGACCTTACCTCTGGTTTGGTATCATTTAAAATACCTCGGGATGTGGCGCAGTCTGGTAGCGTACGCGCATGGGGTGCGCGTGGTCGCTGGTTCGAATCCAGTCATCCCGACGGCAAAAACCCTCTGATTATCAGGGGGTTTTTTTATTTCTGAAACTCTTCAACTCAATCAGGCTAATAAAAGTGGACTAAATTTGGTCTAAAGTTAAGTGATGGTTTTGTTATCTTCAAGGCTAGCCTTGAAGATGCACTCATTAACCATTTAAATCACTTAAAAATGGCAAAGAAGAAGAACACGGAATCGATTGAAAAAACCACTTTAAATAATATCAAAATGAAAATTTATGATTCTAAGATAATACTGGTAATTTTTATATTCTTTTTCTCCTTTTTTGATTTACTAGGAACCCCAACTTTCACAGAGGACGATTTATCCGAAGTTGATAGGTTGAAAGCGACATGTAGGATTTGGGGCTTTCTTAAGTACTATCATCCTAACGTGGCCAAAGGAAATTATGATTGGGACAAACAATTGTTCGATGTCCTTCCTAAAGTTAAAACTGCTACCAATTCTGAGGAATTATCTCAAATTTTCATTGAATGGATAGATAACCTAGGGGTAGTAAAATCATGTAAAAATTGCGAAAGGTCATCAGGCATCAGGTATTTTAATAAGAATTTTGATTTAGATTGGATAAATGATGGATTAGTCTTTTCGAAAGAACTTTCTGAAAGACTTAGATATAGAGAACAATAGACATACGGGCGAAAAGTTTTTTGTGGACTACTTTAGAGGCAAGGGTAAAATTATATATTTTAAGAATGAGAAAAAGTACATCGACTTTGACTGGAAGAATGAGAATTTCAGGTTGTTGTCCCTTTTTCGATATTGGAACATGGTAGAGTATTTTTTTCCTGCTAAATATCAAATGGATAAAGATTGGGATGAGGTGTTATCTGTGATGATTTCTAAATATAAAAATCCCAAATCGAAAGAGAGTTTTTATCAAGCCATGGTTGAACTAGTGGTAAGTTTGGACGATAGTCATGCCCTGGTATACCCCAATTTGGAGTTTTGTAATTTCGGTTGTTTGAATGCTCCGGTTGAATTAAAAATTATTGACACTTCGGCTGTTATAACTAAGATTTATGATCAGAAATTAGCGAAAGTAAATGATTTAAAAATTGGAGATGTCCTTATTGAAGTGGAAGGAATTAGAATTAAAGAACTGTTTGAGGCTAATGAAAAGTATATTCATGGTTCCAACAATTCACGAAAAAAAATTAATGCAGGATATTATCTTTTAAATGGTATGACCGATTCTCTAAACATAAAACTGATTAGAAATGGACAGGTATACAGCCATAAAATTAAACGTTATCCTTTTGATGAATTCAATTTTGAAGCAAACAAACACACTAAAAAGTATAGATTAATTGATGATAATATTGGATACATAAATGTTGGAGCTGTAGATGTAAAAGAAGTACCAAAAATTATGAGTGCTTTAAGTAATACAAAGGCAATTATTTTTGACGTAAGAAAGACTAGAGGGTCTACTCCATATTATTTTGCAAATTATATAACGTCACAAAAAAAGGACTTTTACATGGCAATTACACCTGATTTGGATTATCCTGGGAAATTCGTTTGGACAGATAATTATCAAAGTGGCAATAATAAATTGAAGTATAAGGGAGAAGTTATCTTATTAGTGGACGAATATTGTCAAAGTCAACTTGAATTTACGGCTATGTGCTTGCAAACTGGGGACAATGTTACTACAATTGGAAGACAAACATCAGGGGCAAACGGCAATATTGTTAAAATTGATATGATTGGGGATATTAGGACTCAAATGACCGCAGTTGGGATATTTTATCCAAACGGAAAAGAAGCACAAAGAAACGGGGTGGAAATAGATATAAAGGTCGAGCCAGATTTAAACGCTTTTATTCAAGGAAAGGATGAAATACTTGAGAGGGCAATTAATTATGCCAATGAACTGGATTAGTCCTTAAATGTAGAATGTTTAGGGCATGGCTACATGTAAAATGAGCGTAGGTTTTTATTGTGATGACGAAGTAAGTAATTCGAGATGTGTGTCTGTGGACACAATCTCGCCTGCTCCCGATTTCCATGCCACACCCAAAACTCCTATAGGGATATTCAGAAGCAGTATAACCTCTTGACTATCATTGTTATAATTCGTATTTTTAAGAAACAACAAACCCCGAAAATGTGCATTTAGGCCCAAAAACGGGGTTTCGTTTTTTATAGCTGATATGAAAATACGAAGATTACCCGAATTCCAAGGCCGTTTTGTCTATCCGAATTTCGATACCGACCATGCTCTATTGATGGGTTCTTTTTTGGAGACCCGTTTGGGGGGCATCTACCTTAAGCATGGCCAATTTTCTGTAATCATCTAGATGTAATCTGACGATAAAAAAGTTCAACGAACCATTATCACTTGAGGTTATCGTCGATTTAAAATTGGAATAGCTCTCCATGGCTTCCTCCTTGATTTTCGGAACAATCCTTCCTGAAGTAAAAATCAGGTATTTTCCATCAGGGGTAACATAAGGACTCCCATCTATTTGATCACTGTTGATGGTTTCTCCCATATTAACAGGGTTGGTCCATTTGTTTTCTCCTTTATTGAAACTGATATACAAATCACTATTACCGAAGCCATCGGGTTCATCAACTCGAACAAAAATCAGAAACGATTCGTCCTGGGCAATAAAAGCATCCGCTTCTTTATTGGGACTGTTGATGTTTTTAGGTAAGGGAATGGGGGTTTCATAGGCTCCGTTTTCAAATTTAGCATAGTATAGATCGGAATTCCCCGTTATATCCGAATTAAAATAAAGGGAGCCATTTGCGGTAAGTACGGGGTAAAATTCATTGGCCGTCGAAGCAATAGGGCCTCCAATAGGGGTTGGCTCTTGCCATACCCCTTCCTTCAAGGTTGATTGCCATAAATTAAAGTTAAACCCTTCGGGTTTGCCTTCATACGCTTTAAAGGTGGTAAATAAGAGACGATTGCCCTCCGGTGAAATCTGCACATCGGCCGTGGCAATATCATGTGATACAAAAGGCACGAATTCAGGTTGGGAAAATGTACCATTAATGAATTTTTGATAGGCAATACCTGTAATCCCCAATTTTTGGGACGTGGCCGTATAATAGATGGTTTTGCCATCAGGGCTAAAACTAGTATTGAATTTGTCTATTGCGGTGGAGACCACATTGGGGTAAAACACAACGGGGACTTCCCCTATGGAATCCATGGCCTCAAACGGATTTTTGTATTGAATTTCATTTGTGAGCATTTGTTTTTTGTTTTGTGAACAGGAAGATGCCCATAAGACCAAGGCCAATATTAAAAGGTACTTGTACATAATTTGTGTTTTTTAGATGGATGAATTAATATGTTTCTATAAATCGTATGACCTCTGTGGCATATTCGTCTGGGCTACTGATCATGGGTTCATGCCCAGAACCATCCAATAAGATCAGTTCTTTGTCCGCTATGGGGGTTCCCAAATAATTGTAAACATCACTTCCCAATTCGGGCGGAATCAAATCATCATACCTGCCCCATAATAAAAGGCTGGGGATAGCTATGTCCGAGACTGCTTCCATATAATTATCGCCCTCTACATCTTGATTCAATAAATTGTTGACGATATTCAAATTATTGGAGGTATAGGCGGGAAAAACATTGTATGATGATGAAAACCCTACCCCCAGATAAGCCCCAAAGTCCGAAGAGGTTTCTTCCGAAGGAATAATATTGACTGTTGAATTATATAGGAAACGTCCCCATTCATTTTTTTGTTCCCTTTCCAAAATGGGGTCATTTTCATATACCCAATTTAGCGCCTCGTTCCAATGGGCCGTATTATTTCCCTTTTCAATTTCCTCTGTGGCAATATTGCCCAAGAAATCTCTTCGGTACTCCCATTGTAGGTCATAATCAAAATTGAACGCCCCATTAACGGAAATCCATCCTGATATATCCTCCTGAAAATTAGCCTCGAGCAGATAGTTAACGGCTATAGCCGACCCAAAACTATGGCTCATTAGATACACTTGGACATCTGGGTATTTACTTTTTAATATACGCACAATAGCATTCAGATCTTGGACATACTGTTCCATGGATATCGTGGATTCATCAAAATTTCCTTGGGCATTGCCCGTGCCTCTTTGGTCATAATACGCAATGGCAAAATTCGTTTCAAGGGTTTGAGACCACTTATAGGTGTCCATCTTGGCCAGGTCCAAACTGGTGAGCCCTGGACCCCCGTTAATATAAATGACTACTTTTTTGGATGCCGTATTACCCCTTACCCATACGGGCAGTACTGTATTTTCAATGCTTGCATGAAAAAAGGTGTCGACCCTGTCGGTAAATTCAAAATCCTCACTACAAGATTGCAACAGGGCAAAGGTAGTTAGTAAAACAAACGCTATCTTGGTTTTTAAATACTTCATTTTTATAAGATTGTATATTTAAGTCCTACTTCCATCATTAGATACGCAACTCCTTTTGGGAAGTTGGGCAAAGCATACATAAACTGTGGTTTTATATAAAGTTTTAGAGGTTTGCGGGTAATGAATTTTAGATTCTTTTCAAAAGAGATAAAAGTGCTTCCCAAAAAATAGTTATATCCTGCGTTTTCTTTTTTTACTTCGTTATTGTCATTAACGCTATAGGTATTGGGAATAAAGGTCCTCAAATAGCCTGCACCAATCCCATAGGAAAACCCATTGTTTTTTTCGTTGACCTTATTTACCGCAAGTTCAGGCAGTATAAAAACACCTGTTTGGTACCTGCGATGGTAATAGGTTCCTATACTGGGATTTAATGAAATAGACTTAACCATCTTTTTTTCCTTTCTTGTTTTGTTCCAATCCAGTAAAGTGTAGGAGAGGCCTATTTTTATTCCAGGATGGGTAACCATTTCCCCAAGGTATCCTATTGAAAAAGCGGTTTGTTTGTATGGCTTGGGATCCTGGTCCTTCCTTGATCCAAAAACACGCATATGATAGTTTGGCAGATCATAATATTTTTCGTCTTGTGGTGATCGTGTATTTGTTGTATCAATTGCCCATACCACTGAAGATGAAACCACAAATTTTTGGAAAGCAACTGTCTGACTCTTGTTAAACGGTAATTTTGCCATTACCGACATAGGGATGACCAGCAATAGAAAATGAATACCTGTTTTTTTTCTCATGATTGATTTTATTTTAATGAATTGCCACTGTTGTTCTGAGCTTTTCCCTTGGTGGCATGTATGCTTTTTAGTCGTCGTTTTTTAACTCTTTATATCAGCTTAATTTTTTCTTGTATCGGTTCCTGCCCATGTTAAATACTCCAAGTTTTACCCCAATACCCACTGAAAATCCATTAAGTTGGTCAATATGGCTATATTCTAGGGCAACTTTGCTTGAAAATCGATATTTGGCACCAGCTTCCAATTGCAGATAGCGCGATACGTTAAAGAGTAGGTTTGCCCCTGGTTCGAGTACAAAAACAGCATCTACGTCGTCACCCTGTCTACTAGTGTTTTTCCTCTCCCTATAAGTGTTGCCAAGGTATCCTACTGCCCCTCCCCCAATAAGCAATGGAAAGGAAAGGCTCACTTGTGAATTGCTAAAAAAGATGGGTTCTAAATGCAGCCCTCCATACCCTCCAATAAGATCATCGTTCAGCGTTTGTGGCAAGCTTTGTTGGGAGTATAGAAAAACCCCTCCTATGCCAACTTCAAATCGCCTATTGGCTACATAGGCCAATCTAAGCCCTCCAAAATAAGAAGGCTCCTTATTAAGGTCTCCAATGTGTGTGGTAAAACCAAGATAAACCCCATGTACTACGTTGGTGCGGTCGTTAAAAGTAACATAGTCCCCATTTTCCTGTGAATGGATTAGCGGGAATTGCAAAAGCAAGAATGTAAAAAGTAAAAGCGTTTTTTGATTGTTCATTTTTTTGTTTTTAGAGGTTAATTTTTCTTTAAAAACAGTTGAAAACGGCTAGGGTTGCACTTAGTTCAAAAAAAAAACATCCATTTTCTGTGCTTCAAATGCCCTAGGGCTTCAATACGTAGGTAAGTTTAGCGCCATTAGTGAAAATGGAATTCCTGATTTTCGATTTCAACAGATAATTCTTATCAGCAAGTGCGCTATTTAACCTTTGTTTTGGATAGTTTTATAACCTTTCACAATTTTTCTTAAGATTCCTTCCGCTTAGAAAAAAAATGAGGTTCCATAAAAAGGAAGCTTAACCGGCTATTAGGATTGGTAGTTCTTCAAACAAACCCAAACATTCATCTCTTTATTTCGGAAATCACAATGCTATAGCTTCCTTGAATTACAATATTGGCTTCAACAATACATTTTTCATCAATCAACAATTCTATGAAAAACAACTTTTTGTTCGTTGCCCTTCTCTTTGTTCTTTGTGGACTACATTCGCAAGAGAGCAGTTCTACGCGCTTCAACTATCGCTATCATATCCTGCCATCAAGCCAAGAAATCAAGATAGATGGTGTGGAGCAACCCGGTGAATGGCAATCCCATACCTTAATAGACACCCTTTACAACCATAACCCCAGTGATGTGGGCCTGGCAAAGAACAGGACGGAGATCAGACTTGCCCATGATGATCGGATGCTTTATGTAATGGCCAAGATGTATGATGGGGGTGAACGGGTAGTACAGTCATTGGTAAGGGATTCTGACAATGCCCAATGGAACAGTGATTCGTTTACCATTGTCATAGATCCCATTAATGCCAAACAAAACGGGGTCATGTTCGGGGTAAATGCCGGAGGGGCCCAAATTGATGGTAGCTTGGGCATTGAGTCGTCCCAAACCTTGTATTCGGAAACTTGGGATGAACGCTGGTTTTCTGCTGTTAAGAATTACGAAGAGTTTTGGATGGTGGAATTTGCCATACCGTTCACCAGTTTGCGTTACAATGAAAACAATACGGAATGGGGCATTAATTTTATTCGCCGTGACCTCATGGAAAACTTCTACTACACCTGGACGCCATTTCCCGTAAATTTTAATGGAATTGATGTCAATTATATGGGATCGCTGGTTTGGCAGGTTGTACCCAAGGTAAAGAACAACATCATGTTTATTAAACCTTATGCCATAACGAACATGAACCGAAATAGAAGACAAGATGGTTTTATTGATGAAGAGACGGTAGATGTGGGAATTGATGTTAAAATACCGATTACCCGATCATTGTACAGTGATATTTCCATAAACCCAGATTTTTCCAATGCCGATGTAGATCAAGAAGTGGTCTATATCACCCGTTTTGATATTTCGCTTCCAGAAAGAAGAGAGTTCTTTTTAGAGAACAATGACATCTTCACCAATTTTGGATTTGAAAATCTACGCCCTTTTTTCTCGCGGAGGATAGGATTAAACAATGGGAACAGTATTCCCATTCTTTTTGGAGCAAAAGTAACCGGTAATATTGGGGATGATTTTCGATTGGGGATAATGAATGTGCAGACAAGAAAATCAAACGAAATACCCTCAGAAAATAATACCATAGCGGCCTTTAGCCAAAGAGTTTTCAAGCGATCTGCCATCAAGGGCATGTTCATCAACAGAAACACTACAGGTGATACCCCCATGGATGACTACAGTCAAAACTTTGGAGGGGAGTTCAATTATATTTCAGAAAAAGGGAACTTGTCCAATACCATTAGTTATAATGCGAGTACGGCCAAAAATTTTGACAATGGTTACTTTTTAGGAATGGAAGGGAGGTATGTATCCAAGACATTTGGCACAGGCTGGGTACTTTTGACCATTGATGACGACTATAGATCGGATTTGGGTTTTGTACCAAGGTTGTTCAATTACAATGCGGATACCGGAGCGGTGATCAGGCAGGGGTATAGTTTGGTGAACCCATGGTTTCGGTACAACTTTTTTCCAAAGGGAAATAATTCGATCTTGGTAAGGCACGGTTTCAGAACGTGGCATTTACAATATTTCAGCAATAAAAAACTGTTCGAAAGGCAAAACAATCTGGCCTATGACTTTCTATTTAGAAATACCGCCTCACTTACCGCGTCTATTACAAATAGAGCCTTGGACCTGCAATTTCCCACCAATTTTTTGGGAAGCGAATTTGATAACCTACCCGTTCAAAACTATAATTTTTGGATGGGCAACATCGACTATAGCTCTGATATCAGAAAAAAGTTGACCTATACCCTGGGAGGTACCCTTGGTTCTTTTTACAATGGAAATATAAGTACCCTGGCTGCCTCAACCAACTTCCGTTTTGGGAATTGGGGCAATTTTAGTCTCTCTTACGATTACAATAGTATTGTGCTGCCCGAAAATTTTGGGGACTTGGACCTTCATTTGGTGAGATTCAATGGCACATTGAGTTTTACCAACAACCTGTTTTTGAGCAACACCGTCCAATTTAATACCCAGAGCGATAACTTTAGTGTTTTTTCCAGACTACAGTGGCGATATGCCCCACTGTCCGATATATTTTTGGTCTACAACCAGAATAATGACACCCAATCATTTGACCTTAGCAATAGATCGATCATCATTAAAGCTACCTATCGCTTTGGAATATAGGAATAGGAGGGCCTACTATCCCTTCCTTGTCCAAAAAGTTCTTTTTAAGGTACTCGGTTGGGTTGGTTCCCGTCACCTTTTTAAAAGCGGAATAAAAGGCCGAAGGTGTGTTAAATCCAACGGTATAGGCAATACCTTCTACTTTAGTTTTTTTTAGGGCACCTTCCTCCAGTTCTCTTATGGCATCATTTATCCTAAAATGGTTTATAGTTTCTGGGAAAGTTTTTTTATACTCCCTTTTAATGATTTTCGAGACCAAATACGAGGGAACATTGAGTGTTCTCGAAAATTCGTCCAACGTAAGTTTAGGGCTCTTATATACTTTATCCTCCTCAATGGCTTTCTTTATTCTCTGGGTCAACTGGGGGTTAAGCTTATTCATTGGCTTCCGCTTTTGGCATACGAAATTCGTCCTTAAAGCAGAAATCACAATAACCAACAAGATTGCCGCAATGGCTACGGTTCCCATAGCGTAATTCATCATGGTGTCCATATAGAACTGAACAAAGAAAACAATACCCATAAGTACCGTGCAGACCAAGAGTAAAAAACCCCAGGAATTGTATTTAAAATCTGTGGTGGCCTTGTATTTTGCAAATGACAGCCCTGTATATAGAAATAAAAGTATAGTGGCACCTCTATAAAGTAAATCTGGGGCATTCTCAACATGTAACACGATACTAATGCTTCCAGCGATAACTGGTAAAAAATGTAGATAGTCTATACTATTGAGGCTTTTGGTTTTTGCTTCACCATGGTATTTAAAATAAAGCCAAATCAAAGGACCTATACTTGCCAGCCCTAAATATCCCATGGCTATCGCCAAATGAGGGATACTACCCGAAAAATAAATGACCGATTTTAAAACACGGAGCGCTACCGCAATAAACAAGAACCCTAAGATATTTACTTTTAACTTGTTATCGTTTTTCATGATAAAAAAATATAGCGAAGTCAAAATGCTCAATGAGGCAACATTCCCTGAGAAAAAAGCTAGAATTATAAGCGTGTTCATCTGAAAAACATCTAAAGATTTTCGAAAACGGGAGAAGCCAAAATGCCTTCCCTAGTATTTTTGAAAAATTAGTAGGGTAACACCTATTGTGTTACCTAAAGAAAAGTTAAATAAGAATGTAAGTAAATGATGGAGTATTGTATAAAAACAAGCTTATGCTTAATTATGACACTTTGGAGTGTTTCTGGTATGTGGTCTCAAGAAAATCATGACAAATATAACCAGTACACAAAAACCATAGATAGTACCATAAATGCGCTATACGATGTAATTTCTGGTGAGAAGGGAGAGGCAAGGGATTGGGAACTTATGCGGTATATCTACCATCCGAATGCGAAAATGATTCCCGTAGGTAAAAATCCCCAAGGTAAGATTGGAGCTAGGTATGTAACCCCACAATATTATGTGGAAAGCTCGGGACAGTGGTTGATTAAAAATGGTTTTTATGAAGAGGAAATCAATAGAAAAGTAGAACAATTTGGCAATATCGCCCATGTATTCAGCACTTATCAATGTTTTTATAGCAAGACAGATTCCAAACCATTTATGCGGGGCATAAACAGCATACAGTTGTTGAATGAAGGCGATAGATGGCGGGTCATCAACATCTTTTGGCAGCAAGAAACCGAGGAAAATCCCATCCCCATGGCCTATTTGCCCAAAAAGTGAAGAAAGCTCCCACGTCGGGGATAATGAATTGGATTCCAAAGATATTGGCATGCTTTGGCTAGTTGATTTGTAGACACCCTACAACTTACCGCCCTTAAAAGTTTCTTATAACAGGATACCATCTTTTGGCCATGGCTGTTTTTAGGAGAAAGTCTTCATTTTTAATCGTCTCCATTCCCAAATAGTCCCACAAAAAGAAGTAAGGAGGTTCTTGACCACACAAAACCGTAACTTTGTACAAATCAAAACCGAACATGCAGGCTCCTGAAATCTATAAACCAAAAAACAAAGTCAGGATTGTAACGGCCGCCTCTCTGTTTGATGGCCATGACGCCTCCATCAATATCATGCGGCGCATCATTCAGGCAACAGGGTGCGAAGTCATTCATTTAGGACATGACCGTAGCGTTGAGGAAGTAGTGAACACCGCTATTCAAGAAGACGCCAATGCCATTGCCATGACCTCCTACCAAGGGGGGCATAACGAGTATTTCAAATACATTTTCGACCTACTCCAGGAAAAAGGGGCCGCCCATATTAAAATCTTTGGCGGCGGCGGTGGGGTCATCCTTCCCAGTGAGATCAAAGACCTTATGGACTATGGCATTACCCGTATCTATTCCCCAGATGACGGGCGCGAGCTGGGGCTGCAGGGCATGATCAACGATTTGGTAGCCTCCCTTAGTCCCTCCAAAGGAGGGAAAATCTGTAATGAAGATGCTTCAACATTATTGCAAATGTCTGACAGTAAACTCGCAAACTCTGTTAAGAATAAAAAAATCGGTACTATAGCACGTTTGATTTCGCTTGCAGAAAATAATCACGCAGATTATAATACACTAACTACACGATTGCGTAAATACTCCTCCCCTTCGGGGAGGTCGGGAGGGGCCGTTTTGGGCATTACAGGTACCGGGGGCGCCGGCAAGTCCAGCTTGGTCGATGAACTGGTTCGAAGGTTTCTGATGGATTTTCCAAAAAAAACCGTGGGCATCATTTCAGTAGATCCTTCCAAACGAAAAACCGGCGGGGCCTTGTTGGGCGATCGGATCCGAATGAACGCCATCAACAACCCAAGGGTATACATGCGCAGTTTGGCCACGCGTCAATCCAACCTTGCCCTTTCAAAACATGTGAATGAGGCCCTTGAAGTACTGAAAGCGGCCCAATTTGACCTTATCATTTTGGAAACTTCGGGCATTGGACAGTCCGATACCGAAATCATTGAACATTCCGATGTGTCACTGTATGTGATGACCCCGGAATTTGGAGCCGCTACCCAACTGGAAAAAATTGATATGTTGGATTTTGCCGATGTGGTCGCCATCAACAAATTTGACAAACGGGGTGCGCAAGATGCCCTACGGGATGTTCGAAAGCAGTATATGCGCAACAACAACCTTTGGGATATGGACCAAGAACAACTGCCCATTTTTGGTACTATTGCCTCACAGTTCAACGATCCCGGCATGAATGCCCTGTACACCAAGACCATGCAGGCCTTGAGTGACAAAACAACTTCTAAGCTGCAACCTGAACGGTTTCCCGAAGAAAGGACGGCCGATAAAATCTTTATCATTCCGCCGGCCCGTGTACGTTACCTCTCAGAAATTGCAGAGAACAACCGTTCCTATGATTCAAAAGCTCTGGAACAGGCAGAACTGGCCCACAAACTTTACGGTATCTTCAAGACCTTGGAAACCTTGACCGGAAAAATACCCGAACTGACCAAACAGGGTTTGGAACTGAAAACCGGAAAAAAACCAGAAAAAAAAGGGGAGATCATAAACGTTTTAGTGGCGGAATTTGACCGCATCAAAATGGACCTCGACCCCCGGCATTGGGAACGCTTGTTAGGGTGGAACCATCTGGTGGAACGCTATAAAAACCCTGAATACAGTTTTGTTGTTCGCGCCAAGGAGATTAAAATGGATACCCATACCTCTTCTTTATCGCAGCAACAAATTCCTAAGGTTGCCCTGCCAAAATTTAAGGCCTGGGGCGATATTTTACACTGGTTGTTACAGGAGAACGTTCCCGGTGAATTCCCCTATACAGCCGGGCTGTACCCCTTTAAAAGAACTGGGGAAGACCCTACCCGGATGTTTGCCGGCGAGGGCGGACCCGAACGTACCAACCGAAGGTTTCACTATGTAAGCCTGGAACAGCCCGCCAAACGTTTGTCCACCGCCTTTGATTCGGTCACGCTCTATGGCAACGACCCCGATTACCGCCCAGACATTTATGGAAAAATTGGCAATGCCGGGGTTTCCATCTGCTGTTTGGACGATGCCAAAAAACTCTACTCCGGCTTTAACTTGGCCGACCCCAAAACATCGGTCAGTATGACCATCAACGGTCCGGCCCCCATGCTCCTGGCCTTCTTTATGAATGCCGCCATTGACCAACAATGCGAGCTTTACATCAAGGAAAACACGTTGGAAAAAGCCGTGGAGGCCAAAATCAAAAAAATATACCAAGACAAACCACGCCCAGCCTATCATGGGGAACTTCCCGAAGGAAATGACGGTTTGGGCCTATTCCTCCTTGGCGTTACGGGCGACCAAGTGTTGCCAGAAGAGGTTTATAATGAAATTAAGGCCAAAACAATCTCGCAAGTCCGCGGTACGGTGCAGGCCGACATTTTAAAGGAAGACCAGGCCCAGAACACCTGTATCTTCTCTACTGAATTTGCGCTACGCTTGATGGGCGATGTACAGGAGTATTTTATTGAGCATAACATTCGCAACTTTTATTCCGTCTCCATTTCTGGGTACCACATTGCCGAAGCGGGAGCCAACCCCATTACCCAATTGGCCTTTACCTTGGCCAATGGCTTTACCTATGTGGAATATTACCTCAGCCGGGGGATGGATATTGACAAATTTGGCCCCAACCTTTCCTTCTTTTTCTCCAACGGAATCGACCCTGAATATGCGGTGATCGGTCGGGTTGCCCGAAGAATATGGGCAAAAGCCTTAAAACATAAGTACGGTGCCGATGCAAGGGCCCAAATGCTCAAATACCACATTCAGACCTCGGGCAGGAGCCTGCATGCCCAAGAGATTGATTTTAATGATATTAGAACCACCCTACAGGCCTTATATGCCATCTATGATAATTGCAACTCCCTACACACCAATGCCTATGATGAGGCTATCACCACTCCGACCGAGGAGTCGGTGCGCAGGGCCATGGCCATACAACTCATCATCAACAGGGAACTGGGCCTAGCCAAAAACGAAAACCCCTTACAGGGTTCCTTTATCATTGAAGAACTGACCGATTTGGTCGAAGAGGCCGTATTGCAGGAGTTTGACCGCATTACAGAACGCGGCGGGGTATTGGGCGCCATGGAAACCATGTACCAGCGTGGAAAAATTCAGGAAGAAAGCCTCTACTATGAAACCTTGAAGCACAGTGGTGAATATCCCATCATTGGGGTCAATACCTTTTTGGGCAGTAAGGGCTCCCCAACCCTAATCCCGCAGGAGGTCATCCGCGCGACCGAAGAGGAAAAGGAAAACCAAATTGGCACGCTCCAAAACCTACACCAGAACCAGAACACAGATCCGATGTTGAAATCTTTGCAAAAAGTTGCCATCAACAATGAAAACATTTTCGGGGAATTAATGGAAGTTTGCAAATATTGTTCCCTGGGGCAGATAACCAATGCCCTCTTTGAAGTAGGCGGACAATACCGAAGAAACATGTAATACCGTGCAAAAATTTTCCCCGCTTATGCTTATGCTGCTCATAGGGTTCTATGGGTATGCACAGAAAGATTCCCTTGCCACCATTCAACTGGATTCAGTTGTTGTAAAAGCCACAAGATTGCCCACAACTAAAAATTCCATGCCCGCCTCCATTTCGGTAAAGCAATTCGAATCCGTTCAGGCCAACCTACAGCAACTCTCGGTCAACGAGTACCTGCTGGGCATCCCCGGGTTGTTCCTACAGAATAGCACTAATTTTGCACAGGATTCCAGAATTTCCATCCGCGGATTTGGATCAAGAGCCGCTTTTGGTATTCGCGGAATTAAATTAGTGGTCGATGGCATTCCTGAAACCACTCCCGATGGACAAGGGCAAGTTGATAATCTCAACTTAGGACTTATTGAATCCATTGAAGTACTACGCGGAACATCATCATCACTTTACGGCAATGCTTCGGGCGGGGTGGTCAATATTCAAACAACCGCTGATTTTCCCAAGGACTTTGTGGAGTTTTCCTCTGGCTTTGGCAGTTATAATTTTCAGAACTATCAAATATTGGCCGGATTGAAAAATTCGAAAGCCACCACTACCCTCTTTGCCAACCGAACTTCTTCCGATGGGTATCGTGACCATAGCCAGTTTGAAACCTATCAACTTAACATTCGTTCCAAAATCAATACCGGAAAAAAAACCAAGCTAAACCTTCAATTGAACTATACCGATAGCCCAACGGCGCAAGATCCCGGGGGAGTCAATGAAGAATCTGTTGCTTTGGAGAGAAGCCAGGCCCGCGACCGCAATGTGGAATTTGATACGGGAGAAGCTGTGAGACAGTTAAAAACAGGCATGGCTTTACAGTGGAGACCTTCTAGCCTCAGCATAAACTCATTTGCGTATTATTCCTACCGTGATTTTGCCAATAGGTTACCTTTCGAATTTGGCGGTGCCGTTGATCTGGTCCGAAATTATTGGGGACACGGTTCCAACCTTTCCTTCCATCCGCTAGCCCAAGAATCCTTGTTGAATGTTCAATTGGGCTACGAAATGGCCCATCAAAATGATAAACGTACCCGGTTTATGAACAACCGGGGCACAAGGGGCAACATTACCCTAAAACAAAACGAAATCTTCAACAATTTTGGGTCTTTTGTCATCGTTCAGTCAAAGTTGAACGCTTGGAACCTTAGGGGAGGCCTTCGGTTTGACCATAATGTTTTAAAGGTTGAAGATGCCTTTTTGGACAATGGTGATGCCACGGACAAAATTGTACTGAACACCGTTAACCCAAGTATTGGATTTCGATATAAATTGCGTCCAAACCATTCCCTTTTTGCCAATTTCGCCACTAGCTTTGAAACCCCGGTCCTAAGCGAGCTTTCTGCCGACCCGTTGAACAATGGCGGGTTCAATAAAGACTTACAGCAACAAACGGCCACCACCTATGAACTGGGCTATTCCTTTTCAAGACCAAGACTTCTGCTAGAAACCACCCTTTTTTATATTGAAACCCAAGCGGATATTGTCCCGTTTGAACTAGAGGAATTTCCAGAACGAACCTTCTTCAGAAATGCGGGGAGCACGGAACGATTGGGGCTGGAATTCTCCTCTACCCTACAAATAAGTCCTAAACTTACGTTGGATGCTTCCTATGCGTGGTCCCATTTTGATTATACCGATTATGAAATACCATCAGGAAACTTCAACGGAAATCGTCTGCCCGGTATTCCAGAACACCTAGTATCCCTTCAAGGGATGTACCGATCCAGCAAAGGGTTATCATTTCGCTTGGACTCCCAATACCGGGGAAGCTTTTACGCCAATGATGCAAACACAGCTACGGAAGAAGCCGCCTTCTTGGTACATTTGAGTGCATCACAATCCTTCAACCTAAAAGGATTCAAACTAAAACCCTATTTAGGGATCAACAATCTTTTCAACACCAAGTATAGTGACAATATTCGCATTAATGCCTTTGGCAACAGGTATTTTGAACCCGCGCCGGAAATCAATGCCTTTGGGGGCATAAGACTGAGCTTACAGTAGCTAAACTTTCTGTAAGGTTCTGGTCAAAAAACCTACTTTTGTAACAAATGAAAAACAAATTATGTCTGAGCAAATTGAACGTATAAAAACCGTAATCATAGGGTCTGGTCCCGCAGGCTACACCGCCGCCATCTATGCCTCCCGAGCAGATTTAAAACCGGTAATCTACACGGGCATGGAGCCCGGCGGCCAGTTGACCACCACCACCGAAGTGGATAATTTTCCGGGTTACCCAGAGGGAATCGATGGGCCTACCATGATGGTACAACTGCAACAACAAGCAGAACGCTTTGGCACCGAAGTGAGAATAGGGATGGTCACGGCTGCCGAACTGAGTGATGAAGTTGGCGGCATCCATAAACTGACCATAGATGACAACAAGACCATTGAAGCGGAGACCGTAATCATTTCGACCGGGGCATCCGCAAAATATTTAGGACTTCCCAGCGAACAACGGCTTCGTGGGGGTGGCGTTTCTGCCTGTGCTGTCTGCGATGGCTTTTTCTATAAGGGGCAAGAAGTTGCCATTGTAGGTGCCGGTGACACGGCTGCCGAAGAAGCTTCCTACTTGGCCAATATTTGCAAAAAGGTGACCATGTTGGTCCGTAAGGATTATATGAGGGCCTCCAAAGCCATGCAACACCGCGTGAACAGCATTGACAATATTGAAATTAAATACAACACCGAAGTTGATGAAGTATTGGGAGAGCAAGTGGTTGAAGGCTTGCGGATGGTGAACAACCAAACTGGTGAAAAGGAAGAAATTGCCATTACCGGTTTGTTCATTGCCATCGGACACAAACCCAACACCGACATCTTTAAAGGACAGTTGGATATGGATGAAACAGGCTATCTAATCACCCAACCCGATTCCACCAAGACCAACAAGCCAGGGGTCTTTGCCAGTGGCGATGCCCAGGACAAGATTTACCGTCAGGCCGTAACCGCTGCAGGTACCGGTTGTATGGCCGCATTGGATGCCGAACGTTATTTGGCCACTGTAGAAACGGCTCCCACGGTCGCCTAAACAAGAAAAAAAAGTCTTTTCTTTGAAAGCGTTGAACTTTGGTTCAGCGCTTTTTATACCAATTCAACATACAAAACCAGTTAAAGAAAATGGATTTTTTTTTTGTCGTACGCCAAAGAAAATCCAAGCATAGCCCAAGCTACGTTTGTATTATATTTTAAGGGACGGAAAAAAAAGAAACGTTTTATCCAGTGGTGTTGTCTGTTGAATTGGTTTTATTTGGCCATCACCATCCTTCCCTTTCTCCGGACCACCATAAAGATGAGGGTTGAGAGGAAACCGCAGACGGATAGCCCCACAAAAATGGGCCAAGCGGTATCCACCACAAACTGACCGATAAAGGATGCAATGGGAATGGATATAAGTGTGGAGACAAAACCATTGATGGCCGCTCCAATTCCAGCAATATGGCCAATGGGTTCCATGGCTATGGATCGGAAATTTCCCCACATAAACCCCAAACAAAAGAACTGGGCAAAAAAGAAGCTCACCAAAACCCAAGCACTGGGGTTGGGTTGGCCCTTAAAAAACACCACATAAAGCAAGGCGATAAGACAAAAGACGATGGTGGCAATGAACGATAGCCTTCGCATACCAAAACGCAATACCAAGGTGCCATTGGTAAAGGTCGAAGCCCCAATAGAAATTGACAGGATGGCAAAAACATAGGGAAAGCTTTCCCGCATTTGGTATTGGTCTTCAAATATGTGCTGCACCGAACTTAAATACACCAAGAAAGAACCGGTGATCAAGCCCGAGATAAAAGTAAAGGCCACCGTTTCCCGATAGCGAAGCATCTCCCTAAGTCCGTTTGTGAAATTGGTCAGGGAAAAGGGAATCTTATATTCTGGGTGCAAGGTTTCCGGTTGTCGCTTCCAAAACCAAAGGGCCAGCATCACTGCCAGTACCAAATGGACATAGAATATCATCTGCCAATTGGCCACGTCCAAGATCAATTTTCCCAAAGTGGGCGCGACCATGGGGACCAAAATAAAAAAAGCGGTCACAAAGGACATGACCCTGGCCATGCGGTCGCCATGATAGATATCCCTGATGATGGATATGGCTATGGTCCTATGGGCAGACAACCCAATTCCCTGGAGCACCCGCCCCATCACCATCACGTCCAGCGATTTGGACATCAGACAAACGACACTTCCCATGCCAAAAATCACAAAACCAAGGTAAACCACAGACTTTCTACCATATTGATCGGACAAGGGCCCGAGGATCAACTGCCCCACACCAAACCCCAAAAAAATCATGGTGACCAGCATCTGGTTTTGGGTCGGGTCGTGACTATTGATCGTATCGCCAATATTAGGAATGGCAGGCAGGAGGGTATCTATGGCCAAAGCCACGATGGACATTAAAGAGGCCATCAGGGCTATAAACTCAAAATTTGCCTTTTGTTCTAATTTTTGCATTGGGCAAAAGTACACTTACCCTTTTTAATGAAGAACTATAAATTGTGATTGTTTTGTTAAGTAATTTGCGTTCTTTCCAATAAAAAAACACCCTTATTGCGCTGATTATAGGAGCTTTCCGATTTTTACATATCGTATCGGACCGAACTTAGGACCGTGGGAAACTTATCCCGCCATACCGATATAAAAGGAGCCTGGGAAACCCAAGAAACACCTGATTCCTAAGATTTCCCAGTCGCTATTACTCCTCAGACACTAATCAAATTCTTACAGTGGAATATTCCCGTGCTTTTTCCATGGGTTTTCCACTTGTTTGTTTTCCAACATCGCAAAAGCCTTCAACAGCTTTCTACGGGTATTTTCCGGTAGAATGACCTCATCAACAAAGCCCCTTCTTGCCGCCCTGTAGGGATTGGCAAATTTATCGGCATACTCTGTTTCCTTCTCCTTAAGCTTCGCTTCTGGATCATCGGCAGCAGCAATTTCCCTTCTAAAGATAATCTCACTGGCCCCTTTGGCGCCCATTACGGCAATTTCGGCCGTAGGCCATGCATAGTTGAAATCGGCCCCTATGTGTTTGGAGTTCATCACATCATAAGCTCCACCGTAGGCTTTACGGGTAATGACGGTTATTCTTGGTACGGTAGCCTCGCTTAAGGCATAGAGCAGTTTAGCTCCATGCTTAATGATTCCCGTCCATTCTTGATCCGTGCCGGGCAAGAAACCGGGTACATCTACCAATACCAATAAAGGAATATTGAATGCATCACAGAAACGGGTAAAACGTGCTGCTTTTCTGGAACTCTTCACCCCCAAGACCCCTGCTAGGAACATGGGTTGGTTGGCGATGACACCAATACTTCGGCCACCCAATCGTGCAAAACCAGTAATGATGTTCTCAGCATAATCTTTATGGATCTCGTAGAACGAATCCTCATCGATAATACCATCGATCACCTCATGCATATCATAAGGTTTATTGGGGTTGTCCGGCACTATACCACGAAGCTGCTCCCGTACTTCATCACCGAGTTCAAAAGGTAATTTTGGAGACAGTTCCTGATTGTTCTGTGGCAGGTAATCCAATAATTTTTTGATATCCTCCAAACAAGCCGCATCGTTGGCCGAGGTTTTATGGGCTACCCCCGATTTTGAGGCGTGCGTACTGGCACCCCCCAGCTCCTCCGAGGTCACCTCCTCGTTGGTTACCGTTTTCACCACATTGGGCCCGGTAACGAACATATAGCTGGTCTGTTCGACCATTAAAATAAAATCGGTCATGGCGGGTGAATAAACTGCCCCCCCGGCACATGGCCCCATGATGGCGGACAATTGTGGGACAACCCCACTGGCCATAACATTTCTATAAAAAATATCGGCGTATCCTCCCAACGATTTCACCCCTTCCTGGATCCGTGCTCCACCAGAATCATTTAAGCCAATGATCGGGGCACCTACCTTCATGGCCAGATCCATGACCTTACAGATCTTCTCCGCATGGGTTTCGGACAATGCACCACCAAAGACCGTAAAATCTTGGGCATACACATAGACCAATCGGCCATTTATGGTACCATACCCAGTGACCACGCCATCGCCATAATACTTTTCCTTGTCCATGCCAAAAATGGTGGTCCTGTGCGTTACCAAGATCCCCATTTCTTCAAAAGAACCTTCATCCAAAAGATAATCAATCCGCTCCCTTGCCGTTAATTTCTTTTTGGCATGTTGTTTTTCAATTCTTTTTTCACCTCCGCCCAAATGAGCCAGGGCAATCCTTTCTTCAAGTTTTTTAATTTTTGGATCCATCTAAGCTTAATTTTTGGGTAGTCTCAATTGTTTTTTATCCTCTAAATATTTTTTCAACACCACCATGGCCGCAATTTTTGCTTCCTGTTCCTGGCTTTGGTGTATGGCCTCTGGGGAATAGTAATCCTTGACAAAATGGGTATCAAAATTACCGGATCTAAAGGCATCGTGCTGCATTACAAAAGTTCCAAACGGCAAGGTGGTCTGTACTCCCTCTACCTTGTACTCCTCAATGGCCTTGATCATCAACGCAATGGATTCCTCACGGGTCTTACCGTAGGTAATCAGTTTGGCCAACATGGGGTCATAGTATATGGGAATGTCCATTCCTTCCTCAAAACCATTATCCACACGGATACCCTCACCTACTGGAATAGTGTATCGTTCCAGTTTACCCACACTGGGCAAGAACTCATTGAGCGGGTCTTCTGCATAGACCCGAAGCTCCATGGCATGGCCGTTGATCTTTAAATCTTCCTGTTTGATGGACAGTTCCTCACCACGGGCCACCTTTATTTGGAGCTCTACCAGATCCACCCCTGCAATCCACTCAGATACGGGATGTTCCACCTGCAAACGGGTGTTCATCTCCAAGAAGTAGAAATTGTGGTCGGCATCCATTAAAAACTCTACCGTACCAGCCCCAACATAATCACAGGCCTTGGCTACCTTACAGGCCGCCTCTCCCATTTCCTTTCGCTTCTCTGGGGTCAATATTGAGGATGGCGCCTCTTCTACCACTTTCTGGTGACGCCGTTGAATGCTACATTCCCGTTCAAAAAAGTGGAGGATATTACCATGGGTATCCGCCATCACCTGAATCTCAATATGTCGCGGAGAGGTTACGTATTTTTCAATGAAAACGGAACCATCGCCAAAGGCAGAAGTGGCCTCACTAATGGCCCTGGTCATTTGGGATTCCAGATCTTCTTGTTTTTCTACGATACGCATTCCTTTTCCCCCACCGCCGGCAGAGGCTTTGATCAAAATTGGGAAACCAATCTCTTTGGCAATTTCCTGGGCCTTATCCACATCGGTAATGGCTTGGTCAATACCTGGCACCATGGGAATATTATATTCCTTTACGGCATCCTTGGCAGCCAATTTGCTTCCCATGACCCTTATGGCGTGGGATTTTGGCCCTATAAAAATTAAACCGTTCTTTTCAACGGCTTCTGCAAAATCTGCATTCTCACTCAAAAAACCATAGCCTGGGTGAATCCCGTCCACATTCAGGCTTTTGGCCACCTCTATGATCTTATCCCCCAAAAGGTAAGATTGATTTGATGGTGGTGGGCCTATACAGACCGCCTCATCGGCAAAACGTACATGGGGGGCATTACGGTCGGCCTCAGAAAAAACGGCCACGGTCTTAATACCCATTTTCTTGGCTGTTCGCATCACACGAATAGCAATTTCACCACGGTTGGCAACTAATATTTTCTTCATAATGGACGATTATTCAAAAGTGATCAATAAATGCTTCTTCTCAACGGCATCGCCCTTTTTGATCTCAACGGATTTGATGACCCCATCCCTAGGCGAGGAAATCACATTTTCCATCTTCATGGCCTCAAGAATCAAAAGGGTGTCCCCTTCTTTAACTTCATCCCCCTCAGCAACAGAGACCTCAAGAATCAGTCCCGGCATAGGTGCTTCAATACTGCCAACCTTGGTGGCTGAATCCAGCTCAAACCCAAGGGCACTTATGAGCAGATCTAGTGGATTTTCGATGGAAACCCCGTATCGGGTATTGTTGATGGTAACCTCATAGGTTTTGGCATCAACATCGTTGCGGTCAAACGAAACGTGATACGATTGGCTTTCATCAATAAGATGATAGGTTTTAGAACCTGTTTTTACCCAATCAAGCTGGGCAAGGTCACTGTCACTGAACTCAAATTCATATGAATCGTTGACCTTTAACTTGAATTGATTTTCCATAAAAGTGATGATTATACTGACAAGTTAATTCATTCTTCCTAAAAAAGCTTGTCAAAGCTATGTATGATCATTTTTCCTTAACATGAGCAATGTCATGTTTTCCTCCTTATTTTAATGATAATTATGCATGGTGCTTCTTGATATGGCATTGCGACGAGGATACCATTCCGTCAATTGCGTAATTTTGGGCCAAACTTTTTTATATGCTCGTTATAGGAATAGCTGGCGGTACTGGCTGTGGAAAAACAACCGTGGTCAACCAAATTGTTGAGGAATTACCTGAAAACGAAGTCGTCGTCGTCTCTCAAGATTCGTACTACAACGATCTTTCACATTTGACCAAAGAAGAACGGGCAAAGGTAAATTTTGACCATCCAAATTCCATTGATTTTGATTTGTTGATAGCGCACGTCTCCCAACTCAAAGAAGGAAAGGCCATTGAAATGCCCTTATATTCGTTCGTTGAGGAAACCCGCCTATCCAAAACCATAACAACATTACCTAAAAAGGTAATCATAGTTGAGGGAATATTGGTGTTGGGCAACCCTAAACTCCGTGCACTCTTTGATATGAAAATTTATGTTCATGCCGACTCCGATGAGCGGTTGATACGACGCCTGCAAAGGGACATCAAAGAACGGGGGCACGATCTGGAAAAAGTCCTGCACCGTTACCAAACAGCTGTTAAACCCATGCACAATGAGTTTATTGAACCCTCAAAGGAGTTTGCCGATATGATCATTCCCAACAACCATTACAATACGGTTGCCGTAAATATGGTCCGGACCATCATCAATGAAAAACTGGCCTAATATGGATTGGAAGGAGCTAAAAGAAAAAAAATGGTTTAAGATTGCCACCAACACCTATGTGCTGGTCCTGACCATTTTTGTGGTATGGATGGCGTTCTTTGATACCAACTCACTGCTGATCCATCATGAATTGCAGAAAGAAATTGATAAATTGGAAGAGCAAAAACAGTTCTTGAAAAGTGAGATAGATCGAGACAAAAAATTATTGGAAAAACTCTCAAGACCTGAAGAATTGGAGAAATATGCCAGAGAGCATTACTATATGAAAAAAGAGAACGAGGAGATTTTTTTAATTGAATACGAAGACAGTACAGCACTGAACGTTAAACATTAAAAGTTGAACGGCCAATAACCAACAACGATGACAAATATGGAAAACACGTCACTTTTTTCAGAATTTGAACCCGTATCTGCCAAACAATGGAAACAACAGATCCAGGTTGATCTAAAAGGAGCGGATTACAATGAGACCCTGGTCTGGGAATCATTGGAAGGAATAAAGGTCAAGCCTTTTTATTCCGCCGAAGATTTGGAAGGAAGCAACACATGCCCACTTCCCCAAAACCACCATTGGCACATTGCCCAATTTATTTATGGCGGAAATCCAGCATTGGCCAACAAAAAAGCCTTGGACGCCCTCTCAAGGGGCGCAGAAAGCTTAGTGTTCCAAATTCCCGATGCCACAGTGGACTGGGAAGTACTACTGAACGGAATTGATCTGGCCACCACTCCCCTATATCTTGAATTTGACTTCTTAGAGGTGGATCCCATAAAACGATTGCTTCAATTTAGTGAAGGAAAGAATGGCCAACTTTATTTGAACATCGACATCATTGGTCATTTGGCCAAGACAGGGCATTGGTACCACACCCCCGAAAAAGACCATGCCCTTCTGGAAGAAATCTTGTCCTTGGCCAAAAACCAGGCCAACATCCATGTTTTAGGGGCAGATGCCTCATTGTACCAGAATGCTGGGGCCAATATGGTACAGCAATTGGCCTATACCCTGGCACAGGCCAATGAATACCTGAACCATTTTCAAGACCATCCCGTCCCCACCTTCAAAATTGCCATTGGGGGCAATTACTTTTTTGAGATAGCAAAGCTTAGGGCCTTGCGCTGGTTATGGAAATCTTTGGCCGCTGAATATGACATGGCGACAGATTGCCATATCCTTGCCTTTCCCTCCAAGCGCAACAAAGCCCTATACGACCACAACGCCAATATGCTGCGTACCACATCAGAATGTATGTCGGCCATACTGGGCGGGGCCAATACCGTCTTCAACAGAGCCTATGACGATATCTTTCACAAAACTGGGGAGTTTGGCGAACGTATAGCCCGCAACCAACTCTTATTGTTAAAAGAGGAGAGCTATTTTGACGAGGCGGTCAACGCCGCCGAGGGCAATTATTATATTGAGGACCTTACCCAACAACTGGCCGAAAAGGCCCTTGAACTCTTCAAACAAATGGAAGCTTCCGGAGGGTTGCTCAAACAATTGAAAGAAGGCACCCTACAACGGAAAATAAAGGAAAGTGCCGATAAGGAACAGACCTTGTTCGATTCTGGCGAACTGGTGCTTGTGGGCACCAATAAATTTCAAAATCCGAAGGACAGGATGAAGGATGATATGGAACTGTATCCCTTTGTAAAGACCCATGCCCACAAAACCTTGGTTGAGCCTGTAATTGAAAAAAGATTGGCAGAACAATTGGAACAAAAAAGACTGGAAAATGAGTAGAAAAGACCTTCAACATATCAAATTGCAAAGTGTAGGTTCAAACGCAGTTGGGGACCAACCTTTTGCCCATCAGAATTACGCAGCGGGAATCCAACCCTTTCTACGTGGACCCTATTCCACCATGTACGTTCGCAGACCATGGACCATACGCCAGTATGCGGGTTTTTCCACGGCAGAGGAAAGTAATGCCTTTTATCGCAGGAACCTGGAAGCAGGGCAAAAGGGACTTTCCGTAGCCTTCGATCTACCCACACACCGTGGCTATGACAGCGACAATGAACGTGTGGTGGGCGATGTGGGCAAAGCAGGGGTCGCCATTGATTCGGTAGAAGACATGAAAATACTCTTTGATGGCATCCCCTTGGATAAAATGTCGGTATCCATGACCATGAACGGTGCCGTAATCCCCATCATGGCGTTTTATATTGTTGCCGCCCTGGAACAGGGGGTCTCCATGGAACAATTATCGGGGACCATCCAAAATGACATCCTCAAGGAATTCATGGTACGGAACACCTACATCTATCCACCAACGGCATCAATGCAACTGATTGCCGATATCTTTGAATTCACCAGTAAGAACATGCCCCGGTTCAACAGCATCAGTATCTCTGGCTACCATATGCACGAGGCCGGAGCCCCAGCGGCCATGGAAGTGGCCTACACCCTTGCCGATGGTGTGGACTACATAAGGACTGGCCTTAAGGCGGGACTTAAAATTGATGAGTTTGCCCCTCGCCTTTCTTTCTTCTGGGGAATAGGCATGCGCCATTTCACCGAGGTGGCCAAAATGAGGGCCGCAAGAATGCTCTGGGCCAAACTGGTCAAGGAGTTCGACCCACAAAACCGTAAATCCCTGATGCTGCGCACCCACTCGCAGACCAGTGGCTGGAGCCTTACCGAACAAGACCCCTTTAACAATGTGGGCAGAACGGCAATAGAGGCCATGGCAGCCGCCTTTGGTGGTACGCAGAGCCTCCACACCAATTCCTTGGATGAGGCCATTGCCCTTCCCACCGATTTCTCGGCCCGGATTGCCCGGAACACCCAGATATTCCTACAGCAAGAAACCCATATCTGTAGAACGGTAGACCCATGGGCTGGTAGCCATTATGTGGAGAAAATGACCCATGAAATTGCCGAGGAAGCCTGGAAACTATTGCAAGAGGTGGAAGAGTTGGGCGGAATGACCAAGGCCATTGAGGCCGGTATTCCCAAAATGCGAATTGAAGAAGCCGCCGCAAAAAAACAGGCCCGTATAGACAGTGGCCAAGAAACCATCGTTGGCGTCAACAAATATGTCCTGGAAGATGAGGATGAATTGCAGATTTTGGAAGTTGACAACGTTAAAGTGCGTCAGCAACAGGTTGAAGGGCTCAAAAACATCAGGGCCACACGCAATGAAGAAGAGGTGCAACAAGCCTTGGCAGCCATAACGGACTCCGCCACCAAGAAAATGAATGGTGGCAATGGCGAAAATTTATTAGCTTTAGCGGTGACCGCCGCCCAAAAAAGGGCCTCGCTGGGTGAAATCAGTGATGCGCTCGAAAAGGTTTTTGGCAGGCACCGGGCAGAGGTAAAATCAATTTCAGGCGTGTATTCCAAAGAGATTAAAAAAGATAAAAACTTCCAAAAAGCCTTGACCATGGCCGATGAGTTTGCCAACAAGGAAGGGAGAAGACCCAGGATCATGATCGCCAAAATGGGACAGGACGGCCATGACCGTGGCGCCAAGGTAGTGGCCACCGGCTATGCCGATCTGGGCTTTGACGTAGACATAGGCCCCTTGTTCCAAACCCCCAGCGAAGTGGCCAAACAGGCCGTTGAGAACGATGTACACGTCTTGGGCGTATCATCGCTTGCTGCCGGTCACAAAACCTTGGTGCCCCAAGTAATCGAAGAGCTCAAAAAATATGACCGCGAGGACATCATGGTCATAGTGGGTGGGGTAATCCCAAAACAGGATTACGATTATCTGTTCGATTCCGGTGCCGTTGCCGTTTTTGGACCAGGCACCAAAATAAGTGAAGCTGCCATAGAAATATTGGAAATACTGTCATAGTTTCCCTGTTTTTAGGCGTTTAATCATTTTATAATTTAAACTTTAACTTCTTTTAACGCTTTGTGGTCAGTTATCCACGGACTGTTGACAAAATCCGTTTTTTCTAGCCATAATAAGTTGTATTTTTAGCCCTCAACTTAACTTTAGTCATGGGCAAAATAATTGCGATTGCAAATCAGAAAGGTGGTGTAGGGAAAACCACGACATCCGTTAACCTGGCGGCCTCTTTGGGGGTGTTGGAGAAAAAAGTGCTGTTGATCGATGCCGATCCCCAAGCCAACGCCACCTCGGGATTGGGAATAGACGTGGAGAGTGTGGAAGATGGCACCTATCAGCTCTTGGAGCACACGATGGCCGCGACCGAGGTCATCATTGAAACAGAGTCGCCCAACGTAGATTTAATCCCCGCCCACATTGATTTGGTGGCCATTGAAATTGAATTGGTGGACAAAGACCGCCGTGAATACATGATGAAAGAGGCCATCAAAGGCCTAAAGGACCGGTACGATTTTATTCTTATTGACTGCGCTCCATCTTTGGGGCTGTTGACCTTGAATGCCCTTACGGCAGCTGATTCGGTAATGATTCCCATACAATGTGAATACTTTGCGCTCGAAGGACTTGGCAAACTGCTCAACACCGTGAAGAGTGTACAGAAAATACACAACAACAACTTGGATATAGAGGGCATGCTGTTGACCATGTACGATTCCAGATTGCGTCTATCAAATCAGGTGGTCGAAGAGGTCAAAAAGCATTTTGCCGATATGGTCTTTGACACCATCATTCAACGAAATGTGAAGCTAAGTGAAGCCCCCAGCTATGGAGAAAGCATCATTAAATACGATGCGGCTAGCAAAGGTGCCTCAAACTATATAAATTTGGCCAACGAAATTTTGAGTAAAAACAAGGAAAAAGTGTAGATGGCGAAAGCAACCAAAAAACAGGCCCTCGGAAGAGGGCTTTCCGCTCTTTTAAAAGACCCTGAGAATGATATCCAATCCGTATCGGACAAAAATGCGGATAAGGTAATCGGGAATGTGGTCGAGCTTGATATTGAATCCATTGAAGTCAACCCATTCCAACCTCGGACCAATTTTAACGAGAACACCTTGGGGGAACTGGCCAGTTCCATCCGGGAGTTGGGCATTATCCAACCCATTACCGTCAGAAAACTTGATTTCAACAAGTTCCAGTTGGTATCGGGCGAGCGGCGTTATAGGGCCTCCAAAATGGTGGGACTTGAGACGATTCCGGCATACATCCGAATCGCCAACGATCAGGAGTCACTGGAAATGGCCTTGGTGGAGAACATTCAGCGGCAAGACCTTGACCCCATAGAAATAGCCCTTTCCTACCAACGCTTGATCGATGAGATCAACATAACACAGGAAAAACTGAGTGACCGGGTCGGAAAAAAACGTTCCACGATCACCAATTACCTTCGGCTGTTAAAGTTGCACCCCATTATCCAAACAGGGATGCGGGACGGTTTCGTGACCATGGGCCATGGTCGTGCCCTCATCAACATCGAAAAAAAGAAAGACCAGATATCGATTTATGAAAAAATCGTTTCAGACGGTCTTTCCGTAAGGGATACCGAAAAACTGGTGAAATCATATCGCGAAAGTGATAATGCCATCCCAAAAGACACCAAAAAACCAGTCGCCAAGCAACAGCCTGCGTTTGTTACAAAAAGCATTGAAGCCATGAAGGAACACCTTGCCGTAAAGTTGGATATTTCGGCTTCGGAAAATGGCAAGGGAAAGATTGTCATCCCCTTTCATTCCGAAGAAGAGTTCCAAAGGCTCAAAAAAATATTGACGGGTGAATAACCGAATTTGTTTTATTGTTCTGCTATTTTTTTCCACCATTGCATTTGCCCAAGAAAAGGATAGCATTCCCAACAAAGGTGCCGATTCCATTAAAACCGATTTGAAAAAACGGGGCATTACAATACAGGAAGGCTCTTTTGAAAAAAGGGAAATCAATCCTTTGGCCCCCAGTAGGGCCGCTTTTTATTCCGCTGTGTTACCCGGACTTGGCCAAGTCTACAACAAACGTTATTGGAAAGTACCCATCGTTTACGGGGCATTGGGACTTTCCGTATATGCCTATTCCTTCAACCACACCCAATACCGTAGTTTTAGAAGGGCCTTTAAACGCAGACAGGCCGGGTTTACCGATGATGAGTTTTATGATTTGAACAATGACAACCCCGAAGGTTCGGAACCTGATGTTTCTGATGAAGCTTTGGAAGATGGACAGGAACGCTACCAAAGGGACAGGGACCTTGCGCTCTTGATCACCATTGGGCTCTATGCCCTTAATGTGATTGATGCCAATGTGGATGCCCATTTAAAACAATATAATGTAAATGATCGGTTGAGCATGGACATCAAGCCTTATTTGGACTATAACCCCGTTACGGGCACCCCCAACTATGGTCTGGCCATGCAGGTAAAGTTTTGATTTTATGAAGATAGCTCTGTTCGGATATGGAAAAATGGGCAAAATGCTCGAAAGATTGGCACAAGAAAGAAACCATGAGATTGTCGCAAAGATTGATGTAGGCACGGAACACATCAATTTTTCCTCCATGGACGTGGCCATAGACTTTAGCACCCCATCTGCCGCCTTTAAAAACATCACCGATTGTTTTACCCATGGGGTACCCGTGGTATCTGGAACAACAGGATGGTTGGACAATTACAGAAAAGCCGTTGAAATCTGTAAGGAACATAAAGGTGCTTTTATCTATGCCTCCAACTTTAGTTTGGGGGTCAACCTGTTTTTTGAGCTGAACCGTAGATTGGCCCAAATGATGAACGGCGTTGGTTCCTATTCCATCAATATGGAAGAGATACACCATACCCAAAAGTTGGATGCCCCCAGCGGCACGGCCATTACCCTGGCCGAGGGCATCATTGAAAATTCAGACTATGAACATTGGAAACTTGATGAAAATGGGGACAAAACCATTCCCATCCATTCCAAGAGAATTGGTCAAATCCCCGGTACGCACATTATAAACTACGATAGCCCCGTAGACGCCATAGAGATAAAGCACACCGCGCATAACCGTGAGGGCTTTGCCCTTGGGGCCATTATGGCCGCCGAATGGTTAGTGGACAAAACCGGGGTCTACACTATGAAAGATGTGTTAAATCTATCCGAATAAGTAACAAAACCTATCTTTGGTGGTCTAAAATGCTAAATACTCCATTATGAACGGCACGCAATGGCTCATTTTCATCTTGATTGTTCAAATCATCCACTTTTTAGGAACGTGGAAATTATATGTGAAAGCAGGTAGAAAGGCATGGGAAGCCGCGATTCCCGTATACAATGCCATCGTGTTGATGCAAATCATCAGACGTCCCAAATGGTGGGTGCTGTTGCTTTTTATCCCCATCATCAATTTATTGATGTTTCCCGTGGTCTGGGTCGAGACCATTCGCAGTTTTGGGCAGAACAAACCATGGCAGACCTGGGCCGCCATCTTGACCTTGGGTTTTTATACCTATTACGTGAATTATGCCATGGATGTGGCCTATATAGAAGATCGTAGCCTAAAACCCAGGACAGGTGTTGGTGAATGGGTAAGCTCTATTGTGTTTGCCATTGTGGCGGCGACCTTTGTGCACACCTATTTTATGCAGCCCTATGTCATACCCACCCCATCGTTGGAACGCACATTACAGGTTGGCGACTTTCTTTTTGTTAGCAAATTCCACTATGGGGCCCGTGTTCCCATGACCACCGTTGCCGCTCCCATGGTGCATGATACCATTCCATTGATAAAGACAAAATCATACCTGAACAAACCCCAACTCCCCTATTTTAGGTTACCCGGATTTGAAAGTCCGAAAAAAAATGACATTGTGGTCTTTAGCTGGCCAGCAGATACGGTTCGGCAGTTTTTTGTGGCCGAAAAAGCCGTAAAAAAACCCATAGACAAAAAGTCCAACTACGTAAAACGTTGTGTGGGCACCCCTGGGGATTCTTTGGAGATTATTGATGGCTTTGTCCACATCAACGGCAAAAAGCTTGAGCTTTCATACCGGGCCAAGGTCATGTACGACCATGTCATCTATGCCCAGAAAGGGGTATCCAGCCGTTTGTTGGATGAGGTAGGCGCCATGGACTATTCCAGAAAATACCTTCCTGCAAACCTCTCACAAGGCCAGATCAATGCTTTACGGGCACGGGGCTATGCCGTTGGTGCCGATGCTAATGGCAAACCGGCCATTTATACAGACGAGAAAGGACTGGAGCCTCGTCTGATTCGGCAACTCAGCCTATCGTTAAAAGAGGAAACCCCCAAGGAAAGGATGGCCAACCTAACGTTGGAAATGGCGGAAAAACTCCGTAAAAACCCATCCATAGATTCCATAAAGATCAATGTTGAGGAAAAAGGAACAAAAGGATTCAATATTTTTCCACAGAATCCCAAATATCCATGGAACAACGACCATTTTGGGCCAATTTATATTCCTGAAGCTGGGACAACCGTTGCCATTGACAAGAACACCATTCCCCTCTACAAGAAAATCATCAGGGATTATGAGCATAACGATGTAAAGGTCACAGCAGATAAGGTCCTCATCAACGGAGAGGAAGCAGATTCCTATACGTTTAAACAAAATTATTACTGGATGATGGGAGATAATAGGGACCACTCGGAAGACAGTAGGTCTTGGGGTTATGTCGCCGAGGACCACATTGTGGGCAAACCCGTTTTTATTTGGATGAGTTTGGACAACTTTCCCGATGGTATTCGGTTTAATGAAAAAATCAAGTGGGATAGAGTCTTTACCACTGTTGGGGGCGATGGCGAAGCTGTTTCCTACTTTAAATACTTTTTAATTGCCCTGGCCGGTTGGTTTGTCTTTGATTATTTTAGAAAGAAAAGAAAAAATAAATCTGTTGACGCTTAAAATTGGTTTTTTTATTACACCCAACATATTTTCCCAGTATTGTTACCATGTCCGTAATGGTGAACCAAGAGGTGGTTTGGGAAACCCACGATAATTTTCAAAAACAGACCTATCGTAATCGGTGTTACATCTGTACGGATCAGGGCAAGCATATGCTCAATATTCCCATTCAGCATGTTGGGGACGAACAAGGTAGACAGTTGTATAAGGATGTGCTGATAGATTACAGCTGCGATTGGCAAAAATTGCATTGGAGGACCTTACAGACCGCTTACCGCACCTCTCCCTTTTTTGAGTTCTATGAAGATGAGTTGGCACCCCTGTTCCAAAAACCTTTCCGCCATTTGATGGAATTGAATTTTGCTACCCTAGAATTTTTATGTGATTGCTTGGATATTGTCGTTCCGGGGAACCATACGTCCTCCTATGAGAAACAACCACAGGCTTATATTGATGGTCGTGCTTTGGCCAATGCCAAACAGGAATCCAAGTTTGTACAAGAACCCTATATTCAGGTTTTTGGTGACCGTCATGGTTTTGTGCCAAACGCCAGTTGCTTGGATTTGCTCTTTAATCTGGGGCCCCAATCGTTGGACTATCTAAAGAAACTATCATTTTCATTGCCCCATGCTTAGGTTTTTGTTGCATTACGGTATCCACTTTGTGGTGCCGATAGCCCTTGCTTTCCTGTTCTTTAAAAAGACCCCATGGCGGGTAGCCCTCATTTTATTGGGCGGAATCCTAATCGACCTGGACCACCTTCTGGCAGAACCCATCTTTGACCCCAACCGCTGTAGCATTGGGTTTCATCCCCTTCACAGCTATATTGCCATTGCGGTGTATGTAATTCTCCTTTTTTGGCGAAAGACCCGGTTGTTGGGCTTGGCGCTCAGCATCCATATTTTGGCCGATCTGGTAGACTGCCTATTTATCGGCTTTTAGCCCAAGGGTGGCCATCACAGGAAAATGATCGGAATAAGGCACGTTAAAATTGGTATGGGATAACACCCGTACCGAGTTTGGCACCAGAATATAATCTATCCGAAGTGGGTAGCTCTTAAGATTATACGTGGCACCCAATCCAGAGCCCTTTTCCATAAAAGTATCCTGCAAGCCTTCCGAAGCAATCTTATAGACATTGGAAAACTGTGTTGAATTAAAATCCCCGCAAACAATGAATCGGTATGGGGACTTGCCCGTGTGATCCCTTAAAATCTTAACCTGTTGTAGCTGTTGCTGCAGGGTAAACCCTATTCTATTGAACAATCGTTCCGGTTCTTCCTTTTTAAGGTTGTCTTCTGATGGAACAATATTGAACGACTGTAGATGTACATTATACACCCTAAGGGTATCCGTTGTAAGGGCCACATCGGCATAGATTACATTATTGGATGTCCCTTCAAAATCCAACGATCCCTTTGAAATAATCGGGTACTTGGAAAAAATGGCTTGGGTACTCCGTGGTGAATGGTATGGAGTTTCCGCTCTAAATTTAAATTTTTTTAATTGCCTATATCTGATTCGGGTATGTTCCTGGATACAGGCGATGTCAGGGTCGTTTTCGTTTATAAAGGTAGAAATCTTATCCCCGGCATCAGGGACATCAATCCATCCATACCTATTAAACCCTTTGGCATTATAGGTTAAAATGGACAAATCTTGTTCTTGTCCACCCGATTTTGAACCCAATCTATAAAATGCCCCAAAGGAATATAGGGAGACAATCAATATGGATAGGGACAACAGGATCCAAGCAGAACGTCTAAACCACCAAAAAAATGTAAAGACCAGATGAACCAAAAAGAGGATTGGATATAAGAAACCAAGAACCGATAACGGGCCAAAAAGGTTGGAATGGGCATAATAGGATAGAATCACCACTGATGAGAGGAGCACAAACAGCATATTAATGCCCAGAAAGAACTTTTTAACCTTATATTTTACCCCCAATATTACTCTTCTTTACCCGCCTTGAACAAAAAGTCTTTTTCCGCCTTTGACAGACTTTCATAACCCGACTTGCTTATCTTGTCCAGAATGGCATCAATCTTCTTTTGTCGGGCTGCTTTTTCATAGTCTGCTTTGGCAGTACTGGTCTTAGCATTCCTATAAACGGTTTTTAAGGGGGATTTCTTTTCTTTTTTCTTGAATAAATTTGTGATTGTGTTCACCATTTTAGTGAAACCACCACCAATATCATTGCCGTTCAGCAACTGCCTGGCATACACATAGCCCAGTACCGCACCTCCCAAATGCGCCAAACGCCCCCCTATATTTTCTCCATTGGCAATCTGTAACAGGTCCACCAAAACAAAAAAGGCGCCCACGTACCACAATTTAATGGTAATCAGACCAAACAAGCGAACCTCCCGGTTGGGAATGTAGGCACAGATAAAAATCAAAACGGCGGTCACCCCTGCAGAGGCCCCGATTAAGGCGGTATTACTGGGAATCAAGGTTGGAAACACATTGTAGCCAAACAAAAAGATAAGTCCGCCCAAAATGACCCCAAGAAAATAGACATTCAAAAAACGCTGGTTGTCAAAAAGGTTGAGAAAAATCCTTCCCGTAAAATAGAGCACCAGCATATTCCAAAAGATATGACGAATACCTGCATGAAAAAAAGAATAGGTGACTATGGACCATGGCTGTTGAATAAACAACATAAAATCCTTGGGCAATTCAAACCAAGTGACCAAGCCATCCAACCCCAACAATGCCGTTGCCAAACCAAAAACCAAAAACACGGCCAGATTAATGGCTATAAGCTTTTCTGCTATGTTGAGCCTTGAAAGATAATATGAAATACCTCCGCTAGCCATCTACCGATCCCAACGATTTTTGTTAAACTGATTCCTTTTCCAATACCACATTATTATAAATCCAGTTAAAGCTCCACCCACATGTGCTAAATGGTTAATATTTGCTCCAAAAATTGTTGTTCCGCCAGTAAAGCCAGAAATTATTTCATAAGTTAAAAGCAAAGGAATGAAATATTTAGCCTTAATAGGAATAGGTAAAAAAATTAACATTAGCCTAGCATTTGGAAACGACATTCCAAATGCCACCAAAAGCCCCATAACACATCCTGATGCACCAACCCCTTGCTGATAAAAAATAGAGGCTAAATTATCCCAATTGTCCTGAGATAAATATCTAGTCCAGTCAGGCAATCTATCCCCATACTCTAATCGATTTAATGATAATAAAACTTCATTTTTGTCAATACCATTTGAGACGACAAGATCTAAAACCTGATTAAAATTATAGTAGTCAACAACAAATGGAAGTAATACTCCCCCAAGGCCGGCAGAAAAATAAAAAAACAAAAATTTATTTCTACCCCACATCTGCTCCAAAGGGCTTCCAAACATATATAAGGCTAACATATTAAAAAGAATATGCATAAACAAAGCCTCACTATGCATAAACATATGGGTAAATATCTGCCAAAAATGAAAGTTGTCGTTTAGGGGAAAATGTATTGCAAAAAGCTCACTAAAACCATAATTCCTACCAACTGTAATAGTTGCAATCCAAAATAAAAAGTTAATGATTATTAGATGTTTGACTGTTTCTGTGAGTCTACCCATTTATTGAAATTTGTTTTCCAGTTCTTTGGCCGATAATGTAATATACGTACGTTTTTTGAATGGACTCAGCTCTGGTTCCACACAACCGAACAAATCATTCACCAAAGCCATTTGGGCATTCCCTTCCATGGATTGCCCATTCTTTATGGCCGTTGACTTTGCCAAGTGTCTAGCGGTCAGTTCAATTTTCGAAAACCCAGATTCTTGTGATTCCGATTCAAAGGTACGCATCAAATTTTCCAAAACCGTGCCAACATTCACATCTGTCAGCAATCCGGGAACGGCACTTATTTTGACCTTGTTTTGGGCATCGTCAAGGGCCAAATCAAACCCTAGGGCTGACAAATCGTCCTGAAGCATTTTCACAATGGCCATCTCATTCTGTACCAAATGGAGCTCTACCGGGAACAACAATTCTTGGCTTACCGTGTTCCCATCAGAAATCAACTTTAAAAACCGTTCGTACAGCACCCGTTGGTGCGCCCTGTTTTGGTTGATGACCAAGAGTCCCGATTTTATTTTGGTAACGATATATTTTTGCTGCAATTGAAAACTGAAAACCGCCTGCTCCAACACAGTTTCTTCCTTTTCAAAAATCTCGGTATTGGTGGCCTCAGATTCAAATTCCACACTGCTGAAGTGGTTGGACGTAGACTCATCCTCCTCATACAAATCCTGCCACCCATCCACCGACTCCTTTTTAAAATGGGATTTCTCGGCCTTGGCCTCTCCAAACGGATTAAAGGTGGGGTCAACGGTTATCTTTGGCAACTGTGCTTCCTTATTCTGATAGGAATATGGCGTATCCAGGTTTTTGTCGTGCTCAAAATCGAGCAAGGGCGCAATATTAAATTGCCCCAGACTATGCTTTACCGCAGCACGTAATATGGCGTACAAGGTCTGTTCATCATCAAACTTCACCTCTGTTTTTGTTGGGTGGATGTTGATATCTATGGATTCCGGAGCCACCTCCAAGTTCAAAAAATAGCCCGGTTGCATTTCGGGTTTGATCAATCCCTCAAATGCAGCGGTCACGGCATGGTGCAAATAAGGGCTCTTTATAAACCGTTGGTTGGCAAAAAAGAACTGCTCTCCCCTGCTCTTCTTGGCAAACTCTGGCTTGACCACAAAACCGGATATTTTAACCACTTCGGTAACCTCCTCAACAGGTACCAAGCGTTCCTTGATCTTATTGCCAAAAATATGCACGATGCGTTGCCGAAAATTCCCGCTGGGTAAATTGAACAGCTCTGCCCCATTATTGTAAAAATGGAAGGCTATGTTAGGGTGCACCAAAGCCACACGATGGAATTCATCCATGATATGGCGCAGTTCCACTTGGTTGGACTTTAAAAAATTACGCCTTGCCGGAATGTTGAAAAATAGGTTCTTCACCGAAATGGATGTCCCCTTTGGCGTAACGGCGACTTCTTGCGAAACCACCTTGCTCCCCTCAATCTTAATTTGGGTGCCAACCTCGCCTTCATCGGTCTTGGTCTGCATCTCTACATGGGCAATGGCCGCAATGGAGGCCAAGGCCTCACCCCTAAACCCTTTGGTATGCAGATTAAAAAGATCTTCAGCACACTTGATTTTAGAGGTGGCGTGCCGTTCAAAGGAAAGTCGGGCATCGGTTTCTGTCATGCCCACCCCATCATCTACCACTTGGATCAGGGTCTTCCCTCCTTCCTTGACAATCAATTTTATGTTGGTGGATCCAGCGTCAATGGCATTTTCCAACAATTCCTTGACCACCGAGGCGGGGCGTTGCACCACCTCGCCCGCAGCTATCTGGTTGGCCACATGATCGGGCAACAAATGAATGATGTCTGCCATTATGGATTGAGAAAGATTGATAGGTCAAAATCGAGAATATACAGAAAAATCAAAATCAAAATGGCCAAGATAACCCAAAAACGGATCCTAAGGTTCTTGTCCCCTTCCCGCTTTAGGTCATCAAATGCATTGGAAAACTTATTCTTGAGTCCACGTTGGTTGTTTACCGTAGATCGGAACTGCTCCAGTTTGGATTCCATCTTGTAGGGGCTTCCTTCCCCTTTGTAATATCTGGGCTTATATTCGAATGATTTGTTCTTTCTGAGCTTTAATGGATTACGCATACCTCAACTTCGTCTCTATAAAATTAATTAAAATGGAATGTAGCCATAGGATGAGGCTCACAAAAAATGTTAACAGAAGGCAACTGTGCTTAACCCAACGCAGCCATTTTAATCGCTGCTATGGCTGCCTCGGTTCCCTTGTTGCCATGTTTTCCACCGCTTCTGTCCAGAGCCTGTTGCAAGGTATCATCGGTCAGTACGCAAAAAATAACGGGAATATCTTGACTCACATTTAACTGCATAATACCACTTGCCGTGGCCGAGCAGACGTAATCAAAATGGCTGGTCTCGCCCCGAATGACACTGCCTATGGCGATTATTGCATCAACTTTATGGGTCTGGAGTAGTTTTCGACAACCGGCTGCCAATTCAAAACTACCGGGCACGTTCCACCGCAAGAGGTTTTCTTCCCTCGCTCCACAATCCAAGAAGGCAGATTTAGCCCCTTTGAAGAGATTTTCGGTAATGGTATCGTTCCATTCCGAAACGACCAAACCAAATTTTAGGTTTTCAATATTGGGCAAGTCGCCTTTTTCGTATTCCGATAAATTCTTGAGCCCTGTGGCCATGGTGTTAGTTTTGCCCCATTCCTATCAACGCATCAATATTGGTTGCCTGTGAAGACTTTGGAAAATCGTCCTTAATACGTTGAAAATGGCTTAAAGCAGTGGTCTTATCCCCTAAATTCATGGCCATGACCCCAGCTTTGTACAAATAGAGCGGTGCGGTATAGTCGTTATCGCTATGGGCAAGGGCCAATTCATAATATTCCAAAGCTTCCTCTGGCTGCTCCAATTGGGAAAAAGCATCACCTATGCCCCCTTTGGCCAAAGCCCCCAAAATGGCATCATCTGAAGAGAATTCTTCCAAATAAGTAATGGCCTCCTCATAGTTTTGTTGGTTCAAATAGGCCATTCCCGCAGAATATTTAGCAAGATTGGCCGCTTTGGTGCCACTGTATTCATCAATGATATCCAAAAGGCCATATTTCCCTTCGGCTCCGTTCAAGGCCAGATTCAGCAAGGAATCTTTCTGTGCCTCGTTCTGCATGGCTTGATCAAAATACTGTTGTGGGTAGTACAGTTCGTTTGAAGCATTGGCTTCCTTTGGATTTTGGATGAATTGAATGTAGCCCAAATACCCCAAAACCCCAACGGCGATGACTGTAATGACCCCCAAGATATAGTTCTGGTTCTTGGAAACCCAAGCTTCTGTCTTGGATGCACTTTGATCCAGCGTGCTAAAAACCTCTGCGGTTGTACTGTTCGCATCGTCTACCATTTGCTCTTCAGCCTTATTCTTGGGTTTGTAGCCCCTCTTTTTGTAAGTCGCCATTGCTTCTTTTAATTAATCGCGCAAAAATAAAGCTTTTATGAAAAATGAAAAGACTAGTATTCTTTAATTTTGAATCTTTATTTTTCACCTTTTCCAAATAAAGGAAAAATCCGTGGTCATATGCCAAAAACCATTTTAAACCATTTATCCCTAATCAATTATAAGAATTTTGAGTCAAAGGAGCTTGATTTTGACCCAACGATCAATTGTCTCGTAGGGCGAAATGGGGTGGGCAAAACCAATGTTTTGGATGCAATTTACCACTTGGCCTTCGGAAAAAGTTACTTTAATCCGGTGGCCACACAAAACATAAGGCACGGGGAGGACTTTTTTGTACTGCATGGTGATTTTGAAAAAAATGACCATCAGGAAAAAATTGTCTGTAGTTTTAAAAAAGGGACCAAGAAGGTCATTAAACGCAATGGCAAGGCGTATGAAAAATTTTCTGAACACATTGGTCTTTTGCCCATGGTCATCATCTCTCCGGCAGATCGTGACCTGATTTTGGAAGGGAGCGAAACCCGAAGAAAATTTATAGACGGCGTCATCTCGCAATCGGACAAGGAGTACTTGACCCTGCTTATCAACTACAATAAAATACTTGCCCAGCGGAATTCCTTGTTGAAATATTTTGCCGCCAACCACACCTTTGATGAGGCCGCACTCTTGGTTTACAACGAACAATTGGAAGGGTATGGTTCCAAAATTTTTAACAAGCGACAGGCTTTCCTTGAAACCTTCATTCCCATTTTTGGGGAACAGTATACCCTAATCGCCCAAAAAGCGGAACACACGGATATCCGATACCAGAGCAAGCTTTCCGAAGCCCCATTGGCCGACCTTTTACAGCAAAGCATTGAAAAGGACAGGGCGCTGCAATACACCAATACTGGAATCCATAAAGACGACCTTGAATTTACCCTTGGCGGACACCCCATAAAAAAGTTTGGCAGTCAGGGACAGCAAAAGTCGTTTTTGATTGCCTTAAAATTGGCACAATTCCAATTCATCAGGGAACAGGCCCGAACCACGCCCATTCTTTTACTGGATGATATTTTTGATAAATTGGACGAACAGCGTGTAGGCCATTTGGTCGATTTGGTCAACCAAGAACAATTTGGGCAGATCTTTATCACGGACACCCATTCCGACCGAACCGAAAATGTGGTCAAAAACACCCAACAGAGCTATAAAATATTTACCTTGTAAGCATGCAAAAAGCCCTTGCCCTCATAGTCCTAATTTCCTTGTTAGGCTGTAAAAAACAGCGAGAATACACCTTGGACGATTTCCAGAGTCTGAACGGATACTGGCAGATTGTTGGGGTCATCTATCCTGACGGAACAGAAAAAAAATATACCACAAGCCCCTCGTTTGACTATATAGAAGTACATGGAAATAAGGGGTTCAAAAAAAAGGTCTACCCAAAATTGGACGGCACCTATGAAACCTCCAATGATGCCGTTACCTTCAGAATCATAAAAAAAACCGACAAAGGCTATTACATAAGCTATAACGATTCCTTGAACGGTTGGCAGGAAAAACTGAATTTCATGACAACAGATTTCTTTTCTGTCAGAAACGAAGACCAAATCATCTACTCCTACTACCGTCAAACCCATATTGATCTAAACTTGTAATGAGTAAACGCCAGAACGAACACCAACAGTTAAGTGATGCGCTAAAGGAGTTCATCAAAGAGCACAACCTCCAAAAAGGGATGGACAAAGTGAATGTTCGCGATGCTTGGGCCCAGTTAATGGGCAACGGGGTACTCAACTACACCACCCATGTTGAACTAAAGAACGAAACGCTTTATGTTTCACTATCCTCATCGGTTTTACGTGAGGAGCTTTCTTATGGCAAAACCAAGATCATTGCCATGCTCAATGAGGAATTGGGGAAGGAATTGGTCAAGAAAATTGTGCTGCGATAGCATTTTGCAAACAAAAAAGCCATCCTCTGGGATGGCTCATTTTAATTTGTTGTGTTCCTTCCTTAGAAAATCTCCCTTCCCGAAAAATGGAAAGCCCCTTCAATGGCCGCGTTTTCATCACTATCGGAACCGTGCACCGCATTTTCAGAAACATTGGTAGCATATAATTTTCTAATGGTTCCCTCGGCAGCATCCGCAGGGTTGGTGGCCCCGATCAAGGCGCGAAAATCCTCCACGGCATTGTCTTTCTCCAAAATGGCCGCCACAATGGGGCCACGGGTCATAAACTGAACCAAATCGGCAAAGAACGGACGCTCTTTGTGGACTGCATAAAAAGTCTCGGCATCATTACGGCTCAAATGGGTATATTTCATGGCCACGATCTTAAAGCCCGCAGCAGTTATTTTTTCAAGTATGGCCCCGATGTATCCTTTTTCAACGGCATCGGGTTTAATCATGGTAAAGGTTCTGTTTCCAGTCATTTTATTCAACTTTTGCGCAAAATTACATTTTGTCGCTTCAAACCACAAGGTTTAATACGATTGTTTCACTGCTTGCAGTACTTCACCCGCATCTCCCATCATTTTCATCATTACCTCCTTGGTTTCCAAATTGATTTCGAGTACCCCATAACTCTTTTTGGCCACCACTTGCCCTACACGGTAAGGGTTGGGTTCCCCGGTAAAACTGGAGTAGGCGTGTGTTAATCCGCTGCTGGTAAAATCCATGATCGGATAAGCGACCCCTTCCACATTGGCTCGTGAAAATTCAGAGATATGGCGGTCGCCCGATAGAAAGATCACTCCCTTTGCACCGCTTTTGGCTATGACCTTTTTCATCTTTTCCACCTCATGGGGAAAATTGCCCCACTTTTCAAAACCATGGGCATTGGACAAAAATTGAACACTCGTGATGATTATATTAAAATCTGAGGTAGATTCCCCCAATTCGTTTTCCAACCATTTCCATTGCGTTTTGCCCAAAATGGTCTTTGTGCTTGTGGTGTCTGGATCGTAGCGCCGTCCTTTTACCTTGCTTTGCTTCAGGGCACTTCTAAAATAGCGGGTATCCAGATTGATAATCTTTACCGTTCCCCCGGGCTTTGACAAAAGCTGTGACGAATAGGTGCCCTCTTGAACCCTTCTTGGGTCATCTTTGGCGACTCCCATAAAGTCCAAAAATTCTTGTTGGCTCTCCGCTTTGGCGCCAAATTCCGCTCCCCCATCGTTCAATCCATAATCATGGTCGTCCCAGACACCGGTAATATATATCTGTTTTAGCAGGCTGTCATAGCCCGTAACCTGTTTCTGCGCTTGGTACATGCCATGCAGTTTGACCATATCATCGGTATCTGCATAGACAATGTCCCCACCCCATATCCACACATCGGGACTGTAGTTTACGATATCGTCCCAAAAAAAATTTTCCGCTTCCGTTCGGTTACAAGAACCAAAAGCAACCTTTACAACTTTAGCGTCCAGAACAGTTTTAGGCTTTTTAGAAGCTTCTTCCCCTTTAATAGTTCCTTTTGGCTTGCAGGCAACACACAACCCACACAATAGCAACAGCACCATTTTATCCATACCCATAAAAAAATGTATCCGGCAAAAATAGATTTTGCCAAGTTACCCCTATGTTATTTATCGTATTTTTGAGCCCATGGTCAAAAATCTAGTCCCAAAGATAAGATCCCTGCTCGCGCATCCTAAAAAAATGGTGATTGTTGTGCATAAAAACCCAGATGGCGACGCCATGGGCTCTGGACTTGCCTTAAAACACTTTCTCAATGGCCAAGGCCATGAGGCCACCTTCATTGTACCTAATGAATATCCGAAGTTCTTAAAGTGGATGCCCGGACACAAGGAGGTCATCAATTTTGAATGGGAAGGTCAACGATCAAGGACCTTGCTCTCATCGGCAGACATTATTTTTACCTTGGATTTCAACGACCTTTCCCGAGTTGGGCAAATGGAGACTGAACTAAAAAAAGCGACGGCAGACTTTGTGATGATCGACCATCACCAACAACCCGGTGATTATGCCTCGGTAACCTATTCCGATGCCGGCATGAGTTCTACCTGCGAAATGGTCTTCAATGTTATGGAAAGTCTAGGCCAAAAGGATCAGATAACTCCAGAAATAGCTACCTGCCTGTACACCGGTATCATGACCGATACGGGTTCCTTCAAATTTTCTTCCACCACAAGCAGGACACACCAAGTAGTGGCCGCTCTAATCGAATTAGGCGCCGACAACCATCAGATACACCAAAACGTCTTTGATGCCAACTCCCCCTCTAGATTGCACCTTCTGGGCAAGGCTTTGAGCAATTTGGTCATTCTGGAGGAATTTAGGACAAGCTATATAACGCTCACCCAAGCCGAATTGAACCACTTTAAGTACTCAAAAGGCGATACCGAGGGTTTTGTTAATTACGGGTTGACCCTTGAGGGCATCATTTTCGCCGTTATCTTTATTGAAAATGAAGAAGAAGGCATCATCAAAATTTCTTTCCGTTCGGCAGGTGGTTTTTCGGTGAACGAATTTGCTCGGGAGCACTTTAGTGGCGGAGGGCACACCAATGCCGCTGGCGGAAGGAGCGAACTCTCCATGCAAGAAACAATTGCTAAGTTTGTGGCGTTGTTACCCCAATACAAAGAACAATTGACCCGATGAACAACAAGTTTTGGTGCCTCTTTCTATTGATTTTTATCATGGGCTGCAAAGAACCTGAACCCAGAAGACCGGTACAACAAAAATCCGGCAGCTTTTTTAGGGAATCCGTTGAACGGAGCAAACAACTTCTGGCCAAGGAAGAAGCATTGATCCAGAGTCTTATTGAAAAGGACAGCATACACCAATACCAATCCAGTCCCAGTGGATTTTGGTATTTCTATGAAAATAAATCGGACGGCATGGCCCCGCCCTTATCGGTAGATGATGAGGCCCTGATCCAGTACAACCTCATGTCGCTTTCCAACGACACCATTTACAGCGCGGAAGAGATTGGCATCGCCCAGGTCAAGGTAGACAAGTCGCAGCTCTTCCCCGGGCTCCGCAACGGATTAAAAGTATTGAGGGAGGGCGAAAAGGCCACTTTCCTCTTCCCTTCATCCCAAGCCTATGGGTATAAGGGCGACAACAACAGCATAGGTTCCAACGTTCCCTTGAAATCGAGCGTTGAAGTCCTTAAAATTTTAAAACGAAGTGATTCCTTAAACACAAATACAGATATTCCATGAAAAAGTTATTTCTAGGGCTAGCCCTTTTTGCTTTGATTTTCTCTGCATGTAAATCGGCCAAATACGCTGATCTGGGCGATGGTATTTTTGCCGACATCCAGACCACCAAAGGTGACATTGTTGTAAAATTGTACCACGAGGCCACCCCGGTCACCGTTGCCAATTTTGTATCCTTGGCCGAGGGCACCAATACTTTTGTTGATAGTACCCTAAAGGGGAAAAAATATTATGATGGACTTATATTCCACCGGGTTATGAAAGATTTTATGATTCAAGGTGGCGATCATTTGGCAAATGGCACCGGAAATCCCGGATATCGTTTTGCAAATGAAATAGTGGATAGTTTAAAGCATCTTAAAGGCGCGTTATCCATGGCAAATAGTGGTGGGCAAAAAACCAATGGGAGCCAATTTTTTATCGTTCACAAAGATTCCACTCCTTGGCTAAACGGAATTCATACAGTATTTGGCGAAGTGGTCGTGGGCTTGGATATTGTGGACAGCATTGCCAATGTTAAAACTGGCCCACAGAACAAACCCGAAGTAAACGTGGCCATGAACAAGGTAATCATTGTTAGAAATGGTAAAGCGGCCAAAAAGTTTGATGCCAACAGCATTATGGAAGGCTATTTTGAAGAAGAAAAAGTGGCCCAGACCAAGATGAAGGAAATGTTGGACAATTTTGTCTTCGAGGCCAATGAACAGCTTCAGGTGGCCAAAGAAACCAGTTCCGGACTTCGAATCCTCAGCTTAAAAAAAGGCAACGGCACACAACCAAAAATTGGCCAAAAGGTTTTGGTAAATTATACAGGTTGGTTGTTACAAAACGGGAAGCTTTTTGACTCAAGTGTAAAATCCATTGCCGAGAACTACGAAAACTTTGCCCAAATTAACCAAATGCACCGAGGCAACTTTACCCCTGCAATAATGCAATACAGTCCAGATGCCCAATTGGCCGCTGGTTTTAGGGAAGGATTACTGACATTAAAGGTTGGCGACAAGGTTCGTTTGTTCGTACCGCCACACCTTGGGTATGGCGACCGTAATTACGGCCCCATTCCCGGGGGTTCTACCTTGGTATTTGATATTGAAATCATTGATATAGCAGACTAAGCCCATGCGACCAAGATTAAAAAACGGAATGGCCCTGAGCCTGATTCCCCAAATAATTTTGGTCAAATGGTTGGGCCATTCCCCAGAATTGGTCGAAAAGTATTATTCCGAAGGAATCTATCCTGTCCTCTCCAAATTTTTTCGGTTGTTGACAGGGTGGGTTCCCGTTTCGGTGGGCGATCTTATGTATACCTTGGCGGGTTTTGCTCTTTTAAGATACTTCTACCTTTATGGCAGGAATATCTGGAGGAAACCAAAAACCTTTTTGGCAGATGCCGGGGCAACACTTTCCATCGCCTATTTTATCTTTCACCTGTTTTGGGGCATGAACTATTACCGCATCCCCATAGAGGATAAATTAAAGTTCAGTGCGGAATATACCAAGGAAGACCTTATCAATTTCACCTTAAAAATTACGGAGACCACCAATCGTTTGCACCTAGAGCTAGTTGGCGATAGCACGAAACCGGTTAAAATCCCATATTCGACCAAAGAAATCTATCAGAAGACCTTGGCGAGTTACGAACAGGCCTCCAAGATTTTTCCAATGTTCGACTATGAGAGGCCCAGTATAAAATCGTCCCTCTATTCGCTGCCCCTTACCTATATGGGCTACGGCGGATATTTAAATCCTTTTACCAACGAGGCCCAAGTAAATAGTTATGTGCCTGCTGTAAGATTACCCACCATAAGCTGTCACGAAATAGGGCATCAACTGGGGTATTCCTCGGAAAGTTCCACCAATTTTATAGGGCTATTGGTAACCTCTATTAATCCAGACCCTTATTTTAAGTACGCGGCCCAATCGCATGGCCTGGCCTATTGCCTGTCCGACCTAAGAAAAAAGGACGAAAAGGCCTTTAACAGCGTCTATGCCCAACTCAATGTTGGGGTCAAAAAAAACTACCAAGAACTCCAAGACTTTTGGAACCAGTACGAAAACCCCACCGAGCCATTGTTCAAAGCCATGTTCAATGCCTTTCTAAAGGCCAACAACCAAGAAGAGGGCATAGAGAGCTATAATGCCGTTGTGGGACTGTTGATAGGGTTTGACAAAGTGTACTGAACTACCTGTAAAGAAATTGGAATACCACAAAATAATAACCAACCATCTTCTATAATCAAAAGGTTGTCAGTTTAGATTTCCAACGGGCAACCTTTTTTCCAACCTCTGAATTTTCCCTTGGCAAAAAAATAGTAAAGCGCCTTAAAAAAAGAAATTGAGGAAAACGCCTACTGGTTTATTGGCCTTAAGAAAAAAGCTAAACCGCTCATTACAAAAGCCGTATTTATTTTTTGGAACACAACACAAAAGAACACTAGCGCTACAAAGCGCTATTTCCATTTTCTTTATGCTATATCAAAATTAAAAAACGCCAGTCAACCACTATTTTCTTTGCAGAATAGCCCTACCTTGCAAGCGTGTCCATGCCTATGCCGCTATGCTCACATCGCTTAAAGAAGAATACACCCCAAAACAGTCACCCTAAAAACCATGACCAATGGTTCATCCGAGCCCATTGGAATCCAGAAACCCCCTATGAAAAAATTGGCAATGCCCCTACTTCTTGTCGTTTTACTTACGAACTGTTGTTCTGAAACAAACAAACAAAACCAAGCAAGAGTATCCCTTTTTGAAATCCAAAATCTGACCGATGAGGAATATCCCGATAATCCAGATATCGGATTCCGATCTTCAAACTATAGAAATAATCTTTTTCATAAAGGAAAAATCACAAATACCAAGAACCCGTTTGTTTGGAATCTAGAATTCCACACCCATACAAATGACACCATACGATTGAAAAAAATCAATCTTTCAGAATTCATACCAACAATACCCAGACATATAAAATCTGAAGAATATCTAAGTTATATTTCATGTATCAGCCAAGAGTGGAACCGAAATCAAGTAAAATTTGTCAAAGGTGAATTTAGAAGTACAATGCCTGATATTGTGAGGGTAGACCTAGCCCGAAATTGTCTTAACGCCTATCTATGGGAAATAATTCTGTTTAAAGAAGAAAACAATGAAACCGTTCCCTATGCCCAAGGATGGTTCAATTTTCCAAATCACCTATACGCCCAACTCTTTGATAAAAAGAACAACATCAACTTTTCAGTTTATAAAAAGCCCATGGAAAATTGGACCGATCCTGAAAATCAAAAGATCAACTTTTCTGCTTTACGAACAATTACCGATACACTCTTGGTCAGATTTCAAGATCTATCCGACACCATGTATCCTCTGGATGGGGCCAGAAAGAGAAAATATAAAGAAATTATCTATCCAGCCACTTTTTCAACAATGCGAGATCTGCAATCTGACTCCACATCATTTGCGACTTTTACGCCTCCTGGGTTTTATAACAAAAAAGACCCAAGAAAAACAGAATTGGGTAGAATATTTAACCTCAGCAAGATCAATGTCCACAAAACCTTATCCCCCATATCAAAGGAAACGGTTTATGAGATAGTCCTTAAATTCATCCATAAGAGCACGAATATTGAAACCAACCTGATTCTTGGCGGTATTGATTTTGACAGAATTCCGGTTCTAAGTGAAGAACATGCCAATGAAGGCTGGAAAAACCCCATGGGAATAGGAAATCATTCCTTTTATGAATCCTATAGTCAACATATAAATCAAAAATCTGAAAACTCTCCCTATTACGGCTTATTAACTGACGAAAATGACAATTGGCTAGACAGTCATAAAATAGGAATTGATGGACCTATTTTCCATTTTACTGACCCAGAAAAAAAATCGTTGCAACTGTGGTTGCTTTCATTTGAACGTCATGCTTTAGTGGGACATTATTCTATACAAATGGAGCAATAGAACCCATAATGGCCGCAAAAAGTAATGGAACTGATATCTTCTGATCTTAAAAGCACCGTTTATTGCATACTTTTATATTGTAATAACCCCTACTGCATTTGAGCAATTGTCCCTTACCAAGGATGAGAGGGCTGATAAAAAAATTGGACATGATGGTCTCAGCTACCCAACAGATAAGCAAAGAAGTGAAGCAACCTATCCATTAAAAATGCATGTTATGGCGCAGCACGAAAAAAAATATTGTCCCCGTTGTAATGCCCCTTTTGAATGTAAGATGGGGTCCATTACCATATGCCAATGTGCCGCTGTTGAACTGAGCAAAGATGAGTGGGAATATATAAACCAAAAGTATGACGACTGTCTTTGTGCGGCATGCTTACGAGCTTTGAAATCCGAGTTCCAAAACGAACAACACCAACAATCCCTAAAAAAAATCTTGGGAGTCCATTACAAAAAAAGGAACGGAGCCACCTGAACAGGCAACCAGATTTTCACAACCTGTATTTCTTCCAAGGAAAAAATTCTTACCTTGAGCACAACCGCCCAGCGGTTCATTCAACTAAACAAAAAAAAATGACACGAGAGGAATTTGTTAGGCTATGTGGGGTTTTTGGGCTTGGACTTCCCATCCAATCTTTGCTATTGTCTTGCCAAACGGATGACTCCCCTGCGAAACCTTTCAACGGCAAAGTGTTGGTCATTGGTGCAGGTGCAGGTGGATTATCGGCAGGGTATTTTTTACAGCAACAAGGAACCAATGTTGAAATTCTGGAAGCATCATCAAGCTACGGGGGCAGGATGAGAATCAATACCGATTTTGCCGATTTTCCTATTCCCTTGGGGGCGGAATGGCTGGAAACCAGCACAAGTATTTTCCGAGAAATTGTAAACGACCCCTCGGTCCAAATTTCTGTTGAAACCGTTAGGGATGCACCAGACCGAAAATTTGTCAACTACTCTTGGTTCAATTTTTTTGAGGAATACATTGTACCGTCCATTTCCAATAAAATCTCCTACAATACCATTGTACAATCCATTGATTATTCCAATGACCGAATCGTTGTTGACACCCAAAACGGGCAGCATATCGCTGATAAAGTAATTGTGTCCGTTCCTCTTAAAATCCTTCAGGATGGCGATATCAGTTTTGTTCCGAGCCTTCCTAAAAGCAAATCGGACGCTATCAACAACTCGGTAATCTGGGAAGGATTTAAAGCCTTTTTTGAGTTCTCCACACAATTTTACGGTGATGGATTTCCATTTGAAATCTCTCCTGCAAGTGAGGGTCAAAAAATATATTACAATGCTTCCTTGGGACAAAAAACCAGCAAGAACATTCTTGGATTATTTGTGGTAGGCTCCCCCGCACAAGATTTTATTTCCCGTTCTGGGGATGATTTGAAAAATTTTATATTGACTGAACTGGATGGCATATACAACGGTCAGGCTACGCCCAATTACCTCAACCATATTACCCAAAATTGGAATAACGAACCGTTTATAAAAGCTGGTTATATGACAGATCATGCAGACTGGCGTACTGTAAGAGAACTTGGAAACCCCGTTGACCAAAAAGTATATTTTGCAGGTGGCCCATATACCAATGGCGAAGACTGGGTCTCGGTACATGCCGCTGCACAATCTGCTAAAAAGGCGGTAGATACCCTAAACAATCTATAGCAAACCACAGACAACCCGTGTAAAATGACCCATAAACACTATGCAACTGTTGGGATTATTGCCGTAGTTGTATTTTGGTCGACCTACATGACCATGGCCGGCCAAAGACCTGATTATAGCCATTTGACCAAAGCCATTAGCGAACTTGGTTCAGTGAATGCTCCATACAAATGGTACTGGAATATCTTGGGATACATTGTCCCCGGAATCCTTATCGCTATTTTTGGTAATGGACTGTACAAGGGTCTGGCCACCAAAAGTTCCAGTAAACTCCCCTACTTTGGAATTGTTTTGAGTGGATTTTTCATGTCCTTTTCTGGAGTATTTCCCGGTGATTTTAATGATAGGGAATCCTTAACAATGCTCTTGCACACCATAGGTAGTTTTGGGAGCTATGCTTTTTTTCTTCTTGGGGCATTTACCTATCCTAAGTTGATGAAAGCTTCGCCCCTTTGGAAAAAAGCCGTTGTCCCTACCTTGACCTTCACTTGGTTCAGCATGTTATTTGGCGGTTGGGCCTTTATTTTCCCGAACATTCCCGCCGTGGGACAGCGATTTGTATTTGCGTTCTATTTTCTATGGATACTGTATACAGCCGCTACACTCTTATACCAACCAAGCAAACACCAAAAACAAACTTAGGTTTAAACCATGTCCCCTCACAAAAAAGGCCGCTTAACGCGACCTCATTTTTATTGCCATGCTTTTTATGGTTCTTTTCTAACATAATATTCGGCCCCGTCTGGTTTTGCATAAAAACCTTCGGGCTTCGCCTCGGTTGAAAGTGTTATATTTTCAAAGGGTAACGTATTCCGTAAATCCTTAATATAGCGTCCTTCATAATTGTACCATGAAATTGTATTGGGCAATACCAATCCATTAAAATTGCCCCAATCGTTATACCGGATCCACTTAACATTGTCCGATTCCTCACCGGTACTGTAGGTAACCGTATACCCCAACCATTCCATTTTATAGGTTTCTGGGTCATAGTGCAAGTAATACTCATCCTTGGGAGAGGCACCAATACCCGGATCATACGAAATCTGTATCCCGGGATAACGTTTCCCCTCAAATTCCAAATCTTCGGTTGCTGTATATATAATGCCCTCATCCGCCAACACAAAAGGCATGGCGTAGAAGTAAAACAAAAGATTATGGTAAAACTCCGGATTGCCCTTGTAGGTGCCTTCAGTATCTAAAATCCAAGTTTTGCCATCAAACCCCATGCTAAGCGCTCCAATATCAATCCTATCCTTACGGGACCAAAGATCTATATAATGAATCTCCGGTTCTTCAGGTTTCGGAATTTGGTATGCCATGCTCCGCTGTTGTTTCCATAGATCAAGTCCACCGTGGACTTCAAACACTTTTTGCAAAGCTTCAGGATATGTCTTCTCCACCACTTTTTCGTGGTCCATCATGTCCTGTTTCCCATTCACAACCTCCTTCTTGGGCTGCTTGCAAGCAATTAAAACAACTAACACTAAAAATAATTGGACGTTTTTCATTTATTTGTTTTTTCTATTGGTAGAAAAATTAAGGATTAATTACAAGACATCTTACATTTATTTTATGCCGGGCATTAAACAGATAACCAGCCTTCAAAATCCGTTCATCAAACAGCTATTGCTCCTCAAGGATAAATCGCGAGAGCGTAAGAAAACGGGACTCTTTGTCATTGAAGGGCAACGCGAACTGGAATTGGCCCAAAAAGGAGGCTATGACATTGACACCGTATTGGTTTGCCCAGAACTATTCCATCATCCCGCTACCCCATCATACAGTCATCCCGTGATCCAACTCTCCAAAAACGTGTATGAAAAGCTGGCCCACCGGGGATCTTCAGAAGGTATTATTGCCTTGGCCAAGGCAAAGACCCACCGCTTGGAGACCATTCAACTAAGTAAAAACCCGCTGGTCTTGGTCGCGGAAGCCCCGGAAAAACCCGGTAATATTGGTGCCTTGTTACGCACCGCCGATGCCGCCAATGTAGATGCCGTGTTGATCGCCAACCCAAAATCGGATATGTACAACCCCAATATTGTGCGTTCCAGTGTGGGCTGTGTGTTTACCACCCAGATAGGTTTGGGCACAACGGAAGAAATCATCGCTTTTTTAAAAAACAATGGCATAACCATCTACTGCGCAGCACTTTCAGCCTCAAAAAATTATGCAGATTGCAACTACAAAAAACCCACGGCCATTGTTGTGGGCACAGAGGCTACGGGCCTTACCCATGATTGGCTGGAGCATGCCCATCAGAACATTATTATCCCCATGCAGGGCGAAATAGATTCGATGAATGTATCGGTTTCGGCCGCAATACTTATATTTGAGGCGAAACGTCAACGTGGTTTTTAACCATGTACAGCCCTAAACCTATCATGGCCATACTTTCTGCTACCGTAGGATTTCTAGTTGCCCCAACAATTGATAATGCCTCTTTTCCATTCCCTATGGGAGCGTTTTTTGAAGGCGGCATCCCCTTATTTTTCATTGAAAAAACTTGCTGAATGCCAAACCATCCCCTCTTTTATATCATTATAGCGATACTCTTGGCCCAATACCTTATGGACACGATTCTTGACTTTTTGAATGCCAAGAAATACGCCGATCCCATACCCGAGGAACTGCACGATGTTTTTGATGCCGATGAATACCAAAAATCACAGGCCTATAAGAAGGATAATTATAGGTTTGGACGCTACAGCGATACCTTTAACCTGATCGTAACCATACTATTCTTGGTCTTTGGAGGATTTGAATGGATCGACACCCTGGTTAGAACCTTGACCGACAGTCAAATCCTGCAAGCGCTGTTTTTCTTTGGTATTTTGGCTTTGGGCAGCAATCTGTTGGGTATTCCGTTTTCGTATTACCAGACCTTTGTCATTGAGGAGCGGTACAATTTTAACAAGACCACCATCCAGACTTTTTGTGCCGATATTGTCAAGGTATGGCTCTTGATCATTGTCTTGGGGGGCGTTATCATGGTTGCAATCATCTGGTTCTTTCAACAGGCAGGAAGCAATTTTTGGCTTTACGCCTGGGGCATCCTTTCCCTGATCATGATTTTTTTCAACCTCTTTTATAGCAAACTCATTGTTCCCCTGTTCAATAAACAGACGCCCCTACAATCTGGGAACCTAAAGAGCGCCATAGAGAACTATGCCCAAAAGGTGGGGTTTGAACTGGAGAATATTTTTGTGATCGATGGGTCTAAACGGAGTACCAAGTCCAATGCCTATTTTTCTGGTTTTGGCAAGCAAAAAAGGATTACGATTTTTGATACGCTCCTCAATAATTTGGAAGAAGATGAAATTGTTGCCGTTCTTGCCCATGAGGTAGGGCATTACAAACGCAATCATATCTTGGTGAATCTGTTTGCCAGCATTGCGCTCACCGGAACCACGCTCTACATCCTTTCCCTTTTTGTGAACAACCCAGAGATGTCCATGGCCATAGGGGTTGGCAAACCCAGTTTTCATGCGGCCATGATAGGTTTTGTGTTATTGTACAGTCCCATTTCCGAACTCACCGGGCTCGCCATGAATTTTCTGTCCAGAAAGTTTGAATTTCAGGCAGATGACTATGCCAAAGAGACCTACGGCCCACAGCCCCTGATCACTTCCCTTAAAAAGTTGTCCAAGAGCAGTTTGAGCAACCTTACCCCACACCCTGCCTATGTTTTTATGAACTATTCCCACCCCCCACTCATACAACGCATAAGAAACTTAAAGGCATAATTTTTGTTGTTTAGCTGTTAAGTTTATGTAACTTTAATCCTATATGACAGAGACTGCCATAGAACAAGAAAACAAGGAAATTGCCAAACAGTACAAAGAGCTGTTGCGCATCAGTTACCAGACCTTGACCGATGAGGACAAGAAACTGATCCGCTCCGCCTTTGATGTGGCTGTGGACGCCCATAAGGAGCAACGCAGAAAATCTGGCGAGGCCTATGTGTTCCATCCCATTGCCGTGGCCAAGATCGTTGCCTCAGAAATTGGGCTGGATGCGGTATCCATTGCTTCTGCCCTGCTCCACGATGTGGTGGAGGACACCCCGTATACCCTTGATGACATTGAGCGCATGTTTGGCGAGACCGTGGCCCGCATTGTCGATGGCCTTACCAAGATATCGCATCTTAAAAAGGACAAGAACATTAGCCAACAGGCAGAAAATTTCCGGAAGATGCTGCTCACCTTGCACGATGATGTAAGGGTGATTATCATAAAAATTGCCGACCGTTACCACAATATGCTGACCATGGATTCCATGCCAGAGGAAAAGCAGGTAAAGATCGCTTCGGAAACCCTCTACATCTATGCCCCTTTGGCCCACAGGATAGGGCTGTACAACATAAAAACACATCTTGAGGACCTTAGCCTAAAGTACACCGAACCCGATGTCTACAACGACATTCTGGGCAAGATTGAAGATACCGAGGAGGAGCAAAAAAAATACATTGAGGATTTCTCCAATGTCATTAGAAATTCCTTGGACAAGGAGGGGCTAAACTATGAAATCAAAGGACGGATGAAATCCATCTTCTCCATCCGCAGAAAGATGAAGGTGCAGAATGTCCGTTTTGATGAGGTGTATGACAAATTTGCCATTCGGATCATCTACAATTCTGACCGAGCCAACGAAAAATTCCTCGCTTGGAAGATATACTCCATCGTAACCGATCACTTTAGGCCCAATCCCGTTCGGCTTCGGGACTGGATCACCTCGCCAAAATCTACCGGGTATGAGGCGCTCCACATTACCGTAATGGGACCCATGGGCCGTTGGGTAGAGGTACAGATCAGAAGTGACCGTATGCATGAGATTGCCGAAAAAGGTTATGCGGCCCACTTTAAATACAAACACGGCAACCAAAAAGAAATAGGCATTGAAGAATGGCTGAACCGCCTGCAGGAAGCCATGGAGAACGCCAATGGCAATGCCGTTGATTTTGTGGAGGAATTCAAACTCAACCTCTACGCCAAGGAAATTTTTGTATTCACCCCAAAAGGGGAACTCATTTCCCTGCCCAAAAATTCCTCCCCATTGGATTTTGCCTTTAGCATCCATACCGAGGTGGGCCTAAAAACACGGGGAGCCAAGGTCAATGGAAAATTGGTCCCCCTGAGCAGCAAGCTCAAAAGTGGCGACCAGGTAGAGATCATTACATCGGAAACCGCAAAACCCAACCAAAACTGGTTGGATTACGCCCATACGGCAAGGGCCCGATCTAAAATAAAGTCTTCTCTCCGGGAAGAGAAAAAGCAAATTGCAGAAGAGGGCAAGGAAATTTTACGGCGAAAGTTGAAATCGCAAAAAGTCGTTCTCAATGAGGATGTGGTCAACAAAATGGTGGTCTATTTCAAGTTAAAGACCAGCTTGGACCTGTTTTATCGGGTGGGCCATGGGGCCATAGACAATCAGGGCATAAAAGACTTTGCCTCTTCCTATACCAATACCTTTTTAAAATTCTTCAAGAACAGGATCCGCAAGAACCAAGTTCCTGAAGACATCCACAGAGATGAGATCGTACCAAAGTACGACATGCTCGTTTTTGGCCCTGAGGAGGAAAAATTGAGCTATAAACTCTCTAAATGTTGCAACCCCATTCCTGGTGACAGTGTATTCGGTTTTGTGAGTGTTAATGAGGGTATAAAAGTGCATACCAAATCATGCCCCAACTCCATTGCCCTACAATCCAACTATGCCTATCGGATCATTTCTGCCAAGTGGATCGACTCTACCCAGGAAGAATTTTCCGCTGAAATAGAACTGATGGGGCTTGATAATCTGGGGCTGGTCAGTGAAGTGACCAATGTAATCTCCGACAACATGCACGTGAACATGCGCAACCTTAATTTTACGGCAGATAGTGGCACTTTTAAAGGAAAGATAACGGTTGTTGTAAAGAACAATACCATTTTAAACAAACTGATCAACAACCTAAAACAGATCAATGGGATCGATAAGGTAACGCGCATTTAATTTTTAACCGTAAATTTACCCTCTGTAGGCGAAAAAGAATATGAGCAACAAGAAAAACCAAGAAATAGTCAAGAGTGTCTTCACCCAATTTTTGGAAGATAACGGACACCGAAAAACTCCTGAACGTTTCGCCATCTTACAAGAAATATATGAAAGTGACGAGCATTTTGATGTAGAGTCGCTCTACATTAAAATGAAAACCAAAAATTACAGGGTAAGTCGCGCCACATTGTACAACACCATTGAATTGTTGTTGGATTGCAAACTGGTAAGAAAGCATCAGTTCGGAAAAAACCAGGCACAGTATGAGAAATCATATTTTGACCGCCAGCACGACCATGTGATCTTGACCGATACCGGTGAGGTGGTAGAGTTCTGTGACCCTAGGATACAATCCATAAAAAAGACCATAGAAGAGGTTTTTGACATTAAGATCAACAACCATTCACTCTATTTCTATGGCACGCGAAATAAAGAAGAAAACGTAACCGATTAACTAAAAAACTTAATGGTAGATTTATTGTTGGGCCTTCAATGGGGAGATGAAGGAAAGGGGAAAATTGTTGATGTACTGACCAAGGATTATCATATTATCGCGCGCTTTCAAGGAGGCCCCAATGCAGGGCACACCCTGGAGTTTGAGGGCATAAAGCATGTGCTGCATACCATTCCGTCCGGTATTTTCCATGAGAATGCCATCAATATTGTGGGTAACGGCGTGGTTATAGACCCCGTGATTTTTAAGAAGGAACTGGAGAATTTGGATCAATTCCAAATCGATATTGCCTCCAAACTCTTCATTTCAAGAAAAGCCCACCTTATTCTGCCCACCCATCGGTTATTGGATGCCGCTTCGGAAACCTCTAAGGGCAAGGCCAAAATTGGTTCTACCTTAAAAGGCATTGGCCCCACTTATATGGACAAGACAGGCCGTAACGGAATGCGGGTCGGTGATTTGGAATTTGACAATTGGAAAGAGAAATACCGTACCCTGGCCGATAAGCACGAGGGCATGATCGATTATTACAATGTTGATATACAGTACGATTTAAATGAACTGGAGACCGAGTTCTTTGAGGGTATTGAAATGCTCAAAAAATTAACCTTCATAGACAGCGAACAATTTGTGTTCAACGCCATGGCCGAGGGCAAAAAAATCTTGGCAGAAGGTGCCCAAGGATCAATGCTCGATATTGATTTTGGCACCTATCCTTTCGTTACCTCTTCAAACACCACGGCGGCAGGTGCCTGTACAGGCTTGGGCGTAGCCCCAGGAAAGATAGGGAAGGTATTGGGCATTTTTAAGGCCTATACCACCCGAGTGGGCAGTGGCCCTTTTCCAACGGAATTGTTTGATGAGGATGGTGCCACCATGAGTCGCGTGGGCAATGAATTTGGCGCAACCACGGGCAGGCCCCGTCGCTGTGGCTGGCTGGATCTGGTTGCCTTAAAGTATGCCGTACAAATCAATGGCGTTACCGAATTGATGATGATGAAGGCCGATGTGCTCAGCGGGTTCAAGACCATTAAGGTCTGTACCGCCTATGAATACAAAGGCGAACAAATTCAACATTTGCCCTACAATATTGAAAGTGGGAATGTGACCCCGGTATATACCGAATTCAAGGGCTGGGCCAAGGACCTGACCCAAATGACCCAAGCGGAGGAACTGCCTTCCGCCCTGAACGATTATATAGCCTTTTTGGAAAAAGAACTCAACGTTCCCATTAAAATTGTCTCTGTAGGTCCAGATAGAAAGCAGACCATTCACCGATAAGGACATAAATGACCAAAAAGGTATTTAAAGACATAACCACAAGGTTCCTTCAAAACGGGGAGCCTTTTTTCTTTATCGTCAATTTTAATCAGACCGAATTTTATGCCCTTCGCTTTGAAGAGGCCAGGGAAAAAGGCATTTTCTTTGACATCAACTCGGTCACAAACCAAACTACCACCCTAGGGGACATGCCCAAAATTACAGGGCTGGAGGTAGCCCCCTACCCTTACCCAAACTATGTGGACAGTTTTGGGGAAGTGATCCAAAACATGAAAAACGGTAACAGCTTCTTGTTGAACCTGACGTTTCCGAGCAAAATTAAGTCCGACATCCATTTCCGCTCCATATTCAATAAGGCCAAGGCGCCCTACAAGCTTCTCTACAAAGATGAGTTTGTATGTTTTTCACCAGAATGTTTTATAAAAATAGAAGGAGACCACATCTATTCCCATCCCATGAAGGGGACCATGGATGCATCGTTGCCGGAGGCCAAAACCTTGTTATTGAACGACCCCAAAGAGGAACAGGAACACAATACCATTGTTGACCTCATTAGAAACGATCTGTCTTCAGTGGCCAAAGAAGTTACCGTCACCAAATTCCGGTATTTGGAAAAAATAACAACTGTAGATGGTGAACTGCTCCAGACCAGTTCAGAGATAAGGGGCAAACTGCCCCAGGACTGGAAGGCGAATTTTGCCAACATATTGTTCAAGATGTTGCCCGCAGGCTCCATCAGTGGGGCCCCAAAGCCCAAGACCGTAGAAATTATCCATAAGGTGGAGCAATACGACCGTGGATTTTACACCGGCATTTTTGGCCTATTTGACGGCAGAAATATAGATAGTGCGGTAGCCATTAGATTCATTGAACAAAAAAATGGCGATTTTTGGTACAAAAGTGGCGGTGGCATTACCCACCAAAGCAACGTAAAGGAAGAATATGCCGAACTCCTCAAAAAAATTTACATCCCCACTGTTTGAAAGCATCTGTGTCCTAGAGGGGGAAATTCAAAACCCAGCATACCACATCAGTCGTTTTCAACATTCGTACCATGCCTTTTTTGGAAAATTCCCAGAATACGGTTTGCTAGATGCCGTAGCCATTCCCGAAGAATACAAGCACGGTAAGGTGAAGCTTCGCATCGCTTATGGAAAAGAAGGAAAAACCATTATTTTCCAACCCTATAAAAAAAAGGAGGTCAACACCTTAAAGCTTATAGAGGACAATCACATTGCCTATGCGTTAAAATATGAAGACCGGAGTCCTTTGAACAGCCTTCTCGGACGTAGGGAAGACTGTGACGACATCCTCATTGTAAAAAATGGACAGCTTACCGATAGCTCTTATGCCAATATTGCCTTTTTTGACGGATATGACTGGTATACCCCAGCCGCTCCCCTGCTCAAAGGCACCATGCGCGCAAGATTGTTGGAAGAAGGTATTTTGAAAGAAGTTCCTATAGGAATCCATGACCTGTCCAAATACAAAGGTTTTCAGCTTATCAACGCCATGTTGGGTTTTGACCATGGAAACCTAGTGTCCATTGCCAATATTCGCCATTGACCCTTGAATGCGTGTTTTTTAGGCCAGAAATAGTGCCAAACCTTTCTAAAGAGTGTTACCCACTTCTCCCAAAAACCCTACATTTGGGCAAAAATTCACACCCTTGAGAAGGATTGTTTTTTTAGCGTTCCAATTGTCATTTGCTTTTCTAATCGCACAAGGACAAGAACCCCAATCGAGGCAGATCAATATTGTCTACGGTTCAAATTTCACCAAAGACGAAGCAAAATATCCGGGTGCTTCCATTTTCAGCAAGGATGATGAACGCCAGGTTCAGTTTGAACACCAAGGAGCCGACCTCTGGTGTGATGTGGCCGTCATCTACTCTCAGGAAAACCGTTTAAAGGCCATGGGCAATGTGCGCATGCAACAAGGCGATTCCATACTGCTGAACAGTGGTTTTCTGGACTACGACGGCGACACCCAATTGGCACGGGCCTGGGATGCGGTAGACCTTACCGACAACCAAATGACCCTTACTACCGATACGCTCTACTTTGACCGGGAGAAACAAATTTCATTCTATCGTTCTGGCGGAAAAGTGGTCGATTCTGCCAATACCCTTACCAGCATCATTGGCAACTATTTTATGGAACTTGAAAAAGTCCAGTTTCGGGAGAACGTCCATATAGACAATCCTGAGTATGTTATCGATTCTGAGCAGTTGGACTATTACCGTGCCTCCAAAAATGCTTATATGTACGGCCCATCCACCATTGTGGGCGAAGACTATACCATTTATTGCGAACGGGGGTTTTACGACACCAAAGTGGAACAGGGCTATGGGGTTAAAAACACCAAGATCAATTACAACCACCGTATCATAGAGGGAGATAGTGTCTATTTTGACAAGGCTTCCTCCTTTGCCTCTGCCACCAACAACATACGGGTTACAGATACCATCAACAAAGGAAGAATTCGCGCCCATTATGCCGAAATACATAAAGAAAAGGATTCCGTCTTTGCCACAAAACGTGCCGTGGCGGTGAGTTTGGTGCAGCAAGATTCGCTTTACATACACGGTGATACCTTGTTGGTGACCGGAAAACCCGAATCTAGGGTGCTTCGGGCATTCAGAAACGCCAAATTCTTTAAAAAGGACCTAAGCGGAAAGTGCGACAGTATCCATTCCGAGGAAAAAACCGGAATCACCCAATTGATCACCAACCCCATTCTATGGAATGTTGACAACCAAATGACCGGCGATAGCATTTACCTTATTTCCAACAAGGAAACAGAATCCATGGATTCCCTAAAGGTCATAAACAATGCCTTTGTAATCGCCTTGGATACCATTGGCAAAAAAGGCTACAACCAAGCCAAGGGAAAAGACCTCTTTGGAAAATTCTTGGACAACGAACTTAAGATCATCGACTTGGTCAAAAACACCGAGGTCATTTACTATTTGTACAACAGCAAGCAAGAGTTGATCGGGATCGACAAGACCATTTGCAGTGAAATCAGGTTGCTCATGGCCAATAACGACATTGAGGAAATTACCTTCACCACCAACCCTGATGGGGATATTTTTCCAGAAAAGGACTTTCCGGAAGAGAGCAGAAAACTAAAAGGGTTCATTTGGCGGGGTGATGAGCGCATCATGACCAAGGATGAAATCTTTGATGAAGATGACAACACCATTGAACTGGTCAAGATACGGGGTATAGACGACCCTGTTGATATTGATACCGAAGAGCGCGAAAGGAGTGGCCTGCCCCCTTTGGAGGAAGGGCCGAACAAGCCAAACACGGATTCCAACAAGGCGGCCACCAAACCCAAGGAACCCCAACTGCAGAAAGCCGAAGAATAGCTCGTGAAGCACGATTTTCTAAAATACCAAGCCCAGACCACGCCACATCCTTTAGGGCTTGAGGTTTCCCATGCCAAGGGCAGCTATATCCATGACACCCACGGCAACGCCCATCTAGATTTTGTGGCAGGGGTTTCCGCCTGCAGTCTGGGGCATTGCCACCCCAAAGTGATCCAGGCCATTAAGGCACAATCGGAAAAGTACCTGCACGTAATGGTCTATGGCGAATACGTACAGCAACCTGCCGTGGACTATTGTAAATTGTTGGCCTCCCTATTGCCCAAAAGCCTGGAAACGGTCTACCTGGTCAATTCTGGAACAGAGGCCATCGAAGGTGCCCTAAAACTTGCCCGGAGGGTTACGGGACGCTCACAGATCATTGCGGCACACCACGCCTACCACGGCAATACCATGGGCAGTTTAAGTGTGATGGGCTATGAAGACCGAAAGCGTGCGTTTAGACCCTTGATTCCCGATGTAAGTTTTATCCAGTTCAATAATGCGCTTGATTTGGATACGATCACGGAAAAAACAGCCGCGGTCCTTTTGGAGACCATTCAAGGGGGGGCGGGCTTTATCCTCCCAAAAGACGGATATCTCAAACACGTAAGACAACGCTGCGATGAAGTAGGCGCACAACTGATCTTGGATGAGATCCAACCCGGTTTTGGCAGGACCGGAAGATTGTTTTCCTTTGAACATTTTGAATGTGAACCCGATATATTGGTCGTTGGCAAGGGAATGGCTGGTGGGCTTCCCGCTGGGGCCTTTGTCTCCTCGCATGACAAAATGACCCTCTTACAAGACAACCCGACCCTGGGCCATATCACCACTTTTGGCGGTAATCCCCTAATTGCCGCCGCCTGTTTGGCCACCCTAAAGGAAATAACACGCAATTATCTGATTTCAAATGTGTTAAACAAAGAAAAACACTTCAGAAAGCTATTAAGGCATCCCTTGATCGAAGAAATACGGGGCAAGGGACTCATGTTGGCATTGATTTTGAAGAATGAAAAGCTGGCCAACGAACTGGTACTACGGGCAGCAAAAGAGCAATTGATTCTGTTTTGGTTGCTGTTTGAAAAAAGAGCGGTGCGGATTTCGCCACCCTTAACCATTTCTGAAGAAGAAATTAAACTAGGATGTCGGAAAATCATCAAAATATTGGATACATTGGCCGAGGATGTTAACTAATTTGTTAATAACATCACCAATTCATGGACGACAACCAGCCCAAATTCAGGCTAATTTTAAGTCCATAGTCAAACCAAATACGTGCTATGGCGTTAAACCCTAACGAAAAACCTGACAAATCTGTTCTGAAATTCGAGTCAATGCTCAAAACCGACAGCGTCTATTTCTTTGATGCAGAAGATTTTGAGCAGATAATTCACCACTACCTCAACACCGGAAAAGTATCTTTGGGAAAAAAAGCCATCCAACTGGGGTTACAGCAACACCCAAAGTCATTGGAATTAAGACTTTTAAGGGTAGAAATATTGGTCTTTGAAGATCAATTTGAAGCAGCGGAAAAATTGCTCGACGAACTCCAAAATATAGATCCCTGCAATGATGAAATATACATTCAGCGGGCCAACATTCTCTCAAAACAGGATGACCACCTAGGTGCTGTGAACAAGCTTTTGGAGGCTCTCCATTTGACCGATGATTGTTTTGACATCTATTCCTTGCTTGGAATGGAGTACCTCTTTATGGACAATTACGAGCAGGCCAAACGCAGCTTTATCAAGTGTTTGGAATATGATGAAACAGACTATTCCTCACTCTACAATGTGGTCTACTGTTATGAGTTTCTGGAAGATTATAGCGGAGCCATCCTGTATTTGAACGATTATCTGGAACGCAACCCCTATTGCGAAGTGGCTTGGCACCAATTGGGCAAAATGTACATGAACGAAGAACTGTTGGAGGAAGCCTATACCGCTTTCGATTTTGCCATTATCTCCGATGACCTATTTATTGGCGCCTATTTTGAGAAAGGGAAGGTCTTGGAAAAAATGGGCAAGTACAATGAGGCTATTGAAAATTATGAGATTACCCTTAAAATAGACGACCCCACCTCCCATGCCTATTTAAGAATTGGCAAGTGCCATGAAAAATTGGGCAACTACGACCTGGCCAAATATTACTACTACAATACCGTTCACGAAGATCCCTTGTTGGACAAAGGTTGGCTTGCCATTACAGACTTTTATTTGCGCCAGAAGGATTACCGGAAAGCCCTGCACTATGTGAACAAGGCAACCAATATTGATAGTGAAAACCCTTTGTATTGGAAAAAATCGGCAAAAATTTACTTGGCTTTGGAAAAATATGACGAAGCTGATTTTGCCTTTAAACAAGCGGTAGAATTTGGCAATTACGAACTCGATACTTGGAAGGAGTGGGCCACGGTCTTGAGCAAACTCAATGATTATGAGTCTGCCTCACGGATATTGCTGCAAGGGCTGGAGTTTTACGAAGATGAAGCCTCGCTGCATTATCAATTGGCCGGTATTTACATGAAGTTGGACAAAACCAAGCTCGCCAAGGAAAAAATGGGAGCTGCCTTGCAATTAAACCGTAAAAAAGCAGTTATGTTCCTGAAGATGTACCCTGAGTTCGCCGAGGTAAGATGGGTGAAAGAGGTCATCCAACCAAACAAGAAAGCATCTACCTAACCACTTATTTTATCTAAACCTAACTCATTTTATGGGGGCAAGAAAATTGATTGATTATGCCTTGATAACCCTAAAAGGCATGGCCATGGGGGCTGCAGATGTGGTACCCGGGGTGTCTGGGGGCACCATAGCCTTTATCTCCGGTATTTATGAAGAGTTGATAGGCTCCATAAACAATGTAAAGCTTTCTTTAGTGAACACATGGCGCAAAGAAGGGTTCAAAGCCTTTTGGTCCCAACTGAACGGCAATTTTTTGCTGGCCCTCTTCACAGGTATTTTTATCAGTGTGCTTTCCTTGGCAAAATTCTTGAGTTGGCTGCTCGAAAACGAACCCGTATTGCTCTGGTCGTTTTTCTTTGGACTGGTCTTGGCCAGCATCTTTTTTGTGGGCAAGGAAATCAAAAAATGGGGAGTGGTCACCATTCTCGTCTTTTTATTGGGAGCCATTGCGGCGTATTTTATCACCGAACTTCCGGCAAATGAAAATGTGGACAGCCTGCCCTATCTGTTCTTATCTGGGGCATTGGCCATCTGCGCCATGATTCTCCCGGGTATTTCCGGTGCCTTCATCCTAGTACTCTTGGGATCGTACAAAACCATTTTGGATGCGGTGCACGAACGCGATATCAAAGTTATTGTAACCGTTGGCTTGGGTGCTATTGTTGGCTTGTTGAGCTTTGCCCGCCTACTCAAATGGATGTTCAAAAACTACCACAATACCACCTTGGCCCTACTCACGGGATTCATCTTGGGATCCCTGAATAAAATATGGCCTTGGAAAGAGGTTTTGGAAACCAAAGTCTTTGACGACAAGACCATTGTCGTTGCCGATAAAAATGTATGGCCCACGGCTTTTGATGGCGACCCACAACTAATCCCGGCCATAGGTTTAGCCATCATAGGTTTTTCACTTATTTTTATCCTCGAAAGATTGGCTGCAAAAAAGTAGCCTATCTTGGTCTATGAATAAATCGAGAACGTTTTGGGATAACCTTTATCTCGTCGTGAAGGGGCTTTTTATGGGTGCTGCCAATAAAGTGCCCGGGGTTTCGGGAGGTATCGTAGCCTTTGTGGGCGGGTTTTATGAAGAGTTTATCTACTCCCTCCAAAAAATAAACAGTAAAGCTTTTCTGCTCTTGGTCAATGGTAGGTTCAAGAGTTTCTACCGCTATACCAATGGCCAATTCTTGATTCTATTGATTACGGGCATGCTCATCAGTTATTTTAGCGTGGCCCGCCTGTTGGATTTTTTTCTGCAACGAAAGGAGCTCTATGTTTGGGCGGCCTTCTTTGGTATGATCTTGGGCTCCATCTACTATATCTCCAAAGATTATGACCATTGGAACAGAAAGACCATTATCTCTGGCATCATTGGCCTCGTGGCGGGTATTTCCATAAGTTTTCTGAGTCCCGCCAAGGAGAACGACAACCTGTTCTTTATCTTTTTCTGCGGAATCATCAGTGTATCGGGCATGACCCTACCCGGTCTATCGGGCTCTTTTATCCTGATCTTGCTGGGCAACTATGTCTTGCTCCTGGTAGATTCGGTGAATTCACTTTACGATACCTTTTCGGAATTCTTTAAAGGTGATTTCAGTTTTCTGAACAACAAGGAACGGGTAGACACCTTGATCATCCTGGGCATATTTACCTTGGGATCAGCAACGGGATTGGTCACCTTCTCCCACCTGTTGGGGTTTGTCCTAAAGCGCTTTCATGAAATTACCACAGCGGTGATCATCGGTTTTATCACGGGTTCCCTTGGGGTGCTCTGGCCGTGGAAACGCACCATTTTTAAAGCAGATGATCTGGGCCGGGCACTATTGGATTCCAACGGCGATAAAATTGTCCAGAATTACCAACGTTATTGGCCCAATATGGTCGATATGGAAAATTGGGGCGCCTTCTTTTTCATTGTTTTGGGATTCTTTTTATTATTGAGTTTGGATTGGTATGGAAAAAACAGGGAAGCACAAGAAAAGATTCGGTCTGGTAGGTAGAAATATTTCCTACTCGTTCTCAAGGGGTTATTTTTCGGAGAAGTTTAAAAAAATGGGTCTGTTGGATCACAGCTACGAGAACTTTGACCTTCAGGATATCCAAGAAATTGAAAACGTCCTGCAAGACAAAAGTCTGGGTGGACTTAATGTGACCATTCCCTACAAAGAAGAAGTCATCCCCTATCTGACAACGCTTGATGAAACCGCAGCCAAAATAGGGGCGGTGAACACCATCAAATTCACGGAAAATGGCACCAAAGGTTTTAATACCGATGCCCATGGATTTAAGGAATCTCTTTTAACTTCTTTGGAACCACATCATAAAAAAGCCTTGATCTTAGGTACCGGTGGTGCCTCAAAAGCCATTGCCCATGTTTTGTCCGAATTGGGGATAGGGTTTCAATTCGTCTCCAGAAACCCTGAGGAAAGTCAGCTCTCCTACAGCGATTTGACCCCAGAGGTCATGGATAAGTATTTTCTGGTCATCAATTGCACCCCATTGGGTACGCACCCCAACACAGAAGCCTGCCCCAATATCCCTTACCAACTGCTCTCGGACAAGCACTTTCTCTTTGACCTCATCTATAATCCCTCAAAAACAAGGTTCTTGGAATTGGGCGAAGCTCAAGGGGCAACCATCCAAAATGGACTTCCCATGTTACAAAACCAAGCCGAAAAAGCATGGGAAATATGGAATAGTTGACAACCATTCTTAAAAACTTACATCCTAATTAAGAATGATTACTTTTGTTTTTGTGGGTTTTGTCAGTAACTTGACCAAAATACCCCATCAATCAAAACAAGAAAAAACCATATAAGATGGATACGAACGAGCACAAACCACAGGAAACTGTTGGGAGGGAAGAACAATTGGAAAACACGGTGAATCCTAGCGAGACAGGGGAAACAAATGAAGCTGCCACCAAGGAAGCCATGGAAGACATCCTGGCCAAGGAAACTTTAGAAGCTGATGGAACCAAAGAAACCATGGAAGATGGTGAGGTTAAAGACGCTGCTGAAAATGATGGAAGCAAAGAAACCATGGAAGATGGCGGGGTCAAAGACGCTGCTGAAAATGATGGAAGCAAAGAAACCATGGAAGATGGCGGGGTCAAAGACGCTGCTGAAGATAATGTTCCAAAAGAAACCATGGAAGACGATGGCATCCAAAAAACCGTGGAAGAAGTTGGAACCAAAGATTCTGCAGAAGAAACTGGGACCATGGAGGCCCCAGACCAACCTAGTACCCCAGAAGATGATTCCGTAAAAGAGATTGACGAAGAAAATGCGGAAGATGCCGAGGATACCGAAAATGAGAAAAGGCACTATATCCCCATACTCGATTACCATGCCATGTCCATGGAAAATTTGGTGGGCGAACTGCAACGATTGGTCAAGAATGAAAAAATTCAGGCCATCAATAAACATGTCAATGGCATAAAGCACGAATTTGACCTTAAGTTTCAGGAATTTATAGATCATAAAAAGGAGGAATTTGTCCAGAATGGGGGCAACGAGATAGATTTCAGGTACAACTCGGTCGCCAAAAGACAATTCAATGAAGTCTTTGCCGAGTATCGGGAAAAACGGGACCAATACTACAAGAATCTCGAAAAAAACCTAAAGGAAAATTTAGAAAATCGCTTGGCCCTTATTGAAGAGCTGAAAAGTTTGGTGAATGTTGAAGAGGACATGAACACCACCTACAACAATTTTAAGGATGTGCAGGAACGCTGGAAAAATGCCGGTCCCGTACCCCGTACAAGTTATAGTGATGTTTGGCGTACCTACCACCACCATGTTGAGATATTCTACGATTTTCTCCACCTAAACCGGGAACTTCGCGATCTGGACTTTAAACACAATCTGGAGGAGAAGACAAAACTCGTAGAACGTGCCGAAGCCCTGATCCAAGAACCAGATTTGGGCAAGGCATTTAGAGAACTGCAGACCCTGCACAAAATCTGGAAGGAAGATGTTGGCCCCGTGGCCAAAGAACAGCGCGAAGAAATATGGGGCCGTTTTAGCCATGCCACAAAGGCATTGCACCAACGCAGAAAAGACCACCTGACAGAACTGGAAGCCTCTTATGATCAAAACCTGGAGAAAAAAAGGGAGATTATTGCCGCCATTGAGGAAATTGCCGGTTCGGTTTCTGATAACCACAAGGTTTTGCAAAGCCAGATAAAAAAAATTGAAGCGCTACGCGAAGACTTTTTCAAGGCGGGTAAAGTCCCCCAAAAAGAAAATGAGGCTACTTGGTCTGCCTTTAAAGAGGCAGTACGGACCTTTAACCGAAACAAAAATGCGTTCTACAAGAACCTAAAGCATGAACAACACGAAAACCTGGAAAAGAAAAAGGCATTATTGGGTCTTGCCCTAGCCTTGAAGGATAGTGATGATTTTGCCATGGCCACCCCTGAAATGAAACGAATCCAGGCAGAATGGAAAAAAATAGGGCATGTCCCCAGAAAGTATTCCGATAAGATCTGGAAAGAGTTCAAAGATGCCTGCAACCATTATTTTAATCGCATCCATGCAGAGCGCAATGCCTCTCAAAAAGAGGAATACGCCAATCTAGACTTGAAAAATGCGGTATTGGATCGTTTAAAGGAGTTTTCTTTGACAGGCGACAACAAAAAAGATCTGGACATCCTTAAAGGCTTTATCGCGGAATGGAAGGCCATAGGGCATATCCCGCACAACAAAAGGCATATTAACGGTAAGTTTAACAAAATTGTGGATGCCATCTTTAAAAAGTTGAACGTTAACCGCCACCAGGCCGAATTATTGAAGTATGGCGACCGGATCAAACAACTCTCCAGTAGTGACGATGGGTATGCCATTAGCAATGAACGTAGCTTTATCCGTAAAAAAATTGATGAGAGCAAGGCCGAAATACGCCAGTTGGAAAACAACCTTCAATTTTTCTCCCATGCCTCTGAGGACAATCCTTTGGTAAAGGATGTGGTCAAGAACATCAACAAACAGAAAGAAGCCTTGGAAACTTGGAAGGAAAAGTTGAAAAAACTGAACATTTTGGAAAATAATTTGGGCAAAGAGGAGGAAAACACTGGCGAGGAAGCCAGTTCTGAAGCAGAATAAAATTGTTATCCCCCCAACCCTATGATTTAATTGGACAGCATACATTTGCTGTCCAATTGCTTTTTGGACAAAACCCAAAAAAGCAAAAAATAGAATGAGTAACGTAACCTATGTTTAAAAATGAGAATCACAGTAGCTCAGTTAAACCCTACTGTTGGGGACATCTATGGCAATTTGGAGAAAATTTCGAACACTCTTAACAAAGTAAAAGACGATTCCCCAGACCTAGTTGTCTTTCCAGAACTTTTTCTGGTCGGTTATCCTCCCAGAGATCTTCTGGAAAGCACCCATTTTATAAACCAAACACAGGAAGCGGTTGGCAAGTTGATGGAGATCTCCACAAAGTTTCCCAATACTGGGGTATTGATCGGCACTCCCAGACCCACTGTGACGAAAAAAGGGAAAGGCCTGCACAATTCGGTATTGTTGATCTACCAAGGTCAACTTCTTTTGGAACAGCACAAATCCCTTTTGCCCACCTATGATGTCTTTGATGAAGCCCGTTATTTTGACCCATCGCCCATCGTACAAACCGTTTCATTCAAAGGGGAAACCCTAGGAATCTCTATCTGTGAGGATATGTGGAACGATGCCGACCTATGGCCCCACCCGCTCTACGATTTTGACCCCATAGCACAATTGGCCGAAAAAGGGGCAAGCATGATGATCAATATCTCTGCCTCACCTTTCCACGACGGTAAAATAAAAATTCGCCACCACATTGTACAAAGTCACGTAGCAAGACATAAAATCCCCTTTGTTTTTGTAAATCAGGTCGGTGCCAACGACGAACTCATTTTTGATGGCAATAGCTTCTGTATGGATCGTTCGGGAAAAATCATCAAACTGTTTTCCTCTTTTGAGGAAGAGATAGGGACTGTAGATTTAAAACTAAGGGGAGCTTCCGGGAATCTCCCCGACCAGAACCCCATTAAAAGTGTACATGATGCTTTGGTTTTGGGCATTAAGGATTATTTTCAAAAATGTGGCTTTACAAAAGCGGTTATCGGGCTATCGGGCGGTATAGATTCTGCCGTCACCTGTGCCTTGGCCAAAGAAGCTTTGGGGAGCGAAAACGTTTTGGGCATTACCATGCCCTCCCCCTACTCTTCCAAGGGAAGTGTGGACGACTCAAAAAAACTGGCAGCGAATCTTGGTATCCGTATCAAGACAATTCCCATTGAAGGAATGTTCCATGCCTACCTTGAATCACTGAAAGAGCATTTTGAGGGAAAGGAATCCGGCACCACCGAAGAAAACATACAAGCCCGTATAAGGGGTAATATCCTTATGGCGTTTTCAAATAAGAACGGTTCCCTTGTGCTCTCCACGGGCAACAAAAGTGAACTGGCCGTGGGCTATTGCACCCTTTATGGCGATATGGCCGGCAGTTTGGCCGTTATTTCCGATGTACCCAAAACCATGGTTTATGAACTGGCCCATTTTATGAATGAAGGTTCCGAAACCATTCCTTGGGAAACCATTGAAAAACCCCCATCTGCAGAGCTCAGGCCCAATCAGGTGGATCAAGACACTCTGCCCCCCTACGAGGTCCTGGATGAATTGCTCGAATGTTATATTGAAAAGGGATGTTCCACACAAGACATGGTGGCCATGAATTTTGACCATGACACCATCGCTTGGGTTGTAAGGGCCGTGAACAATAACGAGTACAAAAGAAGGCAATCGGCCATGGTGCTTCGGGTCACCACAAAGGCTTTTGGAATGGGACGCAGATTTCCCATTGCGGCCAAATATGGCAATTGACCATCATCGCGTATTTATTAGCCGTTCTTTTCCTTGTAAAAGCTTTTGACAGAATTCTACTTGGCCACGTTCACCGATCGGGTCTCCCGGATTACGGTCACTTTAACCTGACCCGGATAGGTCATATCGGTCTGGATCTTTTGGGAAATATTGAATGATAGTTCAGCGGCTTGGTCGTCACTTACCTTTTCACTCTCCACAATCACGCGAAGTTCACGTCCTGCTTGGATGGCATAGGCCTTTTGTACCCCATGAAAGCCAAAGGCAATGTCTTCCAAATCCTTTAAACGTTGTATATACGAATCCAAGACCTGTCTTCTGGCACCGGGGCGCGCACCGCTTATAGCATCACAGACTTGTACAATGGGCGATATGAGGCTGGTCATCTCAATTTCATCATGGTGGGCGCCAATGGCATTGCAGACCTCCTTCTTTTCCCCAAATTTTTTGGCCCATTCCATCCCCAAGATAGCATGTGGCTTTTCAACTTCTGTTTCTTCCGTAGGTACTTTTCCAATATCATGCAACAATCCTGCTCGCTTGGCCAATTTTGGGTTAAGCCCCAACTCAGAAGCCATGACACCACAAAGCTTGGCCACTTCCCGAGAGTGCTGCAATAGGTTTTGTCCGTAAGAAGAACGGTACTTCATTCGCCCCACAGCCTTTATCAATTCTGGGTGCAGCCCATGGATTCCCAAATCGATTACGGTGCGCTTGCCTATTTCTACAATCTCTTCATTGATTTGTCTTTCGGTCTTTTTGACCACCTCCTCAATACGGGCCGGGTGAATACGGCCATCGGTCACCAAACGGTGCAATGACAAACGGGCCACTTCTCTACGAACCGAGTCAAAACAGGAAAGTATGATTGCTTCCGGGGTGTCATCTACAATGATTTCTACCCCAGTGGCCGACTCAATGGCCCTAATGTTGCGCCCCTCGCGACCAATGATCCTCCCCTTAACATCATCGGATTCCAGATTAAATACCGATACGCAGTTTTCCACGGCCTCCTCGGTGCCTATGCGCTGAATGGTATTGATCACAATCTTCCGGGCCTCTTGCTGGGCGGTAAGTTTGGCCTCTTCCAATGTGGTCTGCAAATAGGCCATGGCATCGGTTTTGGCGGTTTCTTTTAACGACTCCAACAATTGGGCCTTGGCCTCTTCGGCAGAAAGACCGGAAATTACCTCCAATTGCTTTACCTGGCTTTTGTGCAGCTTGTCCACCTCGGATTGTTTGCGCGATAGGATATCGCTTTTATGCTCATAATCCTTCATTTGGTGCTCCAACCCCTCGTTTAAGCGCTTGTTCTTGGCCAACTCATTGCTTATCTGGGACTCTTTGTCCCTAGTCCTTTTTTCGACCTCAGCTATCTTTTTGTTCTTGTTTATGATGACCTTTTCATGATCGGCCTTGAGTTCCAAAAACTTTTCCCTGGCCTGAAAAATCTTATCCTTCTTTATACTCTCTCCTTCCTTCTTGGCATCCTCAACAATGCTTTTTGCCTTTCTCTCCGCACTGCCGACCGTTTTGATGACCTTTCCTTTTTGAAGTAAAAAAGCCAATAAAAATCCTATCCCTAATCCGGCAACCAAAGCAATCACCGTTATTGTTGTACTATCCATTACACCTTATCATTGATTAAATAAAAAAGCCCACATTGGCTGAAGTCTTGCACAAACTCCTAAAAACAGGTTTAGGGTTAACAGGCTGCTCAAAAATCCCTTAACTAGAGGGCCCGATTTTACAGTCTAAACTCACCCTTTTTAATTGTAATAACGTTGAGTTTGCCAAAAAATAATACCAATGTGGGCAGTAACAATATTTATTTTAAAGAACTTATTCGCCCCCCAATCGCGAATGCACCAATTGATCCAGTGCCTTCAGCCGTTCGGTAGCTACATTTATATCTTCAGATTCATTTATACCGCCTTGCTCAATCTTGGATGCAAACTGTAAGGCACACATGGCCAATACATCTTGTTTGTCCCTAACGGCATAGTTCTGCTCAAATTTCTTGGCTAGGGCCTCAATATTCTTGGCGGCCTTTCGCAAACCTTCCTCTTGCCTTGGATCTATGGTCAACGGATAGACCCTATCGGCTATTGAAAGTTTTATTTTGAGCTTCCCATCCATTTCGTTTTTCGTTATTCCGCCAATTGGGCTATACAATGGTCCAAATCACGGATCAACGTATTTATCTTGAGCTTAGCTTCTGTTTTATCTGTATTACTGCCTAGCATTGTGCTTGCCATCTTCAATGAGTCGTATTTTTCTTCCCATTCGGATAAAGAACGTTTGTTGGCCCTATTTTCCTCTTGAAGCACTTCCAATTCCTCTTTTAATTTGGCATTGGCCAAATTGAGCAATTCCAACTTATGAAGTAGTTTGCTAATTTTGTTCTCAAGAGAATCAACGATTTCAACAATTTCGCCCATCTGCAATCAACAATGCGTATCATACAAATTTAACAATCCTTCAAAAAGATACCAACTCTTTTCACATATAAAATGTAAACCATTACTTCAATATCTTTGTTTTCAACATTTAACTGTGCTAGGCTTATGCGATTTTTGGTCCCAATTCTACTTTGTTGTTTTACCACTTCTCTTTTTTCTCAGTCCAACTATCCCCAGAATGAATTTCGTTCCCCGTTGGATATTCCCATGGTTCTTGCCGGAACATTTGGGGAATTGCGATCCAATCATTTTCATTCGGGAATAGACATTAAGACCCAACAAAGACAGGGGTTGCCGGTCTATGCCATTGGTCAGGGCACGGTGACCCGCATCAAAATTTCGCATTGGGGATACGGGAAAGCATTGTACATAGCCCACCCTAACGGCTATACTTCTGTTTATGCCCATCTGCAAAAATTTGGCCCCGATATTGAAGCCTACATCAAAAAAGTGCAGTACCAAAAAAAATCGTACGAGGTAGAGGTCTTTCCTGAATTTGGGAAACTGGAAGTAGAAAAAGGCCAAATTGTGGCTTATACGGGCAATACCGGTGGCTCCTCAGGGCCGCACCTCCATTTTGAGATAAGAAACAGTCTGACCGAAAAACCCATCAACCCCCTGTTTTACGGGTATAAGGTAAGGGATGCAACAGACCCGAGTTTAGTTGGACTGTATGGATATCCACTATCCAATGACGCCCATGTGAACCAAAGCGCAGCGAAAATTCAGTTGAATTTTTCCCGACAGGCAGATGGCTCCTTCCTTGCCGATAAAATTTCTGCCCTTGGGACCATTGGTTTCGGATTTACAGGGTTTGACCGTCAAGACATGGCGGCCAACAAAAATGGCATCTATGCCGTAAAGCAGACCATTAACGGAAAGGTATACTCAGCATTTGATTTTGAGACCTTTTCCTTTGGCGAAACCCGCTACATTAACACACTCATTGATTATGAGCATTTTGGAAAGTTTAAACAGCGGATCCAAAAATGTTTTAAAGAGGACTACAACAAACTGAGCATCTACAAGACCCTTTACCAGGATGGCAAGCTCAAGGTTCTTGAGGGCATGAATTATACGGTAGAGCTCCTTCTTTCAGATTTTGCGGGAAACGAAACTAAAATCATCATTCCCGTGGAAGGTGCGGCTAAAGCCCTAAAAATAGACAAACAGGACAAGGTTTCCCCCTATTTTGCCGAGGCCAACAAACCCTCCAGCTATGATCTGGGACTGGTGAAGGCTTTTTTTCCAAGGAACACCTTTTACGAAGACCAATACCTTAATCTGGAAAAAGGTACCGATACGGTGCGTATACACGACAAGGGCTCGGCAGCACACCGGAACTTTAACATGACCTTTGACGTCTCCAACTATTCAAAAGAAGAACGGAAGCAACTTTTCATTGCCCGATTGGATGAGGATGACCTTGAGGCCAACTACACCAAAACCTACAAAAAAGGGGAAACTTTTAACACCCGAACCCGTAATTTTGGCTTGTACACCCTGGCAAAGGATACCGTACCCCCCACCGTACGCCCCAGAAATTTTAAGCCCCGAGAATGGCTCAGCAACTATCGCTACCTGAGCCTGGAGATCAAGGACGACCTTAGTGGCATCAATACCTATAACGCCTATCTAAATGATACGTGGATCTTAATGGAATACGAACCTAAAAGAAAAACACTGACCTATAATTTTGACGACCTAATGACCAAGGGCACACAATGCGACCTAAAAGTGGTCGTTACCGATAATGTAGGGAATACAACGACCTTTGAGACCACTTTCTTTAGAAAATAGGGTATACCAAAGCTTTGGCTTTGTTTTTTTATTGTTCTTTTTATGGGCATCCCCCTTAAATGCCCAATCTGCAACCATCACCGGTGTGGTCTTGGATGGGAGCCAACAACCCCTGAACAATGTTAATATACGTTCTGGATCCTTGGGCACCACTACAGATTCCAATGGATTTTATCGCCTGCAACTGGTGGCCGGAAAAAAAGTGACCCTGACATTTTCGCACATAGGACATAAAAACGTGGTGTTGCAGCACCTGATCTTGAAGAGCAACGAAATCTTTGAATTCAATCCGGTCATGAAAACCGATGTCATTCAGATGGACGAGGTGAAAGTCTCTCCCCAAGGCAACAAAACGGTATCTGGCATCAAGACGATCAACAAAGAACTGCTCCTAAAAATACCCGCTGCCAATGCAGGGGTAGAAAATCTGTTGAAATTGTTGCCTGGGGTTTCCTTTAACAATGAATTGAGCACGCAATACAACGTTAGGGGTGGGAATTTTGATGAAAACCTCGTCTATGTCAACGGCATTGAGGTATACCGCCCCTTTTTGGTACGGTCCGCCCAACAAGAGGGCCTTAGTTTTATCAATAGTTCCATGGTCCAAAACATTGCGTTTTCCGCTGGCGGTTTTCAGGCCAAATATGGTGATAAGCTCTCATCCGTCCTGGACATCACCTACAAAACCCCAGAAGCCTTTAGCCTACAGATAGATGCCAGCCTTTTGGGGGCGGGCACAACCCTTGGGACCATCTCAAAGAACAAAAAACTGAGCACCCTTACCGGGCTTCGCTACCGCAACAACTCCCTTCTGGTCAACAGCCTGCAGACATCATCAAATTTTAGGCCTTCCTTTTTGGATGCACAGACATTTTTAAACTATCGGTTATCAAAAAACTTCCATCTGGGTTTTCTGGGCAATTTCTCCATCAACGATTACCAGAACAATCCTTTTTCCAGACAGACCAACTTTGGCACCATTACCGAGCCCAGGGCCTTGCTGGTGCATTATGAAGGGCGCGAACAGAACAACTACCAAACCGAACTGGCGGCACTGGATGCCATGTTCAAGCCTAACGATAATCTTAAACTGAACCTGACCGCATCGGTATACCATACCGCTGAGGAAGAGTTTTCGGATGTTATTGCCCGGTATGAATTGGGGGAGGTTGACACTAATCTCGGTAGCGGAACCTTTGGCGATATCACAAATCCCGGAAGCGTGGGTGGCCAAATCAATCGTGCCCGCAATCAATTGGATATTTTAATCTTGAATCTGACACATAGGGGTATCCTCAAAAACAATGACGCTACCCTTCAATGGGGGGCAAAATATAGCCATGAAGATGTTCGTGATGCCCTTCGGGAGTCTGAACTTTTGGATTCGGCTGGATTTTTTATTCGACCCAACGAGCCCGAATTTGCAAACAATCAGCCTGAAGAACCTTTTGAGGGTGCCATTGTCCCCTTTGAGCAGGTAAGGGCCACCAACTTTGTGCAGACCAACCGGATCGCTGCTTTCCTCCAATTCGACAAGAAAACAACTTGGAACAAACACACTGTTTATTATAACCTAGGGGTGCGTATGCAGGGTTGGGCGGTAAGCGGGGAAAATTTTTCTTCCAATCCCCAAATCATTGTCAGTCCAAGGGCCCAATTTGCCCTAAAGCCCAAAGGAAAGGAAGACATACTCTTTAGATTGGCCGTAGGCAGCTACCAACAGCCTCCCTTTTACCGGGAATTGCGCGATTTACAAGGGGTGGTAAATCCGGAGGTGAGTGCCCAAAGATCATGGCAGGCCGTGCTGGGCAACGAATACAGTTTTACCATCTGGGACAGGCCTTTTAGGTTTACGGGGGAAGCCTATTATAAGGCAATAACCAACGTTAACACCTATACCGTTGAGGATGTAAGAATCCGCTACCGCGCCAACAACGATGCCAAGGCCTATGCCCTCGGTTTTGATTGTAGGCTGAACGGCAGTCTTCTCCCGGGTGAGGAATCTTGGTTAAGCCTGGGATATCTGCAGACCAAGGAAAACCAAAATGGTCGCGGCTATATTTCCAGGCCAACGGACCAACGGCTTAAATTTGGCCTTTTGTTCCAAGACCACATGCCCTCATTAACCAATCTAAAGCTATACCTTAACTTGGTCTACACCACAGGGGTTCCCGGGGGATCCCCCAACAATGCCGACCCTTATATTTTTCAGAATAGATTAAGAGATTATCGACGTGCCGATTTAGGAATTTCCTATATTTTTGCCGATGAAAACAACCCAAACCCAAAAGGGCATTGGTTACACAAATTCAAGGCATTAAACATGGGTTTTGAAATTTTCAATCTGTTCAATAACCAAAATTCAATAACCAATACTTGGGTACGCGATGTAGAAACACAGCATCTAGTTGCCATTCCCAATTTTTTGACCTCTCGTGTCTTGAACCTAAAATTTAGCATACGGTTTTGATTACATTTTTTAGAAAGACATCTTGGCTTCTTTTGTTTTGCTGCGCCATAATGAACGGCCAAAAAGATATTTACGAAAGCAAACATTTTGACGAACTTACCCAAGACCACGAAGTACTGGCCATCATTCCCTTTTTTGTGAATTTGGAACTGGAACAAGACAAGGACCGTTCCGAGCTAGACAACTTGGCCAGCCGTGAGGGATATGCCGTCCAAGATGCCTTGGAAATCTATTTCTCCAGACGCAAGAAAAGGAAAAAATTCAATGCCGATTTTCAAAATACCGAAGACACCAATGCCCTATTGGCCAAGAACAAAATAGATTACGATAACATTGATGTATACACCATCAAGGAACTCTCAGAAATTTTAGGGGTTGACGGCATTATTAGCGGCAATCTGGACCTGACCATCTTACTCTCCAAGGGCGTTCCCACAGATTTTAACTTCTTGGATTATTTTACCCAGACCAATTATGGCCGTATTGGCATAAAGATCAGTGATGGTGCCACGGGCAAACTCTTGTGGAAATACGAAAAGACCATCACCAAAAAAACAGGCAAGGATACCGAGGACCTCATCGACAAAATGATGAGAAAAGCTTCACGGAGCTTTCCGTATGACCGGGAGAAAAAACGAAACCGAAAAGGCTAGCTTTCTGCAAATTCTTTCAATACGTCCACCACATAATCTAGTTCTTCCCTGGTATTGTATTTGGAGAATGAAAACCGTAGCGAAGGTTGTTTGCTTTCCGCTTCGTTCAACAGTTCAGTGAGCACATGCGATCCCACATCGCTTCCAGATTGACAGGCACTGCCCTTTGAACAGGCAATTCCCTTAAGGTCCAAATGGAACAACAGCATGAGCGACTTCTGCGCATCAAAGGGCAGCCGCACATTCACCAAGGTATAGGTACTCTGGTCCAAATGGGCAGAAGTACCATTGAACGCAACTCCTGCTATGGCATTCGTTAACTTATCTATAAAATACTGTTTTAGATCGAGTACATAGGCCTTCTCTTTCTCCAGGTTGTCATAGGCGGCCATAAAAGCCTCCTCCAAGCCAACAATATTGTGGAACCCTTCGGTGCCGGCCCTAAAACCACGCTCCTGTGCCCCGCCGACGATCAAGGGCTTGAGGCCTGAATTTTTTTTGATGTACGCAAAACCAACCCCCTTTGGGCCGTGGAACTTATGGGCAGCGGCCGTTAAAAAATCTACCGGTACTTTCGCCACATCCCATTCATAATGACCAATGGATTGCACCGTGTCTGAATGGAACAGGGCATCATTGTCCTTGCACAACCCACAAACGGCATCCAAATCCAACAAATTGCCAATCTCGTTGTTCACATGCATCAAACTGACCAATTTCTTGGAGTCGTCCTGCTTTAGCTTAGCCTCCAAATCCAACAAGTCCACATCACCATTGGCCTCCAAATCTACAAATAGGAGGTTTACGCCATACTCCTTTTCCAGTTCTTCGCAGGTATGCAGTACGGCATGGTGCTCAATTTTAGAAGTGATCAAGGTCTTTACCCCCAAATCCCTCACGGCACAACGCAAAATCATATTGTCCGCCTCGGTTCCTCCAGAGGTGAAAATAATTTCTGATGGATGTGCATTCAGGTATTTGGCTATTGTTTTCCGTGCTTGCTCCACCACCGTTTTGGCCGTTCTTCCAAAACTGTGCGTAGAGGACGGATTGCCATAAACCTCTGCCAGTGCGTGCTGCATCTTCTCTATGACCTCTTCCCTAACCTTGGTGGTTGCCGCACTATCTAAGTATACCTTTTGCATTGTCCTTGAATTTTAACGCGGCTAAAATAGCGGTTTCACGTTAATTTATTTCAAAAAACAAGCTCCCATTTCCACTCTTAATTCGGTTTCCCCTAAATTTGAACCCATGAAAAAAATGCTGTTCTTCGGTTTTATTTTAGGCCTTATTGCTTGTGATGATGGCGATCTGGAAATTGAGACCATTGATTTTGATGATGTTGCAATAGATCACTGCAACAACATAACCGCAACAGGTGCGAATATCCTTTTTAAGATAAATGGGGATGAAGCCCTGATTCTTGAATTGCAAAGCGGTGTTTTCAACAACGGAAATTCAACGACAGACACGGTAGAGACCACCAGCACGATTCCAAGCCAAACAAAATTGACCTACCGCCTTTTCTCAGATAATGTCAACAATAGTTATTTCTGTGATGACATCCCACCCGCAACCCCTAGCGTTACCGAAGAAATTGAGTTTGAATCCGGTTTGGTGACCATAAAATCCATCGCAGTCAACGACTCAACGGAATTTTCACATACCATTGAATTAAGTAATGTTATCCTGACCAATGCTTCAGGCGACCGCATCACAGATTTAACCGTAAGCGAATTTGGCACTTTGGTCCTTCCCATTGCTAACTAGGGTTCTGAAAAATATAGACCTCGGTCGCCCCCAACCCATATTTTTGGTAATCGGCATCGTAACACCTTACATTGTCGTATTTCTTGAACAGGTACTTTAGCTCTTCCTTGAGCACCCCATCGCCCACCCCATGGATGAAGACCACTTTTTGGATTCTTTTTCGAATGGCGAACTCCAATTGTCGTTTAGCCGAATCCAATTGAAGGTTGAGCATCTCAAAATTGGTCATTCCCTTGGATGATTTGACCAATTGGTGAATATGCAAATCCACCTCCATCTTTGGGGCATTGCGTTCTTTGACCTTAACAGTGGGCGTTTTTTTTCGTTGGGGAATTTCTTTCTGTTTCTTAATCTGGGCCGCCTCAAAATTGGAGACTTCAATGACCCCGGAAACCTTGATCAATTGATGGGCGGAAAACTGAAGCGGAAACCCATCATCCGTTTCTATGGTAATGGTATCGCCATTTATACCTACTACCCTGCCCTTTAGGGGCTCGTCCAACACCTCTACCGTATCCCCTATTTTAAAATGATGGTTCATTGCTTATCAAAAAAAAATAAAAGTGTCCCCACTTGCGATTCCAAAAATAATAGTATTTTTCCGTGTCATAAAGATGAATCACTGATGGAATCTACCCCTGAGGGAGCTTATATGGGACTTCAAGATTATATGTTGCCCTGCATGAACAAGAAATTGTTTGGTGTGGAATGCCCGGGTTGTGGCATGCAGCGTTCCCTTGCTTTATTGATTGAAGGTGATTTTATGGGTGCCTTTTATATGTATCCGGGCATCTATCCCTTAGTTTTATTACTACTATTTATTTTGACAAGTTTTATAGTAACCATCAGGTATGAACTACAGATAAAGATTACTCTTGGTGTCATCACAGGATTAACAATATTGATAAGTTACCTTATCAAAATGAATATTTTATTTAACTAACAAACACTATAAATGGAACAACAAAAATTACCCAATGCTACACTAATACTCGTTTTTGGTATTTTATCTATCGTCACATGTTGCTGTTACGGTATTATCGGTCTAATATTGGGCGTTGTGGCCCTGGTTCTGGCCAACAAAGCAACCAAGCAGTACATGGAAAACCCTGAAGGATATACTGGATTCAGCAATGTAAAAACAGGTAAAATATTGGCAATCATAGGCATTATTTTAAGTGTTTTATACTTAATAATAATGATTTGGATGTATACCGCATTTGGTCTGGAGACAATGCAAAATCCAGATGCCATGCGAGAAGCCATGGAAGATTTATTGGGACAATAACATATGGCTCAACAACCTTTACCTGGAGCAAGTACGGCGCTGACTATGGGGATCCTCTCCATAGTCGGGACCGTTCTTTGTTGCGGGCCCTTGGGCGCCATCTTTAGCTTCATAGGCCTGAGCAATGCCAAAAAAGCAGAACGGATTTATTTTGACAACCCTGAGTTGTACAGCGACTACAGCAATGTAAAGACAGGTAGGATATTGTCTTACATTGGTTTGGGCATAGCATTGGTATACCTGCTCCTGATCATTATTTATTTTGGGGCAATAATCGCTTTTATTGCCGCTGCAGAACATTCAGCTTGACCAACTACTTTAATTTGCCACCTCGCTGATAAATTTTAGCCGGTACAAACGGAGTTCCTCTTCTTCGTAATCGCCATCAAATTCATCGATGGCCGCCGAAATGGAGTCCGTCTCTGCCTCCAAGAAGTACTCGTGTATCTCTTCCTGTTGGTCCTCGTCCAAAACTTCATCGATCCAATATTGAAGGTTTAGCTTGGTCCCACTAAAGACAATCTGCTCCATCTCTTTGATGAGTTCGGGCAGCTCTAACCCCTTGGCAGAGGCTATATCATCCAACGGTAGTTTTCGATCCACATTCTGGATAACGTATAGCTTTAATGCAGAATTTGCCCCGGTACTTTTGACCACCAAATCGTCTGGCCGCACAATATCATTCTCCTCAACGTAATTGGCAATAAACTCCACAAAAGGCTTGCCGTATTTTTTGGCCTTTCCCTCTCCCACACCGTGGACATTGCCCAGTTCTTCCAAGGAAATGGGATATTTTAAAACCATATCGTCCAGAGATGGATCTTGGAACACCACAAAGGGGGGCACTCCCCGTTTAACCGCTTCCCGTTTACGAAGGTCTTTCAGTAATTTCAACAGTTTTTCATCGGCAGCGGCACCTCCCGATTTTTGGTTGGCCACAATGGCATCGGTGGTCACATCATCATAAACATGGTCTTTGGTCATCATAAAGGAGGTTTGTTCTCCCAAAAACGCCTTTCCGGCATCGGTCACGTGCAAGATGCCATATTGCTCAATCTCCTTTTTTAAGAGACCCGAGACCAGCATTTGGCGTATTAAGGCCATCCAATAGCCCCCGTCCTGTTCCTTCCCTATGCCAAAAAAATCCTTTTCATCGGTCTTGTGCGAAGAAATCAAGGCGTTGGTCTTTCCGATCAGGGCGCGTACGACCTCCTTGGTCTTAAATTTTTCTGCCGTGCCCATAACCACCTTCAAGACCTTCACCACACTTTCTTTGGCCTCCTCCTTGGGTTTAGGGTTACGAACATTATCGTCCATATCGGCTCCTTCGCCATTTACTGCGTCAAACTCTTCCCCAAAATAGTGCAATATGAACTTTCTGCGCGACATTGAGGTCTCTGCATAGGCTACAATCTCTTGCAGGAGGGCATTCCCTATTTCCTGCTCGGCCACGGGCTTGCCGGACATGAATTTTTCCAACTTCTCCACATCCTTATAGGAATAAAACGCCAAACAGTGCCCTTCGCCGCCGTCACGGCCCGCACGACCGGTCTCTTGGTAATAGCTCTCTATGCTTTTGGGAATATCATGGTGGATCACAAAACGCACATCGGGTTTGTCTATTCCCATTCCAAAGGCAATAGTGGCCACCACCACATCTACTTCTTCCATCAAGAACATATCCTGATATTTTGAACGGGTCTTGGCATCAAAACCAGCATGGTAAGGCACCGCACTGATCCCGTTCACCTGAAGAATTTGGGCCAGTTCCTCTACCCGTTTCCGGCTCAAACAGTAAATGATGCCAGATTTGCCCTCATTCTGTTTTACAAAACGGATGATATCTGCATCTACATTCTTGGTCTTGGGCCTTACCTCGTAAAACAGGTTTGGTCGGTTAAAGGAAGCCTTAAAGACCTTGGCATCCGTCATGCCCAAATTCTTGATGATATCTTCCTGTACCTTTGGTGTTGCTGTTGCGGTAAGGGCTATAATTGGGATATTGGCACCCAATCTGTTGATTATTGCTCTTAAATTCCGGTACTCGGGCCTAAAATCGTGCCCCCATTCCGAAATACAATGAGCCTCATCCACGGCAACAAACGAAATGGTGACCGTGTTCAAAAAATCTACATATTCATCTTTTGTCAATGACTCCGGGGCCACATAAAGTAGCTTTGTGACTCCGTTGGTCATGTCCTCCATCACCTGTCTTACCTCTGTTTTCGTCAAGGAGGAGTTAAGAACATGGGCAATCCCATTCTCTGCCGACACCCCTCGCATGGCATCGACCTGGTTTTTCATCAAGGCAATCAGTGGGGAGACCACAATGGCCGCGCCTTCCTTGATCATTGCTGGCAATTGGTAACAAAGTGATTTTCCGCCTCCCGTGGGCATAATGACAAAGGTGTCGTTCCCTGCCGTTATGTTGCCAACAACATTTTCCTGTAATCCTTTAAATTGAGAAAAACCAAAATACTTTTTAAGCGCATCGTTTAAATCCATCATCATTCAAAATCCTAGTTTATTTTACTTAAAAAGACCGCTCGGCCTGTACATAGAGAAGTTAGTTCGTAGTAATTAGTTTTGTTTTTTAGGCTTAAATCCTAATAAATCTTTTGTTTCCTTAATTTTGTAAACTTAAATATAACACATTCTTTTTGTAAAACAATTGAAGGCCTCAAATAAAACAATTAATTCCATCGGTTCACTCCAATCCATAGCAAAACGCACTTTTGACAACGAAAGTAAAGCCATCCAAAATTTGGGCAATCTGTTGGATGCCAATTTTACGAAAACGGTTGAATGCATCCTGAGCTCCAACGGCCGGGTAGTCGTTTCCGGCGTGGGCAAAAGCGCCCTTATTGCCTCAAAGATCGTAGCCACATTCAACTCTACAGGTACTCCAGCCATTTTTATGCACGCTGCTGATGCCATTCATGGGGATTTGGGTACGGTACTTAGGGATGATGTGGTCATCTGCATTTCCAAAAGTGGTAATACCGAAGAAATAAAAATGTTGATTCCACTGATTAAGAGAGGAAACAACAAATTGGTTGCAATAACGGGCAACATGGATTCGGTTCTGGCCAAGCAGGCAGATTTTATACTCAATACTCATGTAGAAAAAGAAGCCTGCCCCAATAATTTGGCCCCCACCACCAGTACAACTGCCCAATTGGTCATGGGCGATGCCCTAGCCATTGCCCTGTTGGAATCCCGTGGTTTTAGCAGTGAGGATTTTGCCAAATACCACCCTGGCGGGTCTTTGGGAAAACGGCTATACCTTAGGGTGAGCGATGTGGTCAGCAATAACATGAAACCTGAGGTAGACATTTCTACCCCAGTAAAACAGGCCATTGTTGAAATTTCCAAAAAAATGCTCGGGGTGACCGCCGTTACCGAAAACGGAAATGTGGTGGGCATCATTACCGATGGTGACATACGCCGAATGCTGAACAAACATGACAACATCAAGGATTTGACCGCAGGGGATATCATGACCAAAAACCCCAAGACCATTGCCCCGGATATTTTGGCCATCAAGGCCATGGAAACGCTCCGGAAGAATGAAATCTCACAACTATTGGTTATGGATGGAAACAGCTATCACGGGGTCATTCACCTCCATAATCTCATAAACGAAGGATTGACCTAATGGCCAAAGAAAGAAAAGACCCCAACGAAATGTCCTTTTTGGACCATCTGGAAGAACTGCGCTGGCATTTGGTGCGTTCCATAATGGTTGTGGTCCTCATTGCTTGTGTCGCCTTTGCCATGAAGGGATTCATTTTTGATACCATCCTATTCGGTCCAAAGAACCTAAGTTTTCCCACCTACAGGTTTTTTTGCAGCGTGGCCACCTTTTTTGGGATCGATTCTGAGTTTTGTGGGGACAGCCTGCCCTTTACCATACAAAGTAGGTTGATGGCCGGACAATTCTCCGCACATATCTGGACCTCCATTTGGGCTGGGTTTATCCTTGGTTTCCCCTATGTGCTGTGGGAGTTATGGCGATTTATAAGCCCAGGGTTGCATGAAAACGAACGTAAATATTCCCGTGGGTTTATCCTTGTGGCCTCTCTGTTGTTCTTTATGGGAGTGGTTTTCGGCTACTATGTGGTTGCCCCCTTATCCATCAATTTTTTGGGCACCTATCAGGTCAGTTCCGAGGTGACCAATGAAATTGACCTGGGCTCCTATGTGGCCACGGTACGCTCATCGGTCATAGCCTGTGGCATTATGTTCGAGCTGCCCATCGTTATCTTCTTTTTGACCAAAATCGGTCTGGTAACCCCGGAAATCCTTAAAAAATATAGAAAGATCGCCTTGGTCATTGTGTTGATACTGTCTGCCATCATCACTCCCCCGGATGTGACCAGTCAAATCGTCGTGGCCATTCCCGTAATCATCCTATACCAGGTAAGTATCAATATCTCCAAAGTGGTTATGAAACAGGAGGCCAAAAAGGAAAAAGCACTAAGAAATGCCAAATAAAGTAGAAGAGTTCAATGCCTACAGGGCCAAAATGAACGAAAAATTGTTGGCCGAAAACAACAAGCTCATCAAAAGGATTTTCAATCTGGATACCAATGCCTATATGGCAGGTGCCCTGAATGTGAAAACCAAAGAATTACTGGGCTTGGTGGCTTCGGCGGTATTGCGTTGTGATGATTGTGTAAAATATCATTTGGAAAGTGCCCAAAAGAACGGTGCCTCCAAGGAAGAAGTGATGGAAACTTTGGGCATTGCCACCCTAGTGGGCGGTACCATTGTAGTACCCCATTTGCGAAGGGCTTACGAATATTGGGAAGAGTTGGAAAAGCCCAATGCCTAAAAATTTCAAAAAACACCTTTTTGAGTTGTCTAATATGGTTAGTTTTGGTCACCCATGAAGTTACGTGCAGAAAATATTATGAAGGCCTACAGGGGCCGCAAGGTTGTAAAGGGCATTTCCCTGGAAGTAAACCAAGGAGAAATTGTTGGCCTTTTGGGGCCCAATGGGGCAGGTAAGACCACCTCGTTCTATATGATCGTGGGATTGATCAATCCCAATGGGGGGAACATCTATTTGGATGATATGGAAATCACCGGATTCCCCATGTACAAAAGGGCGCAACATGGTATTGGTTACTTGGCCCAGGAAGCCTCCGTCTTTAGAAAACTGAGCATTGAGGACAACATTTTGAGCGTACTGCAGACCACCGACCTAAGCCAGCGCGAACAACATATAAAATTGGAATCGCTCATAGACGAATTCGGTCTGGGGCATATTCGTAAAAATCGTGGCGATCTGTTGTCTGGCGGGGAACGCCGAAGGACAGAGATTGCACGTGCCCTGGCCACCGACCCTAAATTTATTCTGCTCGATGAACCTTTTGCCGGGGTAGACCCCATTGCCGTAGAAGATATTCAGCGTATTGTGGCCCAATTGAAGAACAAGAACATTGGTATTTTGATCACCGACCACAACGTACAGGAAACCTTGGCCATTACCGAACGCTCCTACCTCATGTTCGAAGGGGGCATCTTAAAGGCCGGCATCCCCGAAGATTTGGCCAAGGATGAAATGGTGCGCAAGGTATATCTAGGCCAGAACTTTGAGCTTCGCAAGAAAAAATTGGAGTTTTAGTAAATGGCTATTGGGAATATGCTTTTCACCTAAGGCAATAAAAAAAGCTTTGTTTCCCTTACACATACCTTTCCTTATTTTCTTTGAATGTATTCCGTTTTGAAGGGCTCAAATTACTAATCTGCTTTATCCGATTGTTCATATCTTGGATATTGCCCATTCGTAATCGTTTTTATTTTTAAAACTCCCTCCTTTTCAATTCAAAATGTTACTTAGCCTGAAGAAAAAGAACAAAATCCGAAACCCTAAACTCCAATTTCGGGATTTTCTTTAACCAATAGCGAACTCAAAATATACAATAGAATGATAACCGGAATTGCCAAAAACCGAAGCGTTAACAGCAATACCAAACTTCCAATCAAAAAAAGGTATTTGATTCCGTTCTCTTTAAAACCATAACTCTTGAACTTTAAGGAGAACAGCCGTATTTTGGCATTCAACAGAAAGGCACTTACCACCGTGAGCCCCAATAAAAACCATTGGTTAAGGATAATATCGTTCAGAGTGGGTGTATTCTGGTAGACCAGGATCAAGGGTAGGGATATGACCAACAGGGCATTGGCCGGGGTGGGCAAGCCCACAAATGAGGAAACTTGGTTCTCATCCACATTAAAATTGGCCAAGCGATAGGCAGAGGCCATGGTGATCAAAAACCCGAACAGTGGCAGCACCCCAACTTCAGAATGCATCCCGAACAGATCAAGGTTCCAGCTTCCCTTTTGGGCCATGGTCAACAACTGGAACATCACAATGCCCGGCACCAATCCGCTGGTGATCACATCGGCCAAGGAATCCAACTGCACCCCAATGGCACTATAGGCGTTTAGGGCGCGGGCAGCCAATCCATCCAAAAAATCAAACAAAATCCCCAGAAAAACAAACAAGGCGGCCAGTTCCAATTGGTTTTGTACCGCAAAGACCACGGCAATGCATCCACTCAAAACATTCAATAACGTGATGAAATTGGGTATATGCTGTTTCATATTGGTTTTTTGTAAAAATAGGCTTTTTTAGATTTTATAAACGCTGTGTTACATTCATAAATGTGATATTTGCAAGGTTATCCACAAGCATGCGAACACTCACTTTTTTTCTTTTTTTTGCATGGGCCAGCACATCCCTCTTGGGCCAGTTGCCCAAACTGACCGATCAGGCCAAGATCTGCGTCATAACCTGTGCCGGCGACCCCGAGGTGCTCTATTATTCCTTTGGGCACACGGCTTTTCGTGTTGAAGACCCCAAATTGGGCATTGATGTGATCTACAATTATGGCACTTTTGATTTTGACCAACCCAACTTCTACCTGAACTTTACCAAAGGCAGGTTGCGCTACACCTTGACCCGCAGACGGTTTGAAAACTTTTTACCCGAATACGCCTACGAAAAAAGATGGGTAAGGGAACAGGTACTCCAATTGACGCCCGAAGAAACCAATCAACTTTTTCAGTTTTTTGAATGGAACTATCGCCCCGAAAACCGGGATTACCTCTATGACCCCCTTTTTGACAATTGCTCTACCATGGTGGGCAAAATATTGGTGGATCAATTTGGGGGCGACATCAAGTTTGGAGACGACCATTTAAAGGAGCTTTCTACCTTTAGGCAATTGGTCCGAAGCCATTTGCACACCAACTCATGGGGCGCTTTTGGCATCGATTTGGCATTTGGCGCCGTGGTAGACCGTAAGGCCACGGTACAAGAACACACCTTTTTACCCTATCAGGCCATGGAACAGATCAGGGTTGCCCAAAAAAATGGCAAACCCTTGCTGGCAAAGGAAGCGATAGTACTGGATTATGAAGAAAAAACGGCTAAACCTTCTTTTTTCACCTCTCCCCTGTTTGTGTTCCTTTTGCTTGCCCTACTCGTATTTTGGTTCACTTATAGGGATTTAAAAAAAGGACACAGAAACAGAAGGCTGGATTTTTGGCTTTTCCTTATTTCGGGCTTGGCCGGAACATTCCTCTTCCTTCTTTGGTTTGGCACCGATCATGTCTATACCAAAAACAACGGAAACATCCTTTGGCTTTTTCCCCTAAACCTGTTTGTCGCCTTTTTTGTGCTAAGAAAAGAACCGCCCGCTTGGGTCAAAAAATACCTTTGGAGCCTGCTCATGCTCATGGTCCTTAGCCTTCTCTTGTGGATCATAAAGGCACAGCTCTTCTCCCCCATCAATATTCTTATCATAATCCCTTTGGCAATACGTTATGTATTTTTGTTGATTCAGCCTAAATTACAAGACGCTTAGATGAACCTGCTTACTGTTGAGAACATATCAAAATCCTATGGTGAGGTTGTCCTCTTCAACACGATCTCCTTCGGCATTAATGAAGGGCAAAAAATTGCCCTGATCGCCAAAAACGGTGCTGGTAAAACATCGATTTTAAATATTGTTTCTGGAAAGGATGCCACCGAAACGGGCCAAGTGACCAAACGCAAGGGCATACGGCTGTCTTTTTTGGAACAGGAACCCGATTTGAATCCGGAGCTTACGGTGGAAGAGACCATTTTTGATTCGGGCAATGACATCCTAAAGATCATTGCCCAATATGAGGAAGCCCTGAAAAACCCAGATGACCAAGAAGCCTACCAAGCCGCCTTTGAGGCCATGGAACAGCACCACGCCTGGGATTTTGAGACCCAGTACAAACAGATCCTCTTTAAGCTCAAACTCACCCAACTGGACCAAAAGGTAAAGTTGCTCTCTGGCGGACAAAAGAAACGTCTGGCCTTGGCCAATGCCCTGATCAACAAACCCGATCTGTTGATCTTGGATGAGCCTACCAACCACTTGGATCTGGAGATGATCGAATGGCTCGAAGATTTCTTTAAAAAAGAGAGCCTAACACTCTTTATGGTCACCCACGACCGTTATTTTCTGGAACGGGTCTGCAATGAAATCATTGAACTGGACAACAACCAATTATACGGCTACAAGGGCAATTATTCGTACTATCTTGAAAAACGTGAAGCCCGTTTGGAGCGTGAGTCCGTAGAACTGCACAAAAACAAAATACTCTATAAAAAAGAACTGGATTGGATGCGCCGCCAGCCCAAGGCACGTACCACAAAATCCAAATCGCGTATAGACGATTTTCACATGATCAAAGCCACCGCACACCAACGCCGAAAAGAACACGAGGTGCAGTTGGAACTGAACATGGAACGCTTGGGCAGTAAGATCGTGGAACTGCACAACCTCTCCAAATCCTTTGGCGACAAAGTGTTGCTGCAAAAGTTTGACTACAATTTCACCAAGGGCGAACGTGTGGGCATCATTGGCAAGAACGGAACGGGAAAATCCACTTTTTTGAACATCCTCACCGGAAGCGAACCCTTGGATTCAGGCAAAATTGTAATTGGCGACACCATTAAATTTGGCTATTACACCCAAAAGGGCATCCGCATCAAAGAAGGGCAAAAGGTCATTGACGTCATTCGGGAGTATGGCGATTTCATCCCCTTGAAAAAAGGACGACAAATCTCTGCCCAGCAACTGTTGGAGCGTTTTCTGTTTGACCGAAAAAAGCAGTATGATTTTGTGGAAAAATTGAGCGGAGGCGAACGCAAACGGCTCTACCTCTGCACCGTTCTGATCCAAAACCCGAACTTTTTGATCTTGGACGAACCAACCAACGACCTGGACATTGTAACGCTGAACGTCTTGGAGAGTTTTCTACTGGATTTTCCCGGTTGTCTGGTCGTGGTCTCCCACGACCGCTATTTTATGGACAAGATCGTGGACCACCTCTTTGTATTCAAGGGCGATGGCCTGATCGATGATTTTCCCGGAAATTATTCCGATTACCGGGCTTATGAAGATAGCGTTCCCGCCAAGGAAAAGGAACCCGAAAGCAAGAAAGAAAAAATGGAATGGCGGGATAAGGAAACTACGCGAAAGCTATCCTACCACGAGCAAAAGGAGTACAAACAATTGGAAACCGCCATTGAAAAGCTCGAAAAGAAAAAGGAAGTCCTACAGGGCAAATTTTCAGACCCCAGCATGAGCGGGGAGGAAATCAACAATATATCCATTGAACTGGGGGAACTGGAAACGGAGTTGGAAACCAAGACCGAACGCTGGTTTGAACTATCGACCTTAATGGAAAGCTAAAAATGGACCATGCCCCAAGGGGTGGGCATTTTCTAAAAAGACAAGGGGTGCCAATGCTACTACTATCCAAAATAAAATTCTTGCTGAAATCCACCAACGAACATGGGGTGCATTCGCCATTCGTGTTCAGCTACCTTACTGAATGCCTCTATGCCAAGCCCAAATTATCCAAAGTAAAGAGAGAAAATGTGCTATTGAAAAGCATACCCTATTTTGGATATCAAAACTTTTTGGTGGTTGGGAACCCACAACTTAAAGAACGCATCAAGCTCCAAATGCCAAATGCCAAATTCCACGCTCCAAACCCCGAAACCGCCCCCGTGGATTTAGTGTACTTTAGAGCCCCTGACCAAGTTGGACTGGAAGGGTTGATCCAGCATAAAAAGCTTCACAATGACAGTATGCTTCTTGTAGATTCCATCCATAAAACCGCCAAAAATGTATCGGAATGGAACCGAATGACCTCCCTAGCTTGCATAACCGTTAGCATGGACCTGTTTTATTGCGGACTATTGTTCGTTCGCCGGGAACAGGAAAAGGAGCATTTCTCAATACGGTTTTAAACCGTTAATTTTATCCTTCCGAAAAAAGGAAAGGCAATGAACAACACCATCTATTTAGTCCTGGGAGTACTTGCGATTGTTTATTTTGTTGTCTTGTTCTCCAACAGGCGAAACAACAGACGTAGAAAATCGCGCCGCTTTATGGAAGGAAAAAGACGGCACGAAAAGTAAATAGAACCACGCCTATTTACACACACATCTTTGATAGTCAATTTTTTATGCGTATTTTACGATAAAATAAGCACCATGGAAGTACCAACAAATCTCATTATCACCATTTCTGTAGTGGTTGCGCTTTTTTTCTTTTGCTGGATTTTCACTAGAAGCAGTCAAATTCGAAAAAGGAGGTCACGCATTTTTAAAAAATCAACTTCTTACCGAATCCATAATTAATTCTAAGGGAATTCGATTTTTTGCCTTACTGTCGTTAAATTTGAACGCTTACGGTGTAAATACAACTGTATAAAAATCGAATCATTTTAATGAAAATCTATACCAAAACCGGCGACAAGGCCACAACGTCCCTTTTTACGGGTACCCGGGTACCCAAACACCATATTCGCATTGAGAGCTATGGCACCATTGATGAGTTGAACTCCCATCTTGGACTGGTACGGGACCAAGAAATTGATGGTCATTACCAATTTATCCTAGAAAAAATACAGGTCGCCCTTTTTACCCTTGGGGCCATCTTGGCCACTGAGCCACAAAAGGACCAACGCTTAAAAATACAACGGATCACAGCGGATGACATCCAACTCTTGGAAAACGAAATTGACACCATGAACGATTCCCTGCCCCAAATGACAAATTTTATCCTGCCCGGAGGCCACGCCACCGTGTCATACTGTCATATTGCCCGTACCATTTGCCGCCGCGCCGAGCGCATGATTTCATATCTTCATGAAAATGAGCCCGTACCCGAACAGGTCTTGGCCTACATTAACCGGCTTTCTGACTACCTTTTTGTCTTGGCACGAAAATTGTCGTCCGACCTTAGAGCAAAAGAAGTCAAGTGGATTCCTGACACAACATCAGGATAATTCAAAAAAAACTGAATAAAATTCACTGGAGAAAAATAATTTTTAAATAATTCAGTTTTCTCTTGACAGCTAAGCTTTAAAAATTATTTTTGCAAAAATTTTAAAATCAGACCATTGCTATGTACTGGACATTAGAGTTAGCATCCTATTTAAGTGACGCGCCTTGGCCAGCCACTAAAGACGAATTAATAGATTTCGCTATACGTACTGGGGCTCCTTTGGAAGTAGTTGAAAATTTACAATCCATGGAAGAAGAAGGTGGGGAAATCTACGAATCCATTGAAGAAATTTGGCCAGACTACCCTACGGAAGAAGATTACCTCTGGAACGAGGACGAGTATTAAAAACACAAGCAAACACTACGTTAAAGCCTCTATTTTGAGGCTTTTTTTATGTAATTTTGGCAGCCCAACCAAATAATATTGGCGCTTTTCCAAACTGGAACAGCTTTTGAGCCAGCAAACAAAAAATCACCATGAGCATTGTAAATTCCGTACTAAAGGTTTTTGTAGGAGACAAGTCAAAGAAAGATGTGCAGTCAATGCAACCTTTGGTCAAAAAGATACGGTCTTTTGAAGCCGCTCTTGAAAAATTGTCACATGACGAACTGCGAGCGAAAACCGCGGCCTTCAAGGAACAGATTCAAAACGATTGCAAAGCAATCAATGAAAAAATAGCCCAACTCAAGCAAGAGGTTGAAAATTCTGATGATATAGACCGGAACGAAGACATCTATGCAGAGATTGACAAGCTTAACGAAGAAGCCTATCAAATTTCGGAAAAGACCCTGAACGATATCCTTCCCGAAGCCTTTGCCGTGGTCAAGGAGACCACAAAACGCTTCGCCAATAACGAAACCATACAGGTGACCGCTACAGAATTTGACCGTTCAATCTCTGGCTCGGTGGATTATGTGACCTTGGAAGGCAATCATGCCATCTGGAAAAATTCATGGGATGCCGCAGGAAAGGAAGTCACTTGGGACATGATACATTACGATGTGCAATTGATCGGTGGTATTGCGCTGCACCAAGGCAAAATTGCCGAGATGCAGACCGGTGAGGGTAAAACCTTGGTGGCCACCCTTCCCCTCTATTTGAACGCACTCTCTGGCAAAGGGGCCCACTTGGTCACCGTAAACGACTACTTGGCCAAACGGGATAGCACATGGATGGGGCCCATATTTGAGTTCCATGGCCTTTCCGTGGATTGTATAGACAAGCACCAACCCAATTCCGATGGTCGGCGTGCAGCTTACAACGCAGACATCACCTACGGCACCAACAATGAATTTGGTTTTGACTACCTCAGGGACAATATGGCCCATACTCCGGGTGATCTGGTGCAACGCCCCCACCACTATGCCATTGTGGATGAGGTAGATTCCGTATTGATCGATGACGCCCGTACCCCGTTGATCATCTCCGGTCCTGTGCCTGAAGGTGATCGTCATGAATTCAATGAGTTAAAACCCAAGATTTCAGATATCGTCCAAAAGCAACGCCAGCACTTGACCAGTGTGCTTGCCGAGGCCAAAAAATTGATCAAGGAAGGGGACACCAAGGAAGGTGGTTTTCTCTTGCTTCGTGTATTCCGTGGTCTTCCAAAAAATAAGGCCCTTATCAAGTTCTTGAGTGAAGAGGGCGTAAAACAACTCCTGCAGAAGACCGAAAACTTTTACATGCAGGACAATAACCGGGAAATGCCCAAGGTAGATGAGGATCTCTTGTTTGTCATTGATGAGAAGAACAACCAAATTGAACTGACCGACAAAGGGGTGGAATACATCTCTGGCAACCAAGAGAGTGATTTCTTTGTGATGCCCGATATAGGCAGCGAAATTGCCCAGATAGAAAACCAGAACCTTGATATTGAAAAGGAAGCAGAGCTCAAGGAAGAGCTCTTTAAGGATTTTGCCATAAAAAGTGAACGGATCCATACCCTTACCCAATTGCTCAAGGCCTATACCCTTTTTGAAAAAGATGTGGAATACGTGGTCATTGACAACAAGGTCATGATCGTAGATGAACAGACCGGTCGTATCATGGATGGTCGTCGTTATTCCGATGGGTTGCACCAAGCCATTGAGGCCAAGGAAAATGTAAAGATCGAGGCCCTTACCCAGACTTTTGCCACCATCACCTTGCAGAACTACTTTAGAATGTACAACAAGCTTTCGGGCATGACGGGTACAGCAGTAACCGAAGCTGGTGAGTTCTGGGAAATCTATAAACTGGACGTGGTTGAAATACCTACCAACAGGCCCATTGCCCGTGATGATAGAAATGATTTGATCTACAAGACCAAAAGGGAAAAATACAACGCCATCATTGAAGAGGTGACCGGACTTTCCAAAGCGGGAAGACCTGTTCTTATTGGTACAACCTCTGTGGAGATTTCCGAATTGTTATCAAAATTATTGAGCGTTCGCAAGGTTCCCCATAATGTCCTCAATGCAAAACTCCACAAGAAAGAGGCTGACATTGTTGCCGAAGCCGGGAACCCAGGAGTGGTGACCATTGCCACCAACATGGCCGGTAGGGGTACCGATATTAAGTTGTCTGCCGAAGTAAAAAAAGCTGGGGGACTTGCCATTGTGGGTACAGAAAGGCACGATTCCCGCCGTGTAGACAGGCAGCTTAGGGGTCGTTCCGGACGTCAGGGTGACGTGGGCAGCTCGCAATTCTATGTTTCTCTGGAAGATAATTTAATGCGCCTTTTTGGCTCCGAACGGGTTGCCAAGATCATGGACCGGATGGGGCTGGAAGATGGCGAGGTCATCCAACACAGCATGATGACCAAATCCATTGAGCGTGCCCAGAAGAAGGTAGAGGAAAACAACTTTGGCATTCGAAAACGACTCTTGGAATATGATGATGTCATGAATGCCCAACGGGAAGTAGTCTACAAACGTAGGCGCCATGCCATACAAGGAGAACGATTGAAGGTAGATATTGCCAATATGGTGTACGACACCTGTGAGGCCATTGCGGAGACCAACAAAATGGCCGAAGACTATAAAAACTTTGAGTTTGAACTCATTAAATACTTTTCAATTACCGCTCCTGTGACCGAGCAGGAATTTGGCAAGATGGGCTTTCAAGAATTGGCCAATAAGGTCTATGCCGTAGCCTACAAGCATTACCAAGACAAGATGGTCCAAAGTGCAGAAACCGCTTTTAAGGTCATCAAAAGGGTTTATGAGGACAAGAGCAGCAATTTTGAACGAATTGTGGTGCCCTTTACCGATGGGATAAAATCCCTGAACGTAGTCACCAATTTGGAGGAAGCATACAATTCCAACGGAAAACAGTTGGTCACCGATTTTGAAAAGAACATTACCCTGGCCATCATTGATGATTCTTGGAAGACCCACCTACGAAAAATGGACGAATTGAAACAATCTGTCCAGTTGGCGGTTCACGAGCAAAAAGACCCCTTGTTGATCTATAAGTTTGAGGCTTTTGAACTCTTTAAAAGCATGATCGACAAAGTCAACAAAGAAGTGGCCTCCTTCCTGTTTAAAGGAGAACTTCCCACGGAGAACACCAATCAAATCCAGGAGGCACGTAATGTTCGCCGTCCAAAGGAAAAGCTCCAAATGTCTAAGGAAGAGATTCCTAACAGTGATGAGTTGGCCGCCCAGAACAGGGCTGCGGGACAGACCCAAGGGCAACGTCCACAAGTTACTGAAACCATTGTGAGGGACAAACCAAAGATTGGCAGAAACGAACGGGTGACGATTAAACATGTCATGTCCGGCGAAAGCAAAACCGTTAAATACAAACAGGCTGAGCCATTGATAGATAAGGGCGAATGGGTCTTGGTTGAGTAGCAATACCAAAAGACCTCAAGGTTAACTTATAGTAAACCATTTTCACGGCATTCCTTTGTTTTTGTCCAAAACATGGTTAGTTTTACCCCGAAAACAACGACAAAGGACTGCCCCCACATCCTTTTTTTGTTGTAAAACAGGCTTCCATGGGAATTCGAAAAAGGGACCAACACATATCTGACATTAAAAACCAGCTTATAGAAATCTCCAATTATTTTGCTTCGGCCTTGACCATGGCCTTGGCTACATATGCTGCGTCCAGAAATTTCCATATCGTTATCCTTATCGTAATTGTTTTGTTGGCATTTTTGTTTTTGGCCAATGGCCTTTTTTTGCGCAAAAAAGCCTCCTACAAGTATACCAAGACCGATATGGACAACAAATTGGAGGAAAAGGAAATGCTGCTCAAAGAAGTGCACCATAGGGTCAAAAACAATCTACAGACTGTCTCCAGCCTTTTGAGCCTCCAATCCAGAGCTGTTTCCGACAAAAAGATTGAGAGCATCATCAAAGGAAGCCAGCATCGTGTAGTCTCCATGTCCATGGTTCATGAAATGCTCTACAAAAAGGATTTTTACTCCTCAAAAATGGAGTTTACGCCCTATGTCAAAGAATTGTGCGAATACCTCATCCGTTCGGTAAAGGGCAATAAGAACAACATTAATCTGGAGTTGGACATTGGGGAGTATCTTTTGAGTGTAGACACCATTATCCCTCTTGGGCTGATCATTAACGAGACCATTACCAATTCCCTTAAATACGGTATCCCTGCCGATAACGAGGGAACCATTAAAATAACCCTTACCAAAAAGGGCACCAACAACTATGAAATGTACTTGGGCGATGATGGTATTGGTTTTCCCGTAGACCTTGACCCAAAAGACACAAAATCTTTGGGACTCAAACTCATACACAACTTGGCTAGACAACTTAAGGGAACCATTGCAAGGGATTTAAAGGCCAAGGGTACCTATTACCAGATCAACTTCCAAGAAATAGATCAGGATTTCCACACGGTGCATTAGTTGGTTTCTCCCTATATTTAGGGGACTAACTAATTCCTTTCCTATGTTAAAAAAGTCATTGTTTGTATTGCTGTTGGTAAGTACAACACTTTCTGCGCAAGATTATTTCTTTAAAAAATTCCATCCCTTTAACGAGAACATTCCCTCTCCAGAAGAATTTCTTGGGTATCCCATCGGAAAGCACCATACACGTCATGATCTTATGGTAGCCTACCTGACCAAACTTGCTGAACTATCTGATAGGGCTTCAATACAGGTATACGGCCGCACGCACGAAGGAAGAAAATTGACCATGCTTACGGTGACCTCATCCAAAAACTTGAAAAACCTGGAAAGGATAAGGGAAGAACACTTGGCCTTCGTAGACCCTTCCCAATCCGTATCCAATTATGATGACGTTCCCCTATTCATTAATCTGGGGTACAATGTACACGGTAACGAACCCTCTTGTGGTGAAGCAGCCTTGTTGACTGCCTATACCCTTGTCGCATCCTCCAATCCTGAAATCATAAACTACCTAAACAATGCGATTATCATGATCGACCCCACCCTTAACCCTGATGGACGTGATCGGCACACTCAATATGCCAATATGTACCAGGGAAATCCATTGGTGGCAGACCCCCAGGATGCGGAACACAACGAGTACTGGCCCAGAGGACGTACCAATCATTATTGGTTTGACCTGAACAGGGACTGGCTGTTGGGCATCCATCCCGAAAGCCGGGGCAAATTAACATGGTATCATAAATGGTACCCCAATGTGGTCACAGATTTTCATGAAATGGGCACACAAAGCAGTTACTTTTTTGAGCCCATGAAAGATAATGGTGCCCTAGACCCCATCATGCCCAAGGAAAATTATATTGACCTCAATAATCTTTTTGGCGATTACTTTGCCAAAGCCTTGGACAGCATTGGCTCCTTTTACTATACCAAAGAGGTTTTTGACGGTACATATCCCGGTTATGGTTCTTCCTACCCAGATTTACAGGGTGGTCTGGGCCTGCTTTTTGAACAGGCCAGTTCCCGGGGCCACAAACAGAAAACCGCTTTTGGCGAAATAAGCTTTGCCTTTACCATTAGAAACCAATACACCTCTACCATAGCAACGCTAAAGGCTGGTGTTGAGAACAAAGCCTATATGCGAAAATACCAGCAAGACTTCTTCAAAAGTGCCCTGACAAACGCCTCTAAAAGTAAAGTTCAAGGGTATTTCTTTAAAGAAGACCATGACCAAAATAGGCTAAAGGCCTTTATAGACAAATTGTTGCTCCACAAAGTGGATGTCTATAAATCTGATAATGGCTACGTTGTACCCACAAAACAGCCTCAATACCGAATGGTCCAGACCTTCTTTGAAACCTATGACAAGTATCGGGACAGTGTGTACTACGATGCATCGGCATGGTCCGTAGCCAACTTTTACAATATGAAGTACCGCACAACAACACGTCTGGATTTGGGCGAAAAAATCAGTACAACAACTGGTTTGGTCAACTACAGCCCCGTTCAAAAAACCGATTATGCCTATATCATCGATTATGATGACTACAATGCTTACGCCGCCCTCAATTTTCTTCAGGAAAATGGGTTAACGGTTTCGGCATCCTTCAAACCCTTCACGGCAAAGACTGCTTCTGGCAAGGTACCGTTCAATTACGGAGCACTGGTGATTCCGGTAAGCCTACAGAAAAAAAAGGTCGACGAGGTGTTTAAATGGGTAAAAAAAGCCCAAGAGAAATATGAGGTGCCCATCTTAGCTGTCCAAACAGGCTACAATGCCCAAGGTATAGATCTGGGCAGTCGGCATGTTTCACCAATCACCAAACCAAAAGCGGCAATGCTCATTGGTGATGGGATAAACCCTTATGAGGCCGGTGAGGTATGGCATTTATTAGACACCCGTGTACATATGCCCCTTACTAAGATTTCCCTACGGTATTTTAACCGGTCCACCTTGGATAAGTACACTACACTGGTCATGGTTTCCGGTGCATATAACCTATCCAAAGGGCAACAAGAAAAAATAAAGGATTGGGTTGCCAAAGGCAACACCTTGATTACCGTGGGGCGTGCCACAAAATGGGTGATAGAAAAGGAATGGGTAAAAGAAAACCTGATTCAGGGAAAGAAAGATTCCACAAAAACAGTGGAGCGGAAACCTTATGTTGATGCTCCAGAAATTTTGGGCAAAGAAAGGATTGGCGGTGTTATTTTAAGGGTTGATCTGGACGTGACCCACCCCTTGGCATTTGGCTATCACGATACCCAAATCCCGGTCTACAAAAACAATACGGTTTGGTTGCAACCCAGTAAGAATAATTTTTCCACGGTGGCAAAGTACGCCAATACCCCCCATATCGATGGGTTTATCACAAAAAAGAACATGGAAGAGTTTATAAAACCCGCTGCATCCTTAGTGGTCAGTAAACTGGGCAATGGCAGGGTCGTACTGTTTGCCGATAACCCCAATTTTAGAGGATCATGGTACGGCACCAATCGCCTGTTCTTAAACGCGTTGTTCTTAGGGAATAAAATTAGAATTCCTGAATGATTGATGAAGGGAACGGCTGTGCTATTTTATTTTTGATGTGAAAAAACCTTGGCAAGACGCAAAGAGAAAAACAACGATGCCAAAGCAAAAATAAAACTACACAATAACGCAACCGGGATTAGAATTGTTTCCATGGATTAAGCCATTTTAGATTTGTTCGACTTTGTCGTAAAATTCAATGCCCTTTTAACCCTGTAATTTTTGTTCATGTAAACCCTGGCAATCTCAACCTTTTTGATTTCAACTTTTTGGATCGTGGTGTTGATGTTCAATTCAACCTTTTTTGTTTGGGTCTCAACTTTTACTTCTTTCCCTGTTGTTTGCGCCATAGCTGCAAAACCGATGAAAGTGGTGAAGATTAAGGTTAAAATTGTTTTCATGACTTGGGTTTCAATTACATGGTAAAATTACCCCCATTTGTCCCTTGGGGTCAATTTTGGTCGTTTTTACGGACAAAAAAATCGTTGTAAAACCTAACTCTGGTTAAAGTGTATTTTATCTTCGACAAAAGGATTTTGTGTAAGAAACAACTTACCGATTGGGTGTGTATTTCATCGACAATCCCTCTAGAATGGGATTCGTGTGACTAGGCCTCGAGGGTATCATTAAACTTTTCTGAGCCCCTCTTTTTTAGAATTGGCAATGAGCCTGGCTATCACATTGTTCAACATTATGATCCTTATGGCAAAAAAGATGCTGGCTAGCAACAACGCACTTATTATAATGAACTCGAACATGATCAAGCTAATTTTGATCTTTTTCCCTTTGGGGTAAACCGCAACTCCTTTTTTACCCTAGAATTTTTGAACAGTAAAATCTTAGCGGTTTTCTTTTCATTTTTTGGAGGAATGGCTTTTTCGCTCTTTTTGGGGCCTTCTTTAGAAGTTTTGCCCGTTTTAGACTGTCCGTTAGTTATGGACATACAAAACAGTACAGCAAAAAGTATAAAATAGGTTCTCATCGTTTCTCGTTTGTTTGCTTGGCGTAAAAATATCCCATCAACCATGTCGGGAATATTTAAATTCGGTCTAATCCCCAATTTTGTCGTTCAACGATAAAGACCCAATGACCAAAAGTTATTTTTCAAAAGGGAAAAGAAACTTGGCTGCCGCACCTCATCCAAGATATCGGTAGTTCACCTACCGTTCAAAAATTCAAAAGCAACATGGGGTCAGGGCAGTTCTTTTTCTGGAAATCCAAATCCCCAAGGCTGCATACCCCGGGATAATCCCCAAAATTACCCTGTAAGTCCAAAATAAGTTGAAAATGTAAGTGGGGCGCATAGTTAACGTTAATCGCCGTTTCTCCCAGACTGCCCAATACTTCCCCGGCCTTAAATTCCTTGCCTATGTATAGGTCCTGTATAGACGCTTCGGAAAGATGCCCATATAAGGTGTGGTAACTTTGCCCTCCCGAACGATGCTCCAGAATAATCGTGGGCCCATAATCCCCAACAGTTGCATTGTTTTGAAAACTATGCACCTTGCCTTCCACTGGCACAAGGACTTTGGTCCCGGTGCTACACCAAAAATCGACCCCCAAGTGCAGGTTCCTTATTTTCCCCATAGAGAACAGGTCAGAATTTTGATAGAGCTTACGCTCCTCCAGATAGCCCCCATAGGCAACCCTGGCATTATGCCGGTCCAAAACCCCATCAATATAGGTCTGACATACCACTGGATCCGAAATATCAATCCGCTGTAGTTCCTCATTGTGAACAGATAAATCTATGGGACAATAAGCGCTATGGGGAATTCCAAAAAAAATCTGCACCGGGTTTTTATGGGATATGTGGATGGATATTGACATGATAAATTTTGGAAATGAAGATATAAAAAAGGGAGGTTTTTAGTACCTTGACGAAAATAGCGTTTTATGAAAGTGACTTTTCTGGGGCATGCGTCCCTTCATATTGATATTGATGGAACCAATATCATTGTAGACCCCTTTATATCGGCCAACGAATTGGCCAAGGATATTGATGTCGATGCCTTAAAGGCTGATTATATTTTGGTGACCCACGGCCACCAAGACCATGTTCTGGATGTGGAACAGATTGCCAAAAACAATCCAAATGCCGTGGTTGTTTCCAACTATGAAATTGTCAATTGGTTTGGGGAAAAGGGAATCAATGGCCATCCCATGAACCATGGTGGACAAAAGGATTTTGGCCCTTTTATTGTAAAATATGTCAACGCGATACATTCAAGCGTCCTTCCCGATGGAAGCTACGGGGGCAACCCTGGCGGATTTGTCATAAGATCAAAGAACAAATGCATTTATATTGCTGGGGACACCGCGCTGACCATGGATATGAAATTGATTCCAATGACCTTTTGTTCCGACCTAAACTTAGCCGTTTTCCCAATAGGGGACAATTTTACCATGGGCTATAAAGAAGCCGCTATCGCCGCAGATTTTGTAAAATGTGATATTATTCTAGGATGCCATTACGATACCTTCCCCCCTATTGTACTGGATAGGAAAGCTGCCCTATCCTATTTCAAGTCAAAAAACAAAGATTTGATCTTATTGGATATTGGCAGTACATTGGCCATTTAACATTTTTTACCATTGCTGCTGTAATTTTTGGTCTTGCTCCTCCACTAAAGAGAAAATCGTGATGCTTATGAAAAAGATATTTCTTTTGGTCGGTCTGTTTGTGGCGTTTGCCTGCCAGTCCAAACCCAAAACAGAAAAAAAGGAGACAACCGCCCAGAATTTCAAAAAGGAGACACTCTCCTTAGCGGCATTACAAGAGTACGAGACCGCCTATTTTGCCAGTGGCTGTTTTTGGTGCGTAGAGGCTATTTTTGAAAGTGTGAAAGGGGTTAAAGAGGTTATCTCCGGTTACTCGGGCGGTACCGAGAACAACCCAAGCTACGAAGATGTTGGTTATGGCAGAACTACCCATGCAGAAACGGTTCTGGTATACTATGACCCCAAAGAGATTTCCTTTTTGGCCTTGGTCCAAGTCTTTTTTGGTTCACACGACCCTACCTCATTAAACCGCCAAGGTCCCGATAGTGGAACTCAATATCGTTCCATTGCCTTCTATCAAAACGAAAAGGAAAAAAAAGCGATTGTAGACTATATGCAACTTCTTGAATCGAACAAAGTCTATGACCGGCCCATCGTTACCGAGGTCACCCAATTTGAAAAGTTCTGGAAAGCGGAAGCTTACCACCAAGATTTTGAGCGAAGAAATCCGAACAACTCCTATGTAAAAGCAGTGTCCATCCCCAGACTGAATCGGTTTAAGGAAAATTTCAGGGAGTATTTAAAGGAAGAAGCGCATTAGGAGCGTAGTAGAAGAATGAAGGGGCTACATGGGGAGCTACTCCCGGATGACCACTTCACTGTATTCAGCGTTCACTTCAAAGGCTGGGGCATTCTGTTGTTTTGACTGGGAAAACCCCTGAATCACATAGCTATTGCCATTTTTGGACACATCCACCTTTAAGGTGTTGGGGTAGGAAACTTCAGAACGTTTATCTACTATCTTAAGCTGGCAATTTTGCTGGGGCAATACGGTATTCAACTGTCCATTTTTTAAGGATACAAAGACCCTGGTAAAGTCATCGCCAATAGCGTTGATGTCCGTTTGGCCCAAATCATTGATGATATACACATCGTTGAGCGCATTGCCAATGACAATATTGGATGAGGTAGAATTAAGGCGAATGTCCTTAACCTGGGCCAATTTTACCTTTTCGGAATACTTGGCGCTTAAATTACCGGCATTCCACCGCTCAACGACCAAAGGGGAGTAGGCCGCATCTATTTTGGTATCCTTGCCATTAATGGTAGAGGCAAGCAAGCTTGCGTAGCGCAAGCTTGCCTTAATGTCTTTGGTATTGGCCGCCAATTTGACCTCGCCATGTCTTACATTCATCTTAAGTTTGACCGATTTGGGCATTTTTATTTTAATGCTCTTCTTTACCTCATATTTTTTAGGCTCCCCATCAGAGGAGTAGTAAAGGATATTTGGTGCCTTGCTTTTTGAAGAAACAGCCCGTTGCTTCTCTCTGGCCTCCATCCTTTTTTCATGGGCCACTTCACGCTTTTTTTCAAGCTCTTCCCTACGTTTCTCCATCTCCTCTGCACGTTTCTCCATTTCTTTGGCCCGTTCCTCCATTCTGGCCTCCATTTTTTCTAACCTATCTGCATTGCGCTCTTCCCAAGCTTTGGCCTTTTCTTCCACACGTTTGCCCCACTCTTCCATCTCCTTTTGGTATTCCTCATCAAAATTCTCCTCAAATTCTTGGGTCCATTCCTCCATGTACTTTTCGCCTTCCTTTTTGTATTTTGAGTAATCAAAGCTTTTCACCTTCATGGGCGGCATGGGAGGCAGGGGGGGCATCTCTGGCAATACGGCAATCTCTGGAATATCGGGTATCTCAATGCTAAAGCTTTCAAACATAGGCTCAAAATCAAAGTTGAAATCAAAATCAAAGTCCATATCAGCAAGAGATGCCCATACCTTGTCACTTGTTGTCTTGATTTTTATTTCCTTGCTATTTCCCATGATCGTAATGGGCTCTTTTCCAAAATATTCCTTGGCCTCTTCATCCGAAGCATTTTCCAAAGTCACCGTGGCCACAACCTCCACTTGGTTTTTGTTCCAGGTTTCAAACTCAATATTGGCATGGCTTGTATTGATGTCCAACACCGCATCCTCCCCTATGTTAAAGGTTTCTTCATAGGTCTTTGTCTGCTGTGCCCACAGCCCCGATCCTACGATCAGGGCCGCTGCACTAGATAATATCAGTTTTCTGTTCATTTTTTGATGTTTTTAATTGATTTAACTTTTCATTCAATTTCTGCAGCAATTGTGCACGAAGCTGCAGATTTTGGACCATGGCCGCAATGGTCTGGTCATTAGGCCCCATTTCATTCAACTCATTGCTCAAGATTTCATATTCCCGGTTAAGTTCTTCCAAGCGTTCCAGATACCCGTCCACAATGTCTTTGTTGTCATTGGAAACTTCCAGTTTGGAAAGGGCCAAATTAATGTTGGTTACATAATAGGCCTCTATCTTTTGCAGGTCTGGGGATAGGTCTCCCAAACTAATGGCTTGTTTGGCCTGTATTGGTTCATCTGCCTGTGTCTCCGTGGCCGTAACCGCATTATCTCCATCTGTTTCTTGCAAAAGATAACTGCCAATAGCTAGTAAAAAGACCACAGAGGCGGCTATCCCCAACCAATGAAAGTTTTGCCGCTTACGTTTTGCGGAAAGGTCTTCTTCCAACCGGTTTAAAAACCGTTCTTCATGACCTTCCTTCATTTTGTAATGCTCACTTTTCCGTTGCTTCCTAAAGAGTTCCCTAAGGTCATGTGCCATAATCCAATGCTTTTAAACGTTCTTTCAATTGTGCCTTGCCCCGAAGCAGGCGTGTTCGCGATGCGGTCTCGCTAATGTCAAGTATATCTGAAATCTCACTGTGGTCATATCCCTCGATCAAAAAGAGCTGTACCACATATTGATATTTTTCCGGTAATGCCCCAATGGCCTTTTTCACCTCGTTCAGGTCAATTTCCCCATCAACCTGCCAATCATCGTCATCGGCTATATGCATATAGCCCTCATCCAACTCAATGGTTTTTTGGTGTTTCGACTTTAAAAAATCGATACAGCCATTGACCACGATCTTTTTTAACCAAGCTCCAAAAGTGACATTGCCCGTAAACTGTTCCAACCGTTGAAACGCCTTTATAAACGATTCCTGCACCACATCCTCGGCATCATCCTCACTTTTAAGAAACCGCATGGCCACACAGAACATTCCATCACAATACTTTCGGTATAGTGCCAGTTGTGCTTTACGGTCATTGACCTTACATTGTTCTACCAGTTCTAGCTGCAAAACTGTTGGTTTGATCATCTGTTGTTCATCCTAAGGACGATTTAAAAAATCCAATGTGGCAAAATTTTTTCTTCCCTTAACAAAAAAATCCTGCCAAATTACTCTAGCAGGATTATAATGTATTGAAAAAGAATTATTTAATCGTCTAGCAACAAATTTAAATGTACCGTAACATTATCACGGGTGGCCTTGCTGTAAGGGCAGATTTCATGGGCCGCATTGATCAAATCCTCACCCTGCGTCTTATCTACCGTGGGCAGGTAGGAATCCAACACCGCTTCCAAGAAAAAGCCATCTTCATCTGAATTGAAGGAAATAGTGGCCGTTACACTAAAATCCCCCAAATCATCTATTCCCGCTTCTTTGGCAACATATTGCAAGGCTCCGGCAAAACATGTGGAATATGCTGCGGCAAACAATTGTTCGGGGTTGGTTGTCCCCTCTTTTTGCACTCCATCGGGAGATGGCATACGAATGTCAAAATCTATGGTTCCATCCTCACTGGTCACATGGCCAGATCTTCCACCGCTATTGGTGGCGCTGGTTTCAAAAATTGTTTTCATCTTAATTATGATTTTCTAATTCCAAAGTTTAGGAAATGCTGCCATTATATGGTCAAATGTGCTATTAAATTTGTGTGAAACTTCATACTTTCGCTGGAAATTCCCTGAAATTTTTGGTTTTGAAAAGTAAAAATGTGAGAACGGAGCAGATTCAACAAATCAAACAGCGGCGAAATGTACCCCCTTCCATCAACGAACTGATAGAAGGCATCCAAAGTGGCGACCAATCCATTCTGGGCAAGGCAATTACCCTGATCGAAAGCACCAATGCCGAACATTTTGAAATGGCCAATACCCTTTTGGAAGCATGTATGGTCAAAGAGACCAACAGTATTAGAATTGGGATTACCGGAGTGCCCGGGGTTGGTAAAAGCACTTTTATCGAAGCTTTTGGAAGCCACCTTACCCAATTGGGCAAAAAAGTGGCCGTACTGGCCGTTGACCCCTCCAGTTCTTTGAGCAAGGGCAGCATTTTGGGAGACAAGACCCGTATGGAAACCTTGGCCAATGACCCCAACGCCTTTATTCGTCCCTCCCCATCTGGCGATAGTTTGGGGGGTGTCTCAAGAAAATCCCGGGAAAGCATCGTACTCTGCGAGGCCGCAGGTTTCGATGTCATTTTAATAGAGACCGTTGGAGTGGGCCAGAGTGAAACCTTGGTGCACAGCATGGTCGATTTCTTTTTGTTGCTGAAACTGGCCGGTGCCGGAGACGAGCTACAGGGCATCAAAAGGGGCATTATGGAAATGGCCGATGCCATTGTGATCAACAAGGCAGATGGTTCCAACCTTAAGCAAGCAAACAGTGCCAAGACAGAATTCACCAGAGCCCTACATCTATACCCGCCCAAGGCCAGTGGCTGGACCCCAAAAGTCTTGACCGCCTCGGCCATAGAGCAAAAAGGCATTACCGAGGTCTGGGAACTAATTGAAACTTTTATCCAAACGGCAACGGAAAACGGTCATTTGCGGCACAACCGAATAGCACAAAACAAACAATGGTTCCTACAAAGTGTGGACAATGAATTAAAACACTATTTCTACCAAAACCCCAATTTTAAGAAGAATGTGGCCAAGGCTCTCAAAAAAATCGAGAACAATAGCCTATCCCCTTTTCATGCCGCCAAGCAACTTGTCAACTCCTTTTCTGAAATAAAAGCCTAAATTTGCTGCGTTTTTAAGAACACTTATGGCTATTGTTACCCATGCGCTGCTTTCCGTAGTGGTCCCACTCTACAACGAAGAGGACAATGTGGTCCTCCTGACCCAAAAAATCCATGAAAGTCTTGGTGGTTACAACTACCAAATCATCTATGTGGATGATTTTTCCACGGACGCTACCAGAAAAGTGGTCAAGGCCATGGATGATGATTTGGTTACCCTTATTGAGCTAAAGAAGAACTATGGCCAAAGTCTGGCTCTCGCCGCAGGTATTGACCATGCCCAGGGCGAGTACATCATAACCATGGATGGGGATTTGCAGAACGACCCCTCGGACATTCCCCAAATGCTGGAACAAGCCGTAAGTGGGGAATATGACCTTATCACCGGAATCCGCCAAAAAAGAAAGGATTCCTTGGTCAAGAAAATACCTTCCAAGATTGCCAATTTCTTGGTACGCCGTGTCACGAAATTGGATATCAAGGACAATGGCTGTGCCCTAAAGGTCTTTACCAGTGACATTGCCAAAAACCTCAACCTCTATGGGGAAATGCACCGCTTTATCACCCTTCTGGCCTTTTTGGAAGGGGCACAGATCAAACAGGTGCCCGTAAAACACCATGCCCGCCACGCCGGAAAGTCTAAATACGGATTGGAGCGCGTATTCAAAGTGGTGGCCGATATGATGCTATTGCTGTTCATCAGAAAATATTTTCAGCGCCCCATTCACCTTTTCGGAATTTTCGGGGTGCTTCTGATAATTTTGGGCACCCTTATCGAACTTTATTTACTTGTGGTCAAGTTTGGTTTTGGTGAGGATATTGGCAACCGCCCCTTACTGATTTTTGGGATGATGTTCATCTTGGGGGGCATTCAACTCTTTACCATCGGTATTGTGATGGAGTTGCTGATCCGCACCTACTACGAATCGCAGAGCAAGCGCCCTTATCGCATCAAAAAAATTACCATCGGTGACGGAAAGACAGCGTAAACATCTGACCACTGCACTCAAGGTCATCATCAGTGCTGCCCTGCTGTATTTTATTTTCACCAAGATAGATTTTAAGGATGTTGCCGAGGTATTGAAAACGGCCAATCCGTTCTGGTTGTTTGCTGCCATTTTTCTTTTTGTCTGTTCCAAAATACTGAACGCCTTTCGTCTTAACCTGTATTTTCATGCCCTTGAGGTGAAGCTTTCCCAGCCAAGCAATTTAAAATTGTACCTGCTGGGCATGTTCTACAACCTCTTTCTTCCCGGCGGTATTGGTGGCGATGCCTACAAGGGGTATGTGATCCAGAAACAGTTTAAGGTGGGAACCAAAAAAGTGGTAGGGGTCTTGTTGTTGGATCGCCTTAGCGGTATGCTGTTGATATTCATCTATGCCCTTGTTCTGGGAGCTCTGTTGAAGAGCCCTGTTTTTGATGGGTTCAGATGGGTGATCTGGATGGCCATCCCGTTGGGTGTGCTGTGTTTTTGGTTGATGAACAAACTGTGGTTCCCCTACGGGCTTTCTGTTTTTTGGGGTTCTTTTGGCTATTCTGCCCTGTTACAGGCCATACAGCTTTTGGCCACGGTCTGCATTATTAAGGCGTTACATGTTGAAGGAGACTTGCTTGCCTATCTCTTTGTCTTTATGGTATCTTCCGTGGTGTCCGTAATCCCATTGACCATTGGGGGCATCGGAAGTAGGGAGGTCACTTTTTTATATGGAGCAAAATGGTTGGGATTGGAGGCCAATACCGCCATAGGCATCAGTTTTGTTTTTTTCCTGATTACCGCCCTTGTTTCGTTCTTCGGTATGGGCTATCATTTTAAAAAACCCGAACTAAAGGTAGCCAGTGCCTAGGCCTACTTATTGTCCGAATTATAAAACCCTCCCCTGTTCTCTTTACGGGCCAATGATTGTTCAATGATCAAGTGGGCCACGTTCACCATATTGCGCAGTTCGCAAAGGGTCGTATTGATCTTTGTCTGTTGGTAAAGCTCCTCAACATCCCTATAGATCAGTTCCAAGTGTACTTTTGCCTTTTTTAGACGACGGTTGTTCCTGACGATGCCCACATAGTTCCGCATGATCCCCTGTAATTGCTCAAGGGCATAGCTCAACAACACATTCTCCTTGGATATGACCATTCCCTCATCATTCCACGGAGGGATGGTTTCCTCGGATAGGGGCTGCAATGGCTGGGTGGACAAATGTGTAAAAATTTGATGGGCATAAACGAGGGCCTCCAAAAGGGAATTGGAGGCCAACCTATTGGCCCCGTGCAAGCCTGTTCGGGCACATTCCCCACAGGCAAACAGCTTGTTTAGTGTGGTCTGCCCCTGCATATCCACTACAATTCCCCCACAGAGGTAATGGGCTGCCGGTACCACAGGAATAAAATCCTTGGCACAATCGATGCCCATGGAAAGGCATTTTTGGTATATGTTGGGAAAGTGGGCCACAAAGGCATCCATGTCCAAATGGGTACAATCCAAATAGACACATTTTTTTCCGGTCTTTTTTAGCTCAAAATCTATACTCCTGGAGACGATATCCCTAGAGGCCAATTCAGCACGTTCATCGTATTGGGGCATAAACCGACGCCCTTTTTTATCGACCAGATAGGCCCCAAAACCACGGACCGCCTCAGAGATCAAGAAGGCCGGAGTGCTATCCTTTTCGTATAGGGCCGTGGGATGGAACTGCACAAACTCCATATCCTTGATCCGGGCCCCAGCCCTATAGGCCATGGCCACCCCATCGCCCGTAGCGACAATCGGATTTGTGGTATGGCCGTACACCTGACCGGTTCCACCAGAGGCCATAACAGTATACGAGGCCATAATGGGAAAGATAAAGCCCGAATCCTGCTCCAATACATAAGCCCCATAGCAATTCATATTTTCTTTGGGAGCCTCCACTCCTTCAACAAAATGGTGTTCTGTGATAAGGTCAACGGCAAAGTGTTCCGAAAGCAAGGATATATTTTCTAGATCGGCACAATAGGCCAGCAAGGCCCTTTGTATCTCATAACCGGTTATGTCCTTATAATGGGCGACACGCTTGGTAGAATGTCCTCCTTCCTTCCCTAGGTTGAGTTTGCCCCGTACATCGGAATCAAAACGTGCCCCCCACTCCATCAATTCGTTGAACAGTTCAGGGGCATTCCTTACCACCATTTCCACCACTTTGGTGTTGCATAGGCCATCACCGGCCACCAAGGTGTCCTTAATATGGCGTTCAAAGGAATCCTTTTCCTTGTCCAAGACAACGGCAATGCCCCCTTGGGCATATTTGGTGTTGGACTCTTCTCGGTCTCCCTTCGCAATGATGGTCACCTTTCTTTCCGGGAAATTTTGGGCCATCTTTAATCCAAACGTCAGGCCTGCGATACCCGAACCAATAACAAGGTAATCTGTTTTGTGCATGTGATCAGGAAAGTTGCATCATTCGGGAAACAGGTGCCAATGCCCGTTCTGCCAGTGAAGCGTCTATATGTACTTCGGGCGTTTCATCCTTCAGGCAGCGGTAGAGTTTTTCCAAGGTATTCATCTTCATATAGGCACATTCACTACAGGAACACTCATTGGTGGCCATGGTTGGTGCCGGAATCAAAGTAGCTTCGGGGGCCGCCTCGGCCATTTTACTCAAAATACCGGCTTCGGTCCCTACAATAAAACTATCCCGGGGATGTGTCTTTACATGGGCAATCAACTGTGATGTTGACCCAATAAAAGAGGCCATTTTCAAAATATGGGATTCTGCTTCTGGATGCGCAATGAATCTTGCCTTTGGATGTTTCTGATGAAGTTCCAATATTTTATCGGCAGAAAAGGCTTCGTGTACCACACAACTGCCGTCCCAAAGCAACATCTCACGGCCGGTCTCTTGCATGATATAGCGTCCCAAATTTTTGTCGGGTGCAAAAATGATGGGCTGGTCCTTGGGTATGGACTCCACCACCTTGACCGCATTGGAAGAGGTACAGACATAATCGGAAATGGCCTTGACTGAAGCCGAGGCATTAATGTAGGTGACCACCACATGGTCTGGGTGGGAGGCCACAAAATCCACAAAATCCTGGCCCGAACATGAATCGGCCAAGGAACAGCCCGCCTCAGCGTCTGGCAATAACACCTTTTTGTCTGGATTGACAATCTTGGCGGTCTCGGCCATAAAATGCACCCCACAGAATACAATAATATCGGCATCGGTCGCGGCAGCCTTCATGGAAAGTTCCAGACTGTCCCCCACAAAATCGGCCAGTTCTTGAATTTCTGGCCGTTGATAATAATGGGCCAATATGACAGCATTCTTTGCTTTCTTTAGGGCCACTATTCTTTCTGTTAGATCCATGAATATTTTTTAAAAATGCGGCAAGGTACAACCCTTTTTTTTATAAAAATATGACAAGTGTCAGCCTTGTACTTTTTGTAAACTCCGTTACATCTATTGCTAGGGAATATGCAACAAATGCATCTGGTTCAGTATTTTGGGCCGTGTGGACGGGTTTAGAAACTTGGCTTGCAAACGGGTGATGCGAAATTGATCCACGGTTATCTGTTTGTCCCAAGTAAAGCCGTTCTTTTCCAACGCTTCCAATTCCTTGCTGTCTGCATATACCCAAACATCATCCATCGCAGCCAATGCTGACAGTGTGGAAATGGTGACTGGGTCTTGGTTGTAAAAATCCAATGCCCAAGTATGCCGGTTGGTGAACTTATGGATGTTTTCGGTCGGGATTCCCATTTCCTTTACTTTTTGGGCCATCGTTGAGCCTCCTTGGTATTCCAACAACCTTGGGTAGAACTGAAAGTTCATCACACCATTCAACAGCACCGAGGCACATACCGAAATGGTGATCAACTGCATCGCATTGACTTCTTTCTTTAAGCAGAAATACCCAATACCCAACAGACAGGCAATCAAGAGTACATAAGAACCCGTATGCGCAAAGGCAAACACATTAAAACATATCAAGAGTGAAAAGGTAAAGACCACGGCCAAAATAAAATACTGTATGCCCAGCAAGATCTTTACTGTTTTTTTCCTTTCAAGATGATGCAGCCCATAGACAGCGGAAGCCGTGAGCACCGCATACAAGGGCATCATAATGTTCATGTAATGGGGCAATTTAAACTGGGCAAAACTGATTAGGAAAAATACTAAGGTAATGCCCCCCAAGGTCAAAAACTCAAAACCGTCACGGTATTTGAACTTTACTTTGATAAATGTCTTCATCCGTAGCCAATAGGCCATCAAGCCCAAGACCGTCCAAGGCAAAAAGACCCACAAAAAGGTATGGAAAAAGAAAAAGAAGTCGCTGCTGTTCTTGCCCACCCCTTCACCACTCATACGCTCAAAACTTTGCTCCCAAAAAATAAAAAAGATGCCGCTACGGTTATTCCTGCCCCGAATCACTTTTTCTGGATGCAGGTCAAACTGATGGTAATAGGCGTACAACATGGGGGAAATGGTGAGCGCAAAAAAGAAAAGGGCCGCCAAGACCCTCCAATTCAAGAACATGTTCCACTTACGGGTATAGGCCAAGTGACAGAGCATGCAGATACCTATGACCACCAAGGCTATCTGCCCCTTGGTTGAAAAGGCCATGCCGGCCCCTAGCGCTCCCAACACGATGTTCCCCAAGGAATTCTCCTTAATATAGGCCACCAATTGCCAAATGGAAAAGATGGTGAAACCGGTCAGAACCGCATCGGTACGTACATCGATAACGCCAAGAACAATGGTCTGGCTGGTCATAAAGATCAAAGCGGCCATTTTGCCCACATCCCTGTTGTAGAGCAACCTCCCCAATCCGAAGCAACTGTAGGCTCCCAAAAATGTGGCCAACATACCGGGAATACGGTACGCCCAATCGTGGATGCCAAAAATCTTAAAGGAGAGGGCCGCCAGCCAATAATGCATATGCGGTTTATCCAAATATTCTTCCGGACCCTTAAACAGGTGGATGAAGTCGTTTTCCTGCACCATGCGCATGGCCATCACGGCAAACTGGGCCGAATCGTTCTCAAAAAGAGTGACAAACATACCCGCCAGATACACCAACACCACCAAACCCATTAAAAACCAATACCGTATATTGGAAATCATAGCCCTATTTTAAGGAGGGTAAAGATATACAACTTGGCAAACAACCACCCGAAAAAAGCACCAATCACAAACCCAGTCAACACATCACCGGGATAATGGACGCCAATGTATATTCTACTATAGCCCACCAACAAGGCCCAGAGCACCAAAACCCAGGAAAAGAGCACTGATTTTTTTCTTAACAACAGGGCAAAAAAAGTGGCCAAGGCCATTGAACTGGCTGCATGGGCCGAAAAGTAGCCAAACTTACCGCCACAAGACGATTTTACCAATCGCATCATACTAAAAACCTGTTCTTCATGGCAGGGCCTAAACCGTTGCACCCCATATTTGAAAAAATTGGCCAATTGGTCCGTGGAAGTGATCAACAAGGCTATGAACAAGAGCAGCACCCCTGTTTTCTTCAGCCCAAAAAATTTAAGGGAGAGCAGCAACAGTAGCAGATAAAGCGGAATGGAACCCCATTTATCGGTCATAAAAAGCCAAAAACCATCCCAAGTCTCGGTTCCCAACCCATTAAGGTACAAGAACCATTGCTGATCTTTTTGTACAAGTTTATCCCACATATTCATGCATCATAACGGGAAACTTCACGATCGTAGAAGGCCACGGCAGCCTCAATCAAGTTTTCGGCCTCAGCGGCCAGTTCCTCTTCATCCTCCTTTGAAAAGTCTTCCATCCACTCCACGTCATCATTTTCCAGGTTCATGATAAAACGCGGGTATTCGGTATGAACAATGTAGATACCATTTGGATAATCGGTGTTATCGCCCAGCAGAAATTTGGGTAGTTCCATTTTAGTTTTGAGTTATACGTTTTGAGTTATAAGTACCATTCATGCCAAATTACCTCTTCACTTCATTAAATATCAATCGCTTTGTTAAAACGTTAAATCGAAGATACAACAATAGCGCTGATACCGACAGACCCAATAACAATCCGATCCAAATACCCACGCTTTTTAATTCGGTATGCAGGCCCAGATAATAGGAAATTGGGAAGCCCACCAACCAATAGGCGGCAAAGGTGATTGCCATGGGCACCTTTACATCCTGGATTCCCCGTAGCGCTCCAAGGACGACCACTTGAATACCATCGGAAATCTGGAAAAAAGCGGCCACAAGCAACAATTTGGCGGCCAAGGTGATCACTTCCATGTTATCCGCTTGGTTGGCCAGATCATTCCCATCCAGATACAAGGTGGGAAGCCAATTCCTAAAAATGAGAAAAAGTGCGGCAAATACCACTTCAACAACCAGGGTCAAAAAGAAGACTGACATAGCAATCTGACGCAGTTCCCGAAAGTTTTGCAAGCCCTTTTGGTTGCCCACCCGAACCATGGCGGCTACGCTGAGGCCAATGCCCACCATATAGGTCATGCTGCTTAAATTAAGGGCTATTTGGTTGGCGGCCTGGGTATTTTTTCCCAATACCCCAGAAAGCCAGACGGCCGCGGTAAAAATAGCCACCTCAAAAAACACCTGCATGGAGGAGGGAAATCCTAAATTGACCAGCTTTTTGATCATTTTGGCCTCAATGACCTTGAAGTTGAAGCCCGTAACAAAGTGTTGGTATTTCTTCTTTGACCACATCAATAAAAAAAGGAAGGCCAACATGACCACCCGAGAGACCAATGTACCCACTGCCGCCCCGATGATGCCCAATTTAGGAAACCCGAAGGTGCCAAAAATGAGCAGATAGTTGATGATAATATTCAGCACATTTGCCAACACGGTGGCATACATGGGGAATTTGGTCTGTGACATCCCCTCAGAAAACTGCCTGAACGCTTGAAAGATCAGCATTGGAATGATGGAAAAAGCGACCAAATTCAGATAGGGAATGGCAAGCTCAACCACCTCTTCGGGCTGTTTGGCCATATAGAGCAAGGGCTTACAGGTCAAGATCAGCAGAAACAAGGCCAACCCTAGGGCGGTACAGAGTACTATTCCGTGTTTCAGCACCTTTTTGGCCTCTGCCGCATCATTGGCCCCATCGGCTTCGGCCACCAAGGGTGTTATGGCCGTGGAAAAACCAATGCCCACATACATAAACATGATGACAAGGCTGTTCCCCAGCGAAACCGCTGCCAGTTCTGCCGTGCCCAACTGCCCCACCATCACATTGTCTGCAAAGGCAACAAAGGTATGGCCCAGCATACCCAAGATGACGGGGTAAGCCAGTTTAAAATTGTAGATGAACTCTTTCGTGTAACTCTTGATGGTTTAACTATTTATATTGGTTGTTGGTTGCTCGCTGTTGGTTAACGACTACTCATTTCTCACTCACCCCTACTTACCGTTTTAGCTTCGTCCCAAAAGACATCCATCTCCGCTAGGGTCATTTCTTTTAGGCTTTTGCCCAATTCCTTGGCCTTGGATTCCAGGTATTGAAAACGGCCCTTGAATTTTTTATTGGTGCGTTCCAAGGCATTTTCCGGGTTTACCCCTAAAAAACGGGCATAGTTGACCATGGAGAACAGCACATCGCCAAACTCTGCCTCTATCTTATCCGGGGCGGCCCGATCCACCTCTTCCTGCAATTCTGCCAATTCTTCCTGCAATTTTTCAAAAACCTGTTCGGGTCGTTCCCAATCAAATCCTACGCCAGCTACCTTCTCCTGGATTCGGTTGGCCTTGACCAGGGCCGGCAAACTATTGGGAACCCCCTGCAGTACACTTTTCTTGCCCTCCTTCAACTTTATATTCTCCCAATTGCGCTTTACTTCTTCCTCATCGGCAACAGCCACATCCCCATAAATGTGCGGATGGCGGTGAATGAGCTTTTCACAGATTTCATTGGCCACATCGGCCATATCAAAATCTTCGGTTTCAGAACCAATCTTGGCATAGAAAACAATGTGCAGTAACAAATCGCCCAATTCCTTCTTTACCTCCTCCAGATCATTGTCCAAAATGGCATCGCCCAGTTCATAGGTCTCTTCTATGGTGAGGTGCCTAAGGCTTTCCATGGTCTGTTTTTTGTCCCACGGGCACTGTTCCCGCAACTCATCCATAATGGTCAATAAGCGGTCAAAGGCCCTAAGTTGTGCTTCCCTGTCGTTCATGGCTCAAAATTGTGGGCTAAAACTACAAAGCCTTATCGAAATCCCTTAGACCTATCAGAAAAAAGAATTCCCGATTTATCAACCAAAAAAGTCCAATGTTCTTTCTAAGTTATCGGCACATTTGTATCTTGTCATTACGTGCAAAAAGAACACCTATGAATTTTCGATTTTCTTTAAATACCCTGTTATTTGCCATCTTTTTGGTTTCTACCTTTACCCTAATGGCACAGACCGATCACGAAAAACAGATTGACGACCTTTTGGCCAAGATGACCCTAGAGGAAAAAGTGGGCCAAATGAACCAATACAATGGTTTTTATGACGTTACGGGCCCTGCTCCGGTTGAGGGCGGTGCCGCCATTAAATACGAACACCTTAAAAAAGGCTGGGTAGGCTCCATGCTCAATGTGAGAGGGGCCGAAGAGACCAGAAGGCTGCAAAAAATAGTGGTTGAGGAATCCCGCTTGGGCATCCCTCTTATTTTTGGCCTAGATGTGGTTCACGGACAAAAGACCCTCTCCCCCATTCCCTTGGGCGAAGCGGCCAGTTGGGATATGGTAGCCATACAGAAATCGGCAGCAGTAGCCGCGGACGAAGCGGCTGCAGAAGGAATCCATTGGACCTTTGCCCCCATGGTGGACATTTCGCACGATGCCCGTTGGGGCCGGGTCATGGAAGGTGCCGGTGAAGACCCCTATCTTGGGGCCAAAATTGCAGCGGCCCGGGTAAAGGGCTTTCAGGGCAACGACCTATCGAGCAACAACACCATTGCCGCCTGTGCCAAGCATTTTGCCGCCTATGGCTTTGCCGAGGCCGGAAGGGACTACAATACCGTAGACCTGGGCACCCATACCCTCTACAATAGGGTTTTTCCACCATTTAAAGCGGCACTGGATGCCGGAGTAAAGACCTTTATGAACGCCTTTAATGTGCTCAACGGTGTTCCGGCAACGGGCAATTCTTTCCTGATGCGCGACATTTTAAAGGAAAAGTGGGGCTTTGAGGGCTATGTGGTCTCCGATTGGGGATCTATTGCCGAGATGATGGCCCATGGCCACGCCAAGGACACGCTGCATGCCGCCACATTGGCCGCCAATGCCGGCTCCGATATGGATATGGAATCTTATGCCTATGTAAGGTACTTGGCCCGTTTGGTGAAGGAAGGAAGCGTGGACGAGGCCAAGATAGATGATGCGGTACGACGTATCCTTCGGGTCAAGTTTGAACTGGGCCTCTTTGACGACCCCTACAGATATTGTGATCCCAAACGCGAAGAAGCACGGTTGTACCACCCAGACCACAAGGCCGCCGCTCTGGATATGGCCAAGAAGAGCATTGTCCTGCTTAAAAACGAAGGGGGATTGCTGCCCCTGGATAAAGATCAGAAGGGCATTGTGGTCATTGGCGACTTGGCCGATGATAAGAACAGCCCCTTGGGCAGTTGGCGTTTGGCCTCTGATGACCATACCGCTGTATCGGTCTTGGAAGGTATCAATGCCTATACCACAGCCTACCAATACGTACAAGGGCCCAAGGCCTTTGAAAACGAGGCCAACTTTATCACCCATGTCAAGATCAATACCACCGATACCCGTGGCATGGACAAAGCGGTGAACGCGGCCAAAAATGCCAAAATGGTCATCATGGTGCTGGGTGAACATGGTTTTATGAGCGGTGAAGCCCGAAGCCGGACGAATCTGGATATTCCCGGAATACAGAAAGAATTGTTGCAGGCCGTTTACAAGGTCAACCCAAATATTGTCCTCGTCCTTATGAACGGCAGGCCCCTTACCCTCACATGGGAAGATGAACATATTCCCACCATCTTGGAAACTTGGCAACTGGGCAACCAAACCGGCAATGCCATTGCACAGGTATTGTTTGGCGATTACAATCCCAGCGGAAAATTGCCGATGAGCTTTCCGCGCCATGTGGGGCAAGTACCCCTGTACTACAACCACTACAGCACGGGAAGACCGGTCAACAAGGAAGGAAATGTGTTTTGGTCACATTATGCTGATGAGGAGAACAGCCCCCTCTACCCTTTTGGCCATGGCCTGAGCTACACCACCTTTGCCTATAGTGACCTAAAGATCCATCCCGGTTTTGTGAACGATATTAAAATTACGGTGACCGTGACCAATACCGGGGAGAGGGCCGGTGAAGAGGTGGTACAGCTCTACCTAAACGACCCCGTGGCCAGTATAGTGCGCCCCGTAAAGGAGTTAAAAGGTTTTGAGAAAATATGGTTGGAGGCCGGGGCCTCCCAGACCGTGACCTTTACCCTTTCCGATGCAGAACTTGGATTTTACAACCACGACTACGAATTGGTGGTCGAACCCGGAATCTTTACCCTAATGGTGGGGGGTAGCTCCCAAAAGGGGCTCACCGGAAGTTTTGAATTAAAGTAATTGCAGTAAAATTGCAGGGGTATACCCTTTAACCAGATAACAAAACGTCATCGATTCCACTCAACAAAAAAACACCCCGGCCAAGGTTCCGGTTGTCATCCTCAATGGGTTTTTAGGCTCTGGCAAAACAACCCTTTTTAGAAAACTGCTGGCCCAATCCAACGAGAAGGACATTCCTGTTTGCGCTGTTGTGAACGACATGAGCGAACTGGATGTGGACGGTGAATTAATCGGCAGTACCGATATTGTCGAAAACAACCACCACATCATGGAGTCCATCAATTCCTGTGTGCTCAGCAGCAAAAAAGGCATTCAAAAACTTGACCGGGCACTCCAAAAACTATTGTCAAACCAGGATCCGGCCTTGATCATCATCGAAACTTCGGGAAGCTGTCATCCCATGCCCCTTATAGCCTACTTTAAGCGCCAAACGCAGGTGAAGCTTACGGGGGTATTCGCCCTTGTAGATAGCATACTGTTGGCCCATGACTATAACTACGGTGCCGATCTTGTTCCCCGCATGCAACAGAACATGGCGCTGGGCAAGCGAGACACCGTAAACTTACTGGTAGAACAAATCATGTTCTGCAGCCATCTGTTTCTTACCAAGGCTGACCGCATCGAAGAAGGAAAAATGCCCACTATTGCCGCTCACCTACAAAGGTTGAATCCGTTTGCCACTGCGCATTCCTTACGCTTTGGCAACCTCGCCATTGCATCCTTGTTTGAGCTTGGGGAATACGATTACCACAAAGTGGAACTGTTGGTTGAAGAATTGAAACCGGTGCTGGCAGTAGAAGAGGACGGTGATAGACCTTATGATTTGGCCACTAGGGTAATACAGGATGACCGCCCCTTTCATCCGCAACGACTTTGGGATGTATGCCATGAATACCTCGGTCAGAAGATTTACCGCAGTAAAGGCTTTTTTTGGCTGGCCAGTAGGGACAAACTTTCGCTGCTTTGGAATCAGGCAGCGGGGAGCATCAGTCTGGAATTGATCGGATCGTGGCGATCAGGAATTGTGGAAGATGAGAACCCCGGCATTTCTGCATGGGAAATAGAAGAATTAAAAAAAAGGCTTGCCAACGAAACAGGGCGTTTTGGCGATCGTAAATGCGACCTGACCGTCATTGGAGATCAAGCGCATGTGGACCAGTTCTCCAAGGCACTGGCCGCCTGCTTTCTTACCGATGAAGAAATAGCCCTTTGGAAAGATGGGTATGAATTTGAGGACCCTTGGCCTAAAAACATGGTCAAGGTTGGGGGATAAACCCTTGCTAAAAAAGGCAATAAGAGAACACATGACCATGTGGTAAAGTGCATAGGTTTTACTAATTTTAAGACAACTAAATTCCATTGATTAAATATAGACAAGGTATAGAAATCATTGCAGTCTTTCTCACAGCCATAGGAAAGTTTGTGTTTATGGATTATCTGGAATGGCGATTTCCTTTTGTTGTTGGAGCGTCTTTTGGTTGGCTAATCTACATCGCTTACCGCTGGAAAGTCACCCCTGAAATTTTTAACCATTGGGGGTTTAGGAAAGATAATTTTAACGATGTCCTAAAAATGGTTTTACCGTTTGGACTTGTTGGTGTAATTACTATGATTATTATTGGTGCAATTCAAGGGACGATTAACATAACATGGCATATTATTCCAATTCTAATAACCTATCCCATTTGGGGAACAATACAACAATTTCTTTTAATTGCGCTCTTGGCTGGAAATCTGAGTGAACTCAGAACTTTAAAACTTGGCAAGCCAGCTATTGTTTTTATATCCGCTCTTATGTTTGCTGGAGTTCACTATCCTTTCTGGTGGCTAATTGTAGCGACTTTTATGCTCGCAATATTTTATGGCTATATTTATCTAAGTAAACGGAACATTTATGTTCTAGGTCTTTTTCATGGATGGTTAGGTGGCTTATTTTATTATACTGTTATGGATAGTGATCCTTTTTTGGACACATTTGGAAAACTCATATATGGTTAGCACCTCATAAATATCGGTCAACAAGTTATAATTGTAATTATTACGATGTTTTCCGTAGTGAAGTACTTGCTTTTTTACATAACGTGAGTTCAACCTAAGAAACTGGTCTTAAATGCAAGAAAAAAGCGGAATATTTTGGCAATCAAAAAGTATTTAAAAGGGATTCACTTTACAGGGTTTGATGAAAACCATGTTGGATATATTCTAAAAAAAGAAAAACGAGTTATATCTAATCCTCTCAAATTATATAAATTCGGTTGGAGTTAAAATTGAAGAGATTTAAAATTCCGAAGTTTTTAATTCATATAACAAATTCTACATCGCGGAATTAAGCACTAACAAAAAATTTCTGAATCATTGGATAAATGGTAAAAAAATAGAAATTATCAAAAAATGAACCCAACAGCGAACAAAGTCTAAACGTTCATACCGGTAATGGCGTTTAACCAGGCCGTTGTAGCCAATCTAAGTTTTTATGAGAATAGTACTGACAATATTCATGGTTACCTTCATCCAACAAAACTTATTCGGGCAAGTAAGAACAATCCATGTATTTGTTGCCCTTTGTGACAATCAGTTTCAAGGAATTGTTCCCGTTCCCAAAAACTTAGGTGATGGAAAAAAACCGAGCACAAATTTGTATTGGGGTGCTGCCTACGGTTTGAAGTCATATTTGAATCATAAAACAAACGATTGGATACTAATAAAAAGCATAAGAGACAATAACCCCATAATTCTGGAACGGCTCTTGTTCAAACATGCCACTGAAGAAGTTTATATGCTTGCCGATGCCTATGATGGAGAAAAAATAAAAACTTGTGTTGAAGATTTCCTGAAAGCAAGCAACGGACAAAACAGCGTTCAAATAATCCACAACACAATTCCTCTAGCTTTTGGCGGCGGTTCAAACTTGATTGCTTATGTAGGACATGATGGACTGATGGACTTTAGTATAGATATAGAATATCAACCACAGAAGAACAAAGCGAAAGATATCATAATTCTTGCCTGCTACAGCAAGGATTACTTTTCAACGGAAATCAAAAATGCAAATGCCAACCCTCTATTATGGACCACTCATTTAATGGCACCCGAAGCATATACCTTAAAATCTGCAGTAGATGGATGGATACGGAATGAATCTGGTGAAGAAATTGACGAACGGGCAGCCCAAACCTACAATAGATACCAAAAATGCGGAATACGTGGAGCTAGGAATTTATTTACAACAGGATTTTAAAAAACCATCCTCAACAATGACTAGCAACAACAGTGACTCTATAAGCCGCCCAGACAATTATTGAAATTAATTTAAAAAATGAATATGAGAAAAATAATTGGAACTGTAATAGTGGTTTTAATGTCACAAATTGGATTTGGTCAAGATTACCAATCTGAATTTCTTAAATATTGTGAAACAAAAGACACAATAAACCAATTGAAAGTCCTGAAAGAGTGGCAATCCCAAAACCCAAAAGATGCCGAACTTTTCACAAGCTACTTCAACTATCATTTTTCAAAATCAAAAAAAGTATTCGTTTCGTTGACAACATCACCACCAAGTGGCGAAAGTTATGCTTTTAGGGATAGTCTGAACCAAACCGCTGGTTATATTGGGAATCAAATTCAATTTGACCAAGATGAACTAAAAAAAGGATTGGACAGAATTGATGAGGGAATTGAACTTTACCCTAATCGTCTTGACATGAGGTTTGGAAAAATCTATGCCCTTGGACAAATTCCTGACTGGGAAAATTTCACCTCCGAAATAATTAAAACAATTGAACAGTCTACTCAAAACCACAATAATTGGACTTGGACAAACCACGAGAAATATGATGCTGGGGAAAAAGAATTTCTTTTGGACATCCAAAACTACCAACTCCAATTATATAATACCAGAAATGACGACTTACTCAAAAATATGCGCCAAATTGCAAATACCGTATTAAAATACTACCCAAACCATGTTGAAAGTTTGTCAAACCTATCCATCACTTATTTACTAACTGGAGAATACGATAAGGGTATCGAACCTCTCTTGCGAGCAGAAAATATAAACCCTAAAGATTATATAGTACTCGGGAACATAGCTCAAGGATATAAATTGAAAGGAGATAAGGAAAAAGCTATTGAATACTATCAAAAGATGGCTGAGTATGGAGATGAAAATGCAACGCAATATGCAAAACAACAGATAATGGAATTAAAACAATAAAAATAGTTGGCAAGATTGTGTATCGTTTATTGCTGGCAGAGATTCAACAAGTGAATTTTCTGCATTCAATTATCTTTAAACTTAAAAACACCCCTTGCTGTACATAACAAGCATAAAAAAAATTACCTGTAGTCATATTTAAGGGCAAAACATAAAAACAGAAACCATGAGCCTAAAAACAACGGTGCGATTTATAGTGATGTTGTTGTTTTTTCCATATCAAGCATCCAGTCAGATATACGGAGACTGGTTTTTATCGCATTCATATGCCCCTGGATATGACAACGATTTTGATAGGTCCCAAAAAAAGATGGAGCGGCCTACCATAATGAGTATCTCGGAAGACTCCATTGTTTCGTACACCTTCGAAGGAAACAAGCTAAAAAAAATACAGTTTGAGTATTCATTTAGAGGAGACACCATTTTTTTTGATCCCTCTAGAAGCAAAAAAGATTTTTACGAAACATCCGTACATGCCGACACCATGAGCTTGATCGATCGCGACAGAAAAGGGGCCTACATAGTGCTTCGAAAAATGGACAAGCATAAAAAAGCAAAGGCCATTTCCGAGATAGCAGATTATGTTGAGGGCAAAACATTCCAGGTCAATTTTTCAAAGATGATTTCCATGAAACGTAGCGACCCCAACCAACCCACAACATATGATTCCGTACAGTTATCATCAAACGGCGAAATGATCGTTAATGCTCAACATCAGGGCCATTGGAAAGTATTCGATATCAATCATGAGGTATACCTTTTACTGCATCAGTTCTTATTCCAAATAGACACTTTTAACAAAAACGGATTGACTTTGATAAGTTATTATTTTGACGCAAAGAATATAGTTGAATGGTCCATATCACAAAAAAAATAACTCTATAACCCTATAATCCATAAGGTTTTCAGAGATTTCCCGTATCAAATTTTAATGACCTCTTGATGGGTGTAAAGCCAGTAATCCCATATCATACCATCAACGTCAAAGGAAATTCCCTCCCATCCCCAAACAAGTGTTTCAATAAACGGTTAAATCGTCAACGCTTAGGCATTCTCTAGGATCCCGGGACTAGGTTCTGCAGCATACTGGCTACCATGAAAAAAATCTGATAAAAATCATTATTTATATTTAATCTAAATAAATATATTTGCAGCCTTGTTATACTAATCTAATTTATACAATGAACAAATTCATAACAATGTTAGCGCTGTTCCTATGTTGCATTGGAACATTATTTGCCCAAGAAGTAAGCATTTCGGGTAAAGTTTTAGACAAAAATGGCCCTCTTGCCGGTGCCACTGTCATGTTGATGGAAACAAAACAAGGTACGGTCACGGATAAAAATGGAGGCTTCGTCTTAAAAAATGTAGCTTCCAGCACCTATACCTTTAAGGTCTCTTACATGGGTTACCTTTCCAAAGAGATTCCCGTATCGGTAAAAAAGGGCAATGTAAAACTTGAGGATATTGTAATCCAAGAAGACTATCTTCAAATGGAACAAGTGGTGGTTACGGCAACCCGGAATGAGATTCTGAGAAAGGATGCCCCCATTGTGTGCAATTTGGTAGACGATAAATTGTTTACCGCCACACAATCTGTTGTATTGGCCGAAGGATTGAGTTTCCAACCTGCCCTAAGGATGGAGAACAACTGTCAAAACTGCGGTTTCAATGGTTTGCGAATGAACGGATTGGAAGGAGCGTACAGCCAAATATTGATAGACGGACGTCCTATTTTCAATAGTTTGCAGGGCGTTTACGGTTTGGAACAGATTCCCACAAATATGATTGAAAGAGTGGAGGTCGTACGAAGTGGGGGCTCTGCCCTTTATGGCAGTAGTGCTGTTGCAGGAACGGTAAACATCATCACCAAAGAACCAACCGAAAATGGTTCCTATCTAAAAACCAATCTGGCTTTTACCGATGGAACCGCCGCTGACCAAACCTATATGATAGGAACAGATGTGGTGAGCGATGACCAACAAGCGGGTGTTACCCTTAGTGGTTTCCATAGAAACAGGAACTTTTGGGATGCCAATGGGGATGGTTTTTCAGAAATAGGCCAACTTAGGGCCACTTCCTTTGCCTTAAAAGCTTTTTACAAACCGACCGAATTATCAAAGATTACCTTCACCGGATTCAATATCTACGAGTTCAGAAGGGGTGGAAATGAATTTGACCGCCCTTTTCACGAAACGGATATCACCGAATCTACCACGCACAATATTTTAAATGGCGGACTCACTTATGAACAGTACACCAAAAATAGAAACCACAAGTTCGCTACCTACCTTAATTACCAAAATCTGGACAGGGACAGTTACTACGGTGCAGAGCAAGACATTAATGCCTACGGTGATTCGGAAGACAACAGCCTCGTTGGCGGTTTTCAGTACACCGGAAAATTAGGTGATTTTGCAGGGGGATCGCACACCTTGGTTTCGGGTTTTGAATACAATTACAGCAACCTGAAGGATAACGCGCCTTCTTACGAACGTTTTATCGACCAGACTGCGGAGCAGTTCGGCTTTTACTTACAGGATGTTTGGGAAATAGGGGAAAAATTCAACATTCTGTTGGGGGCAAGAATAGATGACCACAACCTTGTCGGGAAAGCAATTTTAAGCCCCAGGGCAAACGTTCTCTATAAAATAACCCCCGATTTGCAGTTTAGAATGGGCTATGCCAGAGGCTTTAGGGCTCCACAGGTGTTTGATGAAGACCTGCACATTACCCAAGTTGGCGGAGAAGGCACGGTAATTAGAAATGCCGATGACCTAAATCCTGAATACTCAAATGCGTTTAGCACCTCCCTTGACTTTAACAAATATATGGGCGATTGGTCGTTGGGCATCACCATTGATGGTTTTTATACCGAACTTACCGATGTCTTTATCCTTGAAGAACAGGGTGTGGCCGGTAATGGCGATCTACTCTTGGAAAGAAGAAACGGCAGTGGGGCAACCGTGGCAGGGGTTACCATCAATCCCAAAGTGCAGTACAAAGACAACCTAAGCCTACAATTTGGCCTTACCCTTCAAAACAGTGAATATGATGAAGCTGTTCAGTGGTCCGAAACGGTTGAAAACACCAGCAAAAGGTTTTTTAGAACCCCGGATCATTATGGTTTTTATGTATTCTCATGGGAGGCCAACGATAGGCTTACCTTTAACTTATCTGGGGTGTATACAGGCAGCATGATCGCACCGCACTATGCTGGGTATATTGAAGATGATGTATTGGAAGACACTTCTTCCTTCCTCGAAAATAATTTTAAAATAGACTTTAGCCCTAAGTTGAAAAGCAAGATTGGGGTAACCTTTAATGCGGGAATCCAAAACTTTACCAATGCCTACCAAGACGATTTTGATTTGGGCATTGATAGGGATGCAGGGTATATTTACGGACCAGGAAGGCCACGTACCTACTTTGCCGGTATGAACATCAAAATATAGATAGGACACCTACCTCTTACAACAACGGCTATGCGATACTGCTGCCCAACCGGCAGCACCTCGCATAGCCGTTACTTTTGGCACATATTATTACGCAACTATCAATATGGATAGAAATGCCGCCCTTATTCTTTTGTCGTTATCTCCAAACTACCTCCCGAAACAATGGCTGCGTGATCAATCTTGAGGCCTTTCATTTCCTTCCCGTTCAGTGCCACCCCTGTTATCCGAGCTTTGGAAGAAATGGGACCGTTCATCTTAATGGTAAAACTTTTCTGGCCTGGCAGGTCAATAACAACCTCTGGGAACAGCGGGATGGTCACCCAATAATAAGATTCTCCCGGACAAGTCTGGTATAGCCCCATCGAAGCCAAAAGATACCATCCGCTCATCGTACCTGCATCATCGTCCATTTCGGTAATATAGCCATGGGGCGTTGTCTGGAATATCTTTCTCACCTCGGGCTTTTCCCACTTTTCATGGGTACCGTACCAGTTGGATACCTCCTCGGTCAGTAATCGTTGTACCAATTGCTGCGATTTCCATGGAGAATCGGTATAGTTGTATAGAAAAGGTACCTGAATGTCGGGTTGGTTGCCTATGTTAAAAAGGTCTTGGTCAAAAAAGCTGTCCAGTTGCTTCTCAAATTCTTTTTTCCCTCCGACCATTTCTTGTATTCCTTCAATATCAAAGGGCACAAACCACCGGTATTGCCATAGGGTGCCCTCATATAAGCCACGGGCATGCATTATATCTGCGTCGTCCTCAAGGTTCAGGAATACATTTTTCCATGTTTCCTTATAGTCCATGGCTTTCTCCATGTATTTTTTATAATCCCCATCCTTGCCCAGTTCCTTTGCAATCTGGGCAAAGGCCCATGTATCGTATGACGATTCCAGGACATGGCCAGGGGAGTGCCATTCCAATTGGGTATCGATTTCGTTTTTAAGGGCAGGATAAATGGCATTAAGGTCAAAATTTAACAGTCCCTTTTTAAGTCCGTCCAATAATAGGGCCACTGTGTGTTCTGTACGGATGGTCGGATAGGGCTCCGTTTCGGTTGCCCAGGGCTGTTTCCCTTGTTGGTACAGCTTGCACATACTGGTAAGCATTTCAGAATACCGTTTTGGGTACAATAGGCTAAAGAGGGGGTCTTTGGTTCTGAACGTATCCCAAATGGACCATCCAAAATATTGTGTTTCGTTTTCGTTTAACCGATATAGTTGGTTATCACTTCCCCTATATTGTCCATCGGGATCCTGTATTTGGTAAGGGGTTTGCAAAACATGGTAGAGTTGGGTGTAGAACAATGTTTTTAGGGTGTCATTTTCACTTTTTACCCTTACGCTACCGGCTATATTGCCCCATGATTCTTTTGCCCTGCCCCTAACCTCTTCAAAGCTTGATTTTTGATCTTCTCGCAAGTTTTCCAATGCACTTTCGGGGCTTATGGTAGAAACGGCCACATATGTGTTCACCGTGCCGATGTTGTCTGAAAAATGTGCTACGACCTTATCGCCGGCCTTGGTCAAGGTTACGGGTTTGTCCATTTTTATGGCAAAATAGAATTTGTACTTACCTTTTTCACAAACATTTACAGATTCTACATAGCCCAAAATGGAATTATCTTCTGTAACCGTATAGTCCAGATCAAGGGTCTTTTCAAATGAACTTGCCAAATCGAACAAGATTCCCGTTTTGGCATCATCAGGAAAATGATAGCGGTGGAATGCCACTTGCCGGGTAGCTGTCAGTTCTGCATGCACTCCATTTTTCATCATAACCGAATAATATCCGGGAGCAGCCTTTTCTGTGCTCTTGTCAACTTGCAGCGAGCTGGGTACTTCCATATTGATGTTATCGGTAAAGGGAAGCAATCTAAGATTGCCCCCGGTTCCTTTACAGCCCACCCCACTGAACCGGGTATTGGAAAAACCCCATATTTTATCAGAATCATTATTGTACCCTGAATGGTTGATGGGATCACTATCCGGACTCGGTTTTACCATTCCAAAGGGCACCGTGGCAGCAACATCTGTTTGCCCATGGTCCCCACCGGTATTGATAAATGGGTCAATATAATCAACAATAGGCTTTTCTTTGTTTTTCAATTCTTTTGTTGAATTGTTTTGGGTATTGCAACCGCATAGGCTGAGCAATATGATCGTAATCGTGAGTTTTAATGTATTTGCCATTTTTCTTAAGTTGATGTTGTTGGTTTATTTTGGGATGATCGGTCATGCAAAAACCATGTCCCGTTGTTGCGAAAAATATACTATTCAAACAAGTTGCACAAAGAATTACTAAACAAACTTTAAAATTGGAATCCTGCCCAAACACCGTCAACCAAAGCAAAAATTTGTTAAATCCCTCAATTCCAGACTTCCAAAGAACCCACACTATAATTTGCCATACCAAGCAGGTTTTTCTCTTCTACCATTACCCCTATATTGGCAAGGCCCTAGTTTACAAGACAAAACAAAATTTAAAAGGCATTACGTGAGTGAGGATTGCCATACAGAAAATATGCACAAAAAAAATTTAAATATATTTAGGAATATTTTACTTGGCGGATATCTGGAAAAGTAGGTCAGGCAATATATGGGCGAAAGAATGAATTTAAAGGGGCGTAGAGAACCAATGTCGATTAAGCAAACAAAGAATATTGAACAACTCTTGGTCAAAGAGCTTACAAATGGTAACAATAAGGCCTTTCGAAAGCTGTTTGACACCTACCACAATGATCTCTATAAATTCTGCTTTAGCATGGTTCATTCAAAAATTTATGCCGAGGAGATTGTTCAAGATGTATTTATGAAAATATGGTCCAAACGGGAATCACTGGATCACCAAATGTCCTTTAAATCTTATCTTTTCACCATTACCCGCAACAAGACCATCAAATTTTTGAAAAGGGCGGCGAACGACCATAAACTTCGTGAAGAGATTTTCTATAAAAGTCAAAAAATAACCGATTCAACAGAGCTTTATATCCGGGAGTCTGAAATAGCTCTCTTAAAGGAAGAAGCCTTAAGTCAATTATCGCCCAAGAGGCGGTTAATTTTCGAGATGTCAAGAAATGATGGGAAAAGTTATGAGGATATTGCTGCCGAATTGGACATTTCGCCCAATACCGTCAGAAATCAAATGAGCAAGGCCCTTGAAACACTTCGCAATTTTTTGGCCACCCATAAAGATTTCTCTCTTTGCCTTGTACTTTTCTTTCGAGATTGGTTGTGACCCAGCATTTTTTTATCCTCCTTAAAGGGATTCCCCACACATACGGACAAACTCTTAAATATTGGTTTTTTATTAAAAAAGAATATTTAATTTTTTGGTTTTTTCATTTTTTTTTGAAAAAAATAACAATACGAATAGTATTCAACCCATTCTCAAGGGTATTATTAATATATGTTCCATCAAAAATTTGACTAAATATTTAAGGTGAAAGAGCTATTTGAAAAATATATAAAGCGTGAGTGTTCAAAAGAAGAAGTTGATCAAATAGTGAACTATTTGAAGAATTCAACGAATTTGGATAGTGTGCCAACTTTTGAAGATATCTCAAAACTTTTGAAGGGATATGCAGATATGGATAAAACCACGGCCAATAGAATCTATAACGGTATTATAGAAGAATTGGAAGAGCGAAGTACGCACAAGCATATAAAAAAGAGGCCTTATTTCTGGAGATATGCCGCTGCTGCCATCATTCTGGGCATATGTTCGACCGCCTATTATTTTAATTTCCACTCCACCGATTCTTTTGAGGGCACCCCGGCCATTGTTGAAGAACAGATCACCTTGCAGTTGGAAAACGGCAATATTGAAATCATTAGTGAGAATGGATCATCACAGATCTATGATAAAGAAGGCAATGTCGTTGGGGTTCAAAATGGCAATCAATTGGTATATGGTGATGAAGTGGAAAAAGAAGAGTTGACCTACAATACCCTGAACATTCCCTATGGGAAACAATTTAAAATTCAATTGTCCGACGGAACTACGGTGCACTTAAATGCTGGTTCGTCGTTAAGATACCCCGTTACGTTTATCCATGGAGAAAACAGACAAGTGTTCTTGGACGGCGAAGCCTTTTTTAAAGTGTCCAAAGATTCTGACAATCCATTTATTGTCAATGCCGAAAACCTTAACATAAGGGTGTTGGGAACCGAATTCAATGTATCATCATACCCAGAAGACAATCATATAAATACTGTTTTGGTAGAGGGTTCGGTAAGCCTATATGAAGATGAAAACGATTACACCCCCAATTCATCATTGGTTTTAAAGCCAGGGTATAAGGGGGCATGGGATAAGGCTGAAAATAAAATATCGGTAGAAGAAGCCGATGTGGAAATGCATACGGCCTGGTTAAATGGCCGGATCATTCTAAAGCATATGTCGTTTGATCAGATTGTCAGAAAGTTGGAACGGCATTACAATGTGGTCATTGACAACCAGAACAAAGCGTTGGGCAAAGAATTGATCTCCGCTAGCTTTGACATTGAGACCATTGACCAAGTGCTTGATATCATTAATGAAATGCACCCAATAGAATACACTATAAACAACGATACAATCAACATAAAATAATAATAACTAAACAAAACTAAAAGCTTATGAAATAACACACTTTCACGAATTCTTAGAAAAGAAACGATCTTTTTTATCATGGTACACATAGCCCAGATAAAAAAATCGGAAAGTGCACGAACACCTTCCGATTAAAACGTGATTAATTAATAACCACATATTACTATTATAAAATTATGAAAAAAGCTCTTACGCTAGGGGGGATATCTCCCCTATTGCTAAAATTCGACTTGAAAATGAAACTTTCCATACTTTTTTTAATAATTTCTTTATTTCAACTTCAAGCTAACGAGTCCTACGCACAAAAAACCAAAATCAGTTTAAATCTTCAAAATGTAAGGTTAGAGCAGGTATTGGATGAAATAGAATCACTTTCCGAGTTTAAGTTCATTTACAAGGATAGTGAGGTAGATTACCAAAAAATAGTCTCTGTAAAAGCTAGGAAAAAACACATATACAGTATTCTAGATGAGATATTTTCGGGATCCAACACTGTTTTCAAAGTGGTGGACAAGCATATCATTTTAAGTAGAAAACAAGTTTCTTCAGATTTTGGTAAGCAAACAGCCCAAAGTTCACAAATATCACAAATCCAGATATCGGGTTTGGTGACCGACCAAAAAAACCTACCCCTGCCGGGTGTAAATGTCGTAATAAAAGGCACCCGTACGGGCACAACAACCGATTTTGACGGTAATTATACCATCAGTGCTTCTGCAGACCAAACCTTGGTATTTAGCTACATCGGTTATGCGTCCAAAGAAGTTGTGGTTGGCTCATCAAATACCATTAATGTCATTATGGTAGAGGAAGCCTCGGCCTTGGATCAGGTTGTGGTCGTGGGTTATGGATCGGTCAAGAAAAGTAACCTGACCTATTCCGTTTCAAAAGTTGAAGGGGATAACTTATCCAATAGGCCCATTGGCAGATTGGATGCGGCCCTACAAGGCCAATTGGCCGGTGTTACCATTAGACAGCCCAACGGCGCTCCCGGTCAAGCTCCTTCATTTACGGTACGGGGGGTAAATTCCATAAGCGCAGGAAGTGGCCCATTATACGTAATAGATGGTTTGCCGGTTTCCGACCCGAACATTATAGGTAACCTAAACATGGCCGCCGTAGAATCCATAGAAGTACTAAAAGATGCCGCTGCAGCTGCCATTTATGGGTCTAGAGGTGCCGGAGGCGTGGTAATCGTGACCACAAAGAAAGGTGAAAAGGGAAAAGTCAATATTGGCTATAACAGTTATGTCGGTTTTCAGGAAGCTGAAAAAATAATTGATATGTTGTCCGGTCCAGAACAACGTGCCATGATACGCGAGGCCTACGAAGATGTAAATGGAGCTGGAACCTTTGTTGATTGGGACCTTCCGGCCAATGAAAACTATAACCATTTAGATGACTTTTTCAAAACAGGTAACGTACAGGGACATTCGGTTACACTGAGCGGCGGCAACGAAAAGTCATTGTTCTTTGGCGGAATAGATTATTTTAACCAAGACGGTATTGTTGATGGCACTGGCTTTGAAAGGCTTTCCTCTAGAATGAACGCTTCGTTTCAATTAAGCGAAAAAATTGAAATTGGAACCAGTTTGGAGTTTGGGTACAGCAACAAACAAGAATCGCAAGTTCATGGCAAGGGAAATGCATTGAACCACGTACTGGCACATGCAGCCTTTGTGCCACTTGATCTCTACAGGGTAAAAACCTATGACCCCCTTAGGGCAGCCCCCTATGAAAACCCCTTATACGGACTTAGCGTGGAAGGCTCTAGATCTTTAGACCGAACCCAATTGATCGATGACCATAGAAAACGGGGGCAATTCTTGAGCAATACGTATGTAAAAATAAATTTGGCCGAAGGTTTGAATTTCAAGACAAGTTTTGGTCTTGTGAACATCAGTGAAGACCGCAGAAAATTCAATCCAGGCAATCGATGGGACCCCACACAGGTAGATAGGTATACATTGACCTCTTTAAACTGGTTAAGTGAGACCACTTTGGATTACACCAAAGATTTTGGCGATCACAACCTATCCTTATTGGTAGGGTACACCTCACAAAAAGAATCTGCTGAAGCGTCAACAATTACTGGACGAAGTTTTCCAAACGACTTGGTGCCCACCTTAAATGCCGCGGCAGATTTCAGTAATATAACCAATAACATAAACGAATGGGGGCTCGTATCATACTTGGCACGGGCCATCTACTCTTACGGGGACCGCTATTTGCTTACAGCCAGTTTAAGACGGGATGGCAGTTCCAGATTTGGAACAGACAACAAATGGGGTACGTTCTCTGCACTTTCTGCTGGCTGGAACATAAGCAATGAGGAATTCTTCAATAGTAAGGCCATCAACAAACTTAAGTTAAGGGCTTCTTGGGGGCAGACCGGAAACGATCAGATTGGAAACTACGACCAGTATGGCTTGCTAAGATCCGTTACGGCGGTATTTGACGGACAATCCGTTGGAGGTTTTTCCATTAATCAAAATCAAGTTGAAAACCCTGAACTACGATGGGAAAAAAACAATTCCTTCGATATTGGTGTTGATCTGGGATTGTTCAAAAATAGAATCCAGTTTAGTGTCGATTATTACAACAATACCACCTCAGACCTCCTCTTAAACGTTCCATTTCCTACCATTACCGGTTTTACCCAAGGAAGGCAGAACGTAGGTGAAGTGGTCAACAAAGGCTGGGATTTTGAAATATCGACCCAAAACTTTCGAAAGGGCGACTTTAAATGGAGTACTTCCTTTGTATTGAACATCAATGACAATAAGGTGACCAAGATGAATGCCCCCGATGCGGTCATCTTAGATGGTTTTAGGTTTCAGGCAGCCAATAACAACATAACAAAGGTTGGTGAGGCAATAGGTTCTTTTTACCTATATGTGGCCGATGGCATCTATAACGACCAAACAGAACTGGATGCCCACAACGTTGTCTACACCGGCCAAACCCCCAGGGTAGGTGAGCTAAAGATTAAAGATATAAATGGCGATGGCATTATTGATGAGAATGACCAAACTGTGGTGGGCCAGCCCATAGCCAAATATAACTTTGGATTGACCAATACTTTCAATTATAAAAACTTTGATTTAAATGTATTGATCAGTGGTGCCGGTGGCAATAAAATCTACAATGCCGCAGGAAGGGAACCAGGTAACGCCAATGCTTTGGGCAGGAGACAGAACAAGTATGGTTACTTCAGGGACCGTTGGACCCCTACCAATACAGATGCCAAATACCCTAGGGTTTCCGGAGGAGCTTTTGCCTTTTCCGATGGTAATGCAAGAAGGACTACGCTGAACCTGTTCGATGGAGATTTCTGGAGGGTAAAAAACCTTACTTTGGGATACAATATTGATGGAGGAATTTTTGGAAACGTATTTAATAATGCACGGATCTATTTGTCTGGTGAAAATCTGTTTTTATCAGATAAATACGATGTAGGGTTCAATCCTGAAGCATTTGATTCAAACAGCGCAACAACAGCAACAAGGGGAGCTGGGGTTGACTATGCGTCATTTCCAAATGCAACTACGTACTCCATTGGTGTAAATGTAAATTTCTAAACTTAAAATGAAAGCAACTATGAAGAATACGATAATAGTAATGCTGTTGGTTTTGACTGCATTTTTGACCAATGGCTGCGAGGACGAACTGTTGAACGTTGAACCGATTTCCACTATTTCAACAGCTACATTTTATAACCAACCAAGTGACTTTGAAGAAGCCGCTGTTGGCATCTATGATGCTTTTCAAGGATTTGCTGATGAAAACTATCTGAGGTTCTCTGAATTGAGAAGTGACAATGTAGACGGCGTAAAACAAGCTGATTTTGAAGATATCAGCACCGATGGCACAACCTTGAGCACAGGATTGACCGATGATTTATGGAGCGACCTATACGAGATCATCAACTTATCAAATGCCATATTGGACAGGATTGATGAGGTGGAATTTATAGATGCCTCCCAAAAAAACCAATCAAAGGGTGAAGCACTCTTTTTTAGGGGGCTGGGACATTATTATGTTGGAAAGTTTTTTGGTGATGGTGTTGTTCTAAACAGTCAAATCGATATTAACTCAGCCCAGAACATTTCATCATTGGACAACCAGAATGCACTTTTTGCGCGGGCAGAGGCTGATTTTACTGAAGCAATTGACCTTTTACCGACCTCGGTCAACTTTGGAAGAGCTTCTAGATATGCCGCAGAAGGTTTCTTGGCAGATTTCTATATGTTCACGGGGCAACCCAATTCTGCTAGACCCTTGTTGGAAAGTGTACTTCAGAATTCTGGAGCAACATGGGAACCTGTTTTTGCGAACATTCATGCAGCCGATCAAAATCAAGAGGTAATCTTTGCCGCCACTTTTGCCAGCGGCAATGATATTGCCGTAAGTTATCCTCAATGGGCAGTTACTACAGATGGACAATTGGTAGATGGTTATGCAGCATATACCATCGATTTATTGGACCATTTTGAGGCAGGTGACCTACGTATGGGCGCCACCTTGGAAACCGGGACATGGACAAGCCCCATCTCTGGAATGTCATTTACCGCGGCACAAAATGAGGTACGCAATATTAAATTGGAGAATGGCAATGGTGGTGACAACACAGGTACCGGAGACCTTATCTTTTTAAGGTACACGGATATATTTCTCTATTATGCTGAGGCTTTGGGAGGAGATACCGGTATCAACGGATGGACCGCTTTGGATATTGTCAACACCGTAAGGGACAGGGCAGGACTAGCTGCTTTGGGATCCGTCACTGTTCAGGATATTTTAAACGAGAGGCGAAGCGAGTTTGTCTGGGAAGGGCAACGCTGGTGGGACCAAGTTAGAACAAACAACATAGGTAGCGTAAGTGCCACTTATGATATCCCTGAGATTGAACTATCTAGAATGGGGTTATAATCAAGACATAGTTTGAGTTAATTTTTGTTTGAAACTTCCTTTGGTTGGCAGTTGCCTTTCCAAAGGGAGTTTTGCATTATAGCTATATCCATCATAAATTGATAGAATGTAAGAAGACGCTAAAAGTAGAAACATCATCTACGGTAACTAAAAATGATGCATTTTGGCCGAGACAACATACAAGATCCAATTTGTGCAACATTGTTATTCAGTTATACTATATTTACTTCATATTCAACAAACTAAATCACCATGGGCTAAAAGTTCATAGTAGCTTAGTTTAGCGTAAAATGTCATTCCGACAGAGCTTTCATACGGAGCGCCTGACGGATGAGTGGGCAGTCGAAGTGAAAGCGACGAGGAATCTCATAGTCTTGAATTTATAATGGGGTTTCCCACATGGGCTTCGACTCCGTTCAGTCTGGCAATTCGACTATAAAAGCTTATAGGAGCTAAAGTAACTGCACTAAAATTGCAGGGTTTTTAACCTTTTACTAGAAAATAAAATGGAAGGCATCCAAACTAAAAAATTGAATCCCATTACATCGTTGTTTAGGACAGGAGTCAATTTAATGAGTTCTCGTATTCATTTTTCCAAAAACCATAACGGACAAACACTTACCATGAACGATGGGACTGAATTTGAAATTTTTAGACACGTGGTCGTTGGCCACAAAATTCTACCCAATTCAGAAAAAGGGGCCATTTTTATCGTACGATTTAAACTATCCAAAATGTCCGTTGAAAAGAATATCAAATTTTCTCGCCTCCCCATACCCATGTTTATAGGGCTTCCCGGATTTAGGGCAAAATTTTGGCTTTTAAATAGACAGACTGGCCATAACTTGGGAATCTACCAATGGAAAACAGAACAAGATGCCATACACTATTCCCGATCCTTTGCGGTTGACTTCATGGCCAAGAGATCTATACCGGGTTCCGTTTCATACGAGATCATTCCAGACAGCAACATCTATGAATACATTGAGGGATTAAAGGAAACCAAACCTCTTTGCACGGCAAACCCTATAGGTTTTATTCACTGATTTAAAGCTTGTTACATAAAAAAAACACCTGCGATTTGTGAACATTTGTGTGATTAGTATCAGAAGTTTATAGAAACTGAAAGTCCTTCCGGGCAGGCAGGGTTTCAACTAACCGTTGAGACCAATGAATAAATACGCACACGCAAAAAATATACCCAATGCATGCCAAGTGCCTCATGTAAAGTTTATACATTTAATCTACCGCCAATAAATGTGTACCAAAGGCGCGACCGACTGAATCGGGATACGTTTGAAGAGAGTTTGGGCAAACCAACCAAAAAGAAATGACAAAAAGCATTTTCAACGGGTTTTTAATTTTCGCCATAATACAATCCTTTTTTTTCGCCAGCCTCTTTCTATCCAAGAAAAATAGGACATCGGCCAATCTTACAATCACATCCCTATTGCTATTGCTTGCCGTTCACAGTTTTTTGATCTTGGTAAACCTGAACATTACGCATAAAGTACTTTTTAAGATACTGCCCTTGACCCTAACATTGTTGTACGGTCCTTTACTGTTACTATATGTAAGGGCGCTTCGATTAGAAATCAGTAAAAACAATATCGCAACATTATTACATTTTATTCCTTTCATCATCTACATTGTGCTGGCATTATTCCTCTCTAACCGAGTTGATTTTCTAAAGATAGTGTCAATTTCGGGTGCCATTTCAGGTCTGTCGTATTGTTTAATGACGCTGGTCTCCATAAAAAAGCATGAAAAAAAAATTGTTGAGCTATACTCCACCACCAAAAGGGTAAGCTTACATTGGTTACATAAACTGGTCAAGGGAATCGCGTGTATATGGGCATGTGTTTTTGTCCTCGTTTTTCTAAAACAACTATTTCACATTAGCATAACACTTAACTGGTTTTTTATTCCCATTCCCTTTTTTATCACTTACATTGGGTATCACGGATTAAAACAACAGCTTATCTTTCAATTGGTACAAACAGATTCGGATAGCGTAGAAACCGATACCAAAAAAACACCTTCTTCCAATGATCAGCCAAGTAAAATTGATCCGGGCTACAAAAAGTCTGGATTGACAACACAGGATATGGAAAGGATTTTCGGCACTCTGGAAATGCTAATGAAAACCGACAAATTGTATGTAGAACCTAATTTAAACCTTCAAGATTTGGCCCAAAAAGCCAAAGTTCCCCAGCATCATATTACACAAACATTGAACAGTTTTGCCAAGCAAAATTTTTATGACTACATAAATTCATATCGGGTTAGGGAATTTATTCAAAAATTAAAGAATGGCGATACCGATAGTTTTTCCCTCTTAGGCATTGCATTTGATTGCGGATTCAATTCAAAATCATCCTTCAACCGTATTTTTAAAAAAACCACAGGTTTTTCGCCTTCTGAATTTAAAAAAAACAACTCTTAATTTGCTGAATTTCTGCATCCCACATAATTGAGACCTCCCAATTCCATGGATGGGATGAACTGCATTATTTGAACACCTACGTTTGTCGCAAATTTTAAAGAAAGATCGTATGAAAAATCTAACCAGAACAAAACAAGTGATTACAGGCATCAGCTTTATTGCCTTTCCGCTGCTTTTTATCATTGGGAATGCTATTCATGCCAACATTTTTAGTTTTAGTTTGCCCCAAGACACTCTTGAATGGATGCAAATAATTAGGGGAAACAAGCTACAGCAGATTGGAAATTTATTGGAATACTTTAGTGCTCCATTCCTTATGGTCATGGCTTTTAGCCTCATAAACACTATTAGGGAAAAAGCATGGCTATGGGGACTTACCGGGGGTCTCATGGCCATATTGGGATGTGTTTCCATGATTGGCAGCAAAGGGAGTTTTTGCTTATCGACCGCAGCTTTTGACACGTTGCCCGATGCCCAGTTTCATCAGATCTATCCAGCATTTGAAACCTTGTTTACAAAAGCTGGTTTGCTAAAGGTCACCTTGGCGCTGCCGTTACTACCCTTGGGTTTTTTTGTACAGGGCATTGGCCTGTTAAAAGGAAAATATATTCCTAAATGGCAAGCCGTATTAATTCTAACAGGTTCACTATTACTGGTAAACCCCGGATTTGAGGCAATCAATCTGCTTGCTTCCATTCTACTGTTAATCGGGTTTAATCCATCTAGTTTACAACTGATTACGGGTAACATTAAATCGGGGATAAGATCATTTTAACGGTTTGCGTTTGTGGATTGCGCTTACTGCGCAAGATAGCATTGTTCAGAAGTGCTGTTTTGACCATGATTTGGTTATCTCTCCTGTAATTAAGGTGGTCATGGGCCATATCTTGTGTTCCAAATAGGCGTTTGGGGCCATTCCAACGAAACCATTATTGGAATGGTGACCTCTATTCTGGTTTTAATAAGAAATAAGAAGATGAAGTCCCAATATATACATCCTTAGAGCAAGTCTTCACTTTTTTAATGAATCCATAACACAGCAGTGCATAAATTATTGGATCTCTTTACTTGAACAAAGCCATGCTATCTTTATATTTGATAGGGTTTTATCACAAAACCGTTTTGGAAACTTATTGGGATTTTCGTGGGGCACAAGAGAGAGATGGTATGGCCACAATACGTATGGGGAATCATCCCTTCCGGTTCAAAAAAGATATTCTGGAATTTAGAAGAACTATTAACTCGAAAAAACAGAAAAACCGTTGACAATGGCAAAAATACATCATCTTAATTGTGTCAAAATTGAATCGCCAATGGGTTCCGCTATTGGCCATTGCTTGCTCATCGAGGAAAATGGCAACCTAACCCTGATTGATTCGGGAATCGGCCTCTCGGAATCCCAAGAACCTGAAAAGAAATTGGGAAAAGAATTGATCGAAGCAACCGGATTTGTGTTTGATGAAAGCCTAACCGCCATCAGACAGATTGAAAAACTTGGATATGCCCCAGAAAACGTAACGAACATCCTCTGTTCCCATCTAGACCCAGACCATATTGGAGGCTTGGCAGACTTCCCCCATGCAACGGTCCACGTTTCCAAAGAAGAACATGAAAGTTTTAAGCATGGGAACGAAAGGTACTTACCTGAACAAATGTCCCATAATCCCACGCTAAAACGGTACGAAAAAAACGATTCGGAATGGTTGGGACTTCCTGCAAGAAAAGTTGATCTGGATCTGAAGGCAGAACTTTACTTAATTCCGCTATTTGGGCATACGCTTGGCCATTGTGGCGTTGCTGTAAAAGTAAATGGTAAGTGGTTTTTTTATGTTGGGGACGCCTATTACCTGCGGGCGGAATTGGAAGATAAAAACCATCCCGTTGACCAATTGGCAACCATTAGGGCCATGGATAATCCATTAAGACTTGAATCCTTGGAAAAAGTAAGGGATGTCATCAAAAAATATAGCTTTGAACTGGACTACTTTGGTTATCACGACCCAACTGAGTTCTAAACAAAAACAGTGGGCAAAATGGCTATCTTAGGGCTTTGGTGGGAAAGTCCTTAACCCATGACCTACCCCACTTTTTAAAAAACGGTAACATTCATGGAATGGATATGGAAACAAATAAAGAAAATGCCATAGCCTTTTATACAATGGCCTATGAAGGCAACCCAGAAAAAGCCGTAGAACTTTATGTTGGCGGGCAATACATACAGCACAATCCCGATGTTGCCGATGGGGTCAATGGTTTCATTGAATATTTTGACAGGATGCAGACCGAATATCCCCAAAAGTCCATTGAATTTGTAAGGTGCATCGCCGAAGGAAATTTGGTGGCCTTGCATACCCACCAAATATGGCCGGGCAATGACCAATATGTGACCATGGATTTTTTTCGGTTTGATGAAAATGGAAAAATCTGCGAACATTGGGACGCCATTCAACAGATTCCAAAAAGTTCGGCGAACCCGAATACCATGTATTAAAAAGGCCTAAAAAGAGCTCCTCAAAACGTATTTTGGCCAACCGTTTGCATCACCAACAAAAAAAAAGTCAAAACCAATGAAAATGAACAAGATTAGTATCTGCACGCTAGTTTTTTTACTGCATCTCCCTATTTTGCTGGCACAAAGTGTTGACAGGGAACGACCAAAAGATTGGGAAAACCTCATCTATGGAGGACGGTTTATGGACCGGTTTCTTCCCATGCCCCACCTCGGGGGCATGACCTCTGATGTATGGGGGGCAGACGCTGTAGTTCCACGTGATATGAACAATGGCATCGAAGCTAAGGAATGGTCCTATTGGGGTGGGAACATACGACTGCACGACGATGGCAAATACCACCTCTTTGTTTGCCGATGGCCAGAAAATACACCCAAAGGTCACATGGACTGGCCCAACTCCACGGTTGTACATGCCGTCGCAACCAATTCTTTTGGTCCCTATACCGTGGTTGAAGAGGTTGGCAAAGGCCATAATCCTGAGTGGTATGTAACCGATGATGGTAAATATGTCATTTACGTAATACATGGGTATTATGTTTCGGACAATATCCATGGCCCTTGGGAGTACAATGAATTTGATTTTGACAACCGGGACCGTAACATTATTGAAGGGCTTTCCAATCTTACCTTTGCCAAGCGTGAAGATGGATCGTTTATAATGATCTGCCGTGGTGGGGGCGTTTGGATCAGCAAGGATGGACTCGCTACATGGAACCAACTAACGGATTCCCGTGTGTATCCCCCAGTGGATGGCAGGTTTGAAGACCCTGTAATTTGGAAAACAGATGTCCAATACCACCTTATTGTAAACGACTGGTATGGCCGTATAGCCTGGTACCTGCGGTCCAAGGACGGAATCAATTGGAAAACGGACTCCGGTGAGGCCTATCTTCCCGGAATTGCCCGTTATGAAGACAACACAAAAGAAGACTGGTACAAGTACGAAAGGATCAAAATGCTACAGGATAAGTACGGAAGGGCCACCCAAGCCAACTTTGCCGTGATAGATACAATCAAGTGGAATGACCTGCCCAATGACCATCATAGCTCTAAGAATATTGGAATCCCCTTAACGGTTGGCAAACGAATGGCTATTTTGAACAAAAAACCGATTACGGAGAAGACCCAAGAAATCACCGTTTTGATAAAGGCCGAGGAAGGATTCGACCCGAATACCGATATGGACCTTGAGTCGCTTAGGTTTGGGGCCCCGGAAGAAGTAAACTTCGGAAAAGGATGTAAGGTTACCCGTATTGATAAAGAAGGGGAAAATGCCCTTCTAACCTTTGCCGGCAAGGGCAACGGTATTGGTGAAGACAACTTTGCCGCAAAACTGTTGGGCAAAGATAAAATGGGCAAATTACTTTTTGGTTACTCAAGATTGCCCGGTGTCAGCTATATGGAACCCGCCCTTTCTGTACGTAAACCGATACTTGATGCAATTACCAACCGTCTTGGGGTAGTCGTGGAAAATTTTGGCCAAGTTCCCTCAACAGAAGCAACACTGGACATATATCAAATCAACGGAGAGGAAAAGGTAAAAGTGGGCAGCAGTAGCATTGCGCCCATAGCGCCCTACGGAAAGACAACCCTTAGCATAAAAGTATCTGACAAGCTTTCCAAAACCGGGAAGCAGCCTTATCTGATACTCATCAATGAAGGCAAAAAAGATATGGTGAGCTACAGGGAAAGATAAAAAATCGTTTCTTTTTGGCATTGTGTCCAAGGCAACTTGTTCTCTGGAAACTGAAAGGAAACAATAACCTTGTCCATAATGGTCATAATGCATTGCCCCTTTCTTAGTAAATTTGACCAACCCATCCAAGATTCGGCTGGATTGGGGGCTGCATGAATCAAATCAACACAAATAAACCAGTATGGATTTTGCAAAGGTATGTACACTAAAAGAAAGTATTGACTATTCAAGCGGGGCTACGGTCAGCAAAATTGTCACCAAAAACAAGAACGGCTCTACGACCTTGTTTTCCTTCGATAAAGGGCAAAACCTAAGTGAGCACACGGCCCCTTTTGATGCTACTGCCATAATTCTAGATGGCCAATGTGAAATTACCATTGACGGAGAACCCAACGTGCTATCAGAAGGTCAAATGATTGTCATGCCTGCAAATATTCCCCATGCATTGGAAGCTACCGAAGCATTTAAAATGATGCTTATTATGATAAAGGCCCAATAAGGTGTCGGTTAAGCGCCAAACAACCAATAACTGACCAACTCCATAGCATTTTGACCGAAACCTGTGTACATCTAACTAACCAAACAACATTGAATTCCTATGATTAAAAAAGTTCTCTTAATCGTTCTTTTTGGGGTAATCCTTGGGAGAAAAGCCCATACCCAAAGTTTTGAGATCAGTTCTCCAAATCAAACAATTAAACTTAAAGTCACTGTTGACGAAGGCATTTCATGGTCCGCTTATCTTCATGAAAACGTGGTTATCAAAAGTGCCGAAATTGGAATGGATTTCTCTTCTGGGCTGGATTTTGGGGTAAAGCCCAAACTTTCAAAGAGCAACACAAACAGTGTTTCCAATATGATTTATCCGGCAGTCCCCCATAAGGATTCTGAAATCAAGGATACGTATACCGAACTGAAGCTTTCCTTTAAAGGAAACTATACCCTAAGTTTTAGGGCCTATGACGATGGTGTGGCCTATCAATTTTTGGATAAGGGAAAGAAGGACAGAAATGTCGTATCCGAAAAGGTTTCCCTAACTTTTCCAGAAAGCTCACGCTCCCTTTTTCCCAAGGAAGAATCCATGTACTCCCACAACGAAAGATCGTATCTTGATAAATCCTTAACAGACATTTCCCTTGAAGAATTTTGTAGCCTTCCCGTCATGTTTTTGACAAAAAATGCCAAAGTCCTGTTTACCGAGACGGCACTTCATGACTATCCCGGCATGTTTCTGGCAGGGACTGGAGGTAATCGCCTCATTGCCACATTTCCAAAATATGTCCTAAAGGCCATTGCCAATTACAAACGGCCTGATCGCTCCCAGATCATTGCCGAAGAAGCAGATTATATCGCAGAGGTTTCGGGCAAAAGGGCCTATCCGTGGCGAGTATTCATCATTAGTGATGATGACCGTACTTTCGTGGAAAGTAATTTAACCTACCAAATGGCCAAACCCACGGCCATTGACGATACGGGATGGATAACACCCGGGAAAGTAGCTTGGGATTGGTACAATGCCAACAACATTTTTGGGGTAGACTTCACATCTGGGCTCAATACGGCCACCTACAAATACTATATTGATTTTGCCGCTTCCAACAATATCGAATACGTAATACTCGATGAGGGATGGACAAAATCCACGACCGAGATCTTGGATTTTAACCCGGACATAGACGTCCCGGAATTAATCCGGTACGGCAAGGAAAAAGGGGTGGAATTAATCCTTTGGGTACTGTGGAAGCCCCTTGATTCCGACCTCACCAAAATCCTTGAAACCTATAAAAGTTGGGGTGTGAAAGGAATTAAGGTAGATTTCATGCAACGTAACGACCAGTATATGGTAAGCTCGTATGAGCGAATTGCCAAAGAATGTGCCCGATTGGAGTTTTTGGTCGATTTTCATGGTTCCTTTAAACCTTCCGGCCTAAGAAGAAAATATCCCAATGTCATAAACTATGAAGGTGTAAAAGGTGGGGAACACAACAAATGGAGTGCCAACATCACCCCAGACCACAACCTTACCATTCCCTTTATCCGCATGGCCGCCGGCCCCATGGACTATACCCCGGGTTCCATGAGAAACAAACAGGCCAAGGATTTTTCCATCAGTTTTGAGAACCCGAACAGTATGGGCACGCGAGCCCATCAGGTGGCCTTGTATGTAGTTTTTGAAGCCCCCTTACAAATGCTCTGTGAGACACCTTCCCTATATAAAAAGGAACAGGAAACCGTTGATTTTATCACACAGATCCCCACCACTTGGGATGAAACCATTGTACTGCATGGTGCCATTGGCGATTACCTTGCCATAGCCCGAAGAAATAAAGATACATGGTACATTGGCGCCATGACCGACTGGACGCCACGGGAATTGGAACTTGACCTCTCTTTCTTGGATGATGGAACCTATACCATGGAGGTATTCAAAGACGGTGCAAATGCTGAACGCTATGCAGAAGACTATAAAATAGCGACCAAGGAAGTAACCAAAAATTCCAAAATCACCGCCAAGATGTCCTCTGGAGGGGGTTGGGCAGCCATCCTCTCAAAAGCAGGACACTGATCGAGAAATGCATAAATGCCATCACAATGTATGTGGGCGTTAGTGCTGTTTTTATTAATTTTAGAGGCATGTGGTTTGCATAAATGCCTTCTGGTTATGGGAGAAAAGCACCTGTGGGTCATCAGAAGATTTTTTCCAAAGGAATCAACTTCCATCAAATCCCGGAACATATAGTGACCACAGAACAAAAAAGCTCCTGAACTAAAAAAAGCAGTGTGAAAACAACCGACAAGCATAACGAACGAATAGCAAAAATGACGTTTGCCGGTGTTTATCCCCATTACATAACCAAGGTGGAGAAAAAAGGAAGAACAAAAGAAGAACTTCACCAAGTGATAAGGTGGTTAACGGGATTTGATGAAGACCGCTTACAAAAACTTATAAATCAGAAGGCGACATTTGAAGTCTTTTTTCAACAAGCAGATCTGAATCCAAAGGCCCATCTGATAAAAGGGGTAATATGCGGGTATCGAATTGAGGAAATTGACAATTCGCTAACCCGGCAAGTACGATATTTGGACAAGTTGGTAGATGAATTGGCAAAAGGTCGTAAAATGGAGAAGATCTTAAGATCTGGGAACACCTAAAAACTAATGCCCACACAGGATATAATACATTGATAACCCGTTGGGCATTTTGCTATTTTACCTTTACCCTTATGGATTATGATCATGGGATGTAAAGATTACATAGGTTTGCGTCACCCTGGATTTATTTCAGGGTCACATTTCATAAGCATTGAATGGAAACAAGTGATGGCATGCTGAAACATGTTCAGCATGACACATATTGCAATGGATTGTTATTTCAAAATGCACAATGGGTATTGATAATACATAATCGCCCAAATTAACACGGCACAAAAATCGATGACCACAAGTACGGCGGATTACACTTCCCATGGGATGCTTAGATACATTATGGGTTGTCCCTTTTGAAAGATGGGTTAAGAGATTTGCCACATACAAACATCCCTATTAAGCCCCATGCACACCTTTAACAATTGATTTAAAATGTAATTGGGATCAAATCGTACTTTTAAAGGAAAGAATCCATCATGAAAAATCCTATCCCATCTGTTTTCCTAGTCCTTTTCTGCCTCCTAGGCCATGGCCAAGAAATTGTAGAACTGCCCTATGGTGACGTCAATACTGTTTCATGGCCCAATACGGAAAAAGAATACTACTCCACCATTTGGCAAACCCAAGTGGTGACCAACGTCTCAAAACCGACCATGGAGGTGTTTCGTCCTTCGGAAGAAACCCATACGGGTATGGCCATTGTTGTGGCCCCCGGTGGGGGTCTGTATGCCCTGAGCATTGAAAGTGAAGGAAACATGGTTGCCAAATGGCTCAACAAAAAAGGAATAACCGTCTTTGTTTTAAAATACCGCCTTGTGCCTACCGGAGATGATGGGGTGGACGATCTTTCACAAGAATCCAAAGACTCCAAAAAATTTATGGGAAAAGTGGCTCAGGTAATTCCCTTTTCCGTTCAAGATGGGTTAAGCGCCATCAAATATATTCGTGACCATGCCACGACTTATGGTATAGATCCATCCCGGATTGGCTTTATGGGCTTTTCCGCCGGGGGTGCCGTGACCATGGGGGTTGGCTATTCCTATACCGAAGCAAACAAGCCCAATTTCTTGGTTCCCGTTTATCCATGGACGGTAGCTATGTCTGTTCAGCCCCCTAAAGCTGATGCTCCGCCCATGCTCATCGTCTGTGCCACCGATGACCCCCTAGGACTGGCCGAAGGTTCCATAGCCCTGTATTCGTCAATGTTGGAAGCCAAAAAATCGGTAGCCCTGCACATGTATGCCAAAGGCGGTCATGGCTTTGGAATGAAAACCCAAGGACTGCCCTCAGATTCATGGATCGAACGTTTTTATGAATGGAGCATTGCCCAAGGCCTTACCGTTGCCAAATAAGAATGTACGTACAACATACGCATTGATTTTTGTTACATCGCATGCCTTTGATCAATCCTTAAATTGTCTTTCCAAACTGACCCGAGGGAGTGTGAGAAATCTCGTTTAAACGAGATTCCCCACATTCTTCCTTCGGAAGGACTTAAACAACCTAAAAATCCTTTATGCCATTTCGGCAAACTTCCCTTGAAAGAACCGTAAATTCTCTGGTTCATAGGTGAAATCCAACCCCTTGATCTCTTCCCGTTTTTGATAAAGGTCAATGATACTGTCCGCAATAAAATCCATATGGGCATTGGTATAGGCCCTTCTTGGAATGGTCAAACGGACCAGTTCCAATGGAGGGCAATAGTTTTCCCCTGTTTTCTTATCCCTGCCACTGGAGACGTTGCCCCGTTCCATGGCCCGTATTCCAGATTCCACATAAAGGGCTGCGGCCAATGCCTGTGCCGGATAATTGTTCTGGTCTATATGGGGCAGAAAACGTTTGGCATCCAAGAACACCGCATGGGTGCCGATCGGCTCTACAACAGGGATACCATTTTCAATCAGTTTTTTACCCAAATATCGGGTTTGCTCCACCCTGGTCTTAATGTAGTTGTAATCCACCATCTCATGGACCCCTTCGGCATGCATGGCCATATCACCGGCAGACATGCCCCCATTGGTTCGGGTACCCTCATAGATCCGCAGCATTGAAAGTGCCTTTTTGTAGAATTCCTCATCGTCCCTAATGGCCAAGAATCCCCCAATATTCACCAAATAGTCCTTTTTACTGGATACGGTACAGCCATCACCATAACTGAACAACTCCCTAAGAATTTCCCGAATGGAAGTGTTAACATATTTGGGATCCCGCCTTTTGATCATATAGGCATTTTCCACGGCCCGCGTGGCATCGAACATGACGGGTATGTGGTGCTCCCTACAGAATTCATACACCAACCTGGCATTGTCCATGGATACCGGTTGCCCCCCGGCAAGGTTGACACTCAGCTCAAAACTGATATAGGGAATACAACCCTCTCCATTATCATCCAGTATTTTTTTGATCTTGCTGATGTCTATATTGCCTTTCCATTCATAGGTGGAAGTTGGATCGTGGGCCTCATCACAAATGACATCTACAAAGGTACCCCCTGCTTTTTCTTGATGGAGCTTGGTCGTGGTAAAATACATATTGCCGGGAACAAACCCCTCCTTAATCAATATTTGCGACATAATGTGCTCCGCCGCCCTACCCTGGTGGGTGGGGATGATGTATTGGTAGCCCGTTACATCTTTGAGGGTCTCCACCATTTCAAAATAATCCTTGCTCGAGGCTGGGGTTTCATCGCCATTGTTATAGTAGGACCACTGCTCGGTAGTTTGGGCACATGTTCCCGAGTCGGTGAGCAAATCTATGGTCACATCTTTTGAGGGCAGTAAAAAAGTGTTGTAACCTACCTCTTTTGCTATTGCCTCCCTTTCTTCTGGGGTTGTCACCCCCACATATTCAATGGTCTGTATGCGGTAGGCCTCACACTCATAATGAAAGGGCTTCAATACCGGGTTGTCCCAATGAAAGATGGCTTCGTCTTCCCATTCCGGGGCATTGACCAAGCTAAACTCCATAAGCTCCTCCCGCTCGGTCAACAGTTCGCTTATTGCAATGCCAATATGCCTTAGTTGATCATTGGTAAGCCCCAATCTGGGTATCTGTAGGGGAAGAACGGTATTTTTCCCGTATTTGCCCTGTACCAAACAGCGGATTCCTGCCTTTAGGTAGATCAAAGCAGCTAGTGCTTGGGCACTGTTTGTGGTAATTTCAGGTAAAAATTCATCGGCCTTGATGTAAACACCATCGGCTCCTATATAGTGGGGCACTCGTAACAAACTGCTCGATAACAATTGTATTTGCTGGGCAATCCAACGGGCCTGGGGTTCATAGATCATTTCCTCAATCCCCCTTTTAAACGACTCCATGGTTCTCCCGGCCATTCCCCCGTAAGTGTGCAAGCCTTCATACACTACCACTTCGTTCATGTATTTTTCATAGGTGGCATAATCATTGGAAGCGATCAACCCTCCCGTATTGCAACGGGGCTCCTGTGCCGCATCCAAAACAATGACGTGGGCCGTTTTGGCTATGGTGTTCACAATTTCCTTTAGGGATTGCCCCTTAAAAACATCCAATTTTTCTTGGTACAACAGGGCAAGGGCAACAATGTTGGAGACGTTCAGCACCAATTTGGATGCATGCCGTTCTGCCAAGGCATATATCTTTTTGATTTGCTCCATGGAAATTGGACGATACCCATCGGCAAAGGGATCGATATAAATCAAGGGCACCTGACTTTCCGATGCCAAGGCCGCCTCCAAGCTGTCCAAGTCCAAGTTGCCCGGGAACGATCCATCCCCAGTGGAATCCATGGGTTGAAAAATGCCCCCTTCCATTTCCAAGAGCAATTGCGGAAAGCTTGAATTTGAAACGACCACCTGACCCGGTTGAACCATAGTGGTGACGATCAATTTTAAGGCGCCCTGCAGGTTATGGGTGGGACAGACATGCCGATGCCCAAGAACCTGATGGACAACCTGTACCAAACCCTCAAAATTTCTGCTTCCTGCGTAGGTCTCATCCCCTACAAGACTGCCCGACTCTTGCTCCTGGCTCTTTGCACTGGTGCCCAGGCTTACCATATCATAAGTAACCTTATCGCTTTTAATGTTAAACGTATTATGGCCCGCATCCCGCAAATGGATGTTTCGTTCTATCTGGGTGGTGATGTAAAGGTTTTTTACCGTTTTAATCTTATGAGGTTCCGACTTCATAATAAGAATCTTTTAGTTTTGATTGGATTACAGAACAAAATTAAATTCAAAAGCGACAATTTTTATATTTTGTTCTATGATTCGATTAATTTTGGATTTTTTAAACTTTAAATTAAAATTATACAGACTTTTGTTCTTTTTTAAATTTAAAAATGATGTACTAACAGAAATTTTATCGGGATGGAAGATTTAGATCAAACGGATAAGCAGCTATTGAACATTCTGCAAGACAATTCAAAAGTGACCCACAAGGAGATTGCCACAAGGCTCTACCTAACGCGCACCCCAATCTTTGACCGTATCAAAAAGTTGGAACGCAAGGGGATCATCAAAAAATATGTGACCCTCCTTAACCCCAAAAAACTGGATAGGGGAATGACGGTTTTATGCTTTATCTCGCTCAAAGAGCACGGCATAGGACCGGTAACGGAGTTTAAAGAAGAAATACAGCACAACAAGAAGGTTATGGAATGCTTTCACGTGGCCGGAAATTTTGACTTTTTCCTAAAGCTGATGGTAAAGGATGTTGATGAGTACCAAAACTTTGTGCTAAAGGAAATCTCATCGATCAAGAACATTTCACACATACAAAGCTCCTTTGTGCTGGGGGAGTTAAAGTACCAGCTAAAACTTGAATTGGATTAACCCCTTTGGTTATATGGGCTATTTTAGTTAGTTTAAGCGGATAAAATCACCAAGATTGCCCCATCCCACGATGAAAAAGAAACTGTTTTTCCTTTTTTTGGCAACCCTTACGCTTTGTAAGGCCCAAGACGGTGCCCAGGCCAACCCTTTTTTTAAAAAAGAAGTTACCACGATCCAAGAAAAATACAACGTGTTGGACGGGGCCTCTCCCACCATTGTCTTTACGGGAAGTTCCAGCATTCGCCTTTGGAAAGACCTGGAAGAACGTTTTCCCGACCACAATATCCTGAACACGGGCTTTGGCGGATCGCAGACCTCAGACCTTTTGGGCTACGTCAATGAACTAGTGCTACAGTACAAGCCAACCAAAGTGTTCATTTATGAGGGGGACAATGACATCAGTACCAAAAAGCGAAAACGGGAAATTCTGGGAGACATGAACAAGGTCATTACCGCCATCAAGGCTAAACTGCCCAATACCGAAATCATCCTGATTTCACCAAAACCCAGTATTAGCCGTTGGCATTGGAGGGGGCGGTACAAACGCCTGAACAGAAAATTGGCGGCACTGGCACAGGAAACCGACAACATCTCTTTTGTTGATGTCTGGCACCCTATGTTGAACGGAAGAAAATTGCGGAAGGAACTGTTTATTGAAGATGGACTGCATATGAATAATTTGGGATACGACATCTGGTATCAGGCCATTAAAGGATATATGGACTGATTTTATCCTACTTTTATGAAGATACCTCTCCCCATTTTTAAATCTGCTACCATGCCAAAGTCCAATCTTGCAAAGAGCATATTAACCCTGATCATCCTATTATCGCTTATGGCCTGTACCGAAACCAAAGAAAAAATTGATTACCCAACCACCGATCTACGCCTAGCTGCCCTTATCCCCAAACCCGTTAAGGTTGTTCCCACGAACACTGCTTTTGGCCTGGATTCCAAAACCGTCATCTTTACCTCACAGAATGGGGACGGATTTGAAGAAGTGGGACGGTTCTTGGCCAACAAAATAAAATCGAGCTTAGAACTGGAGATTCCCGTGAACAAAACCAATGCTGCGACGGTAGAACGCATCATATACATTAACCAAGCTGATGATTTGGAATCGGATTCCCCGGAAGCCTATGAACTCTATATCAAACCCGATTCCGTTTTGTTGAGCGCCAGAACCGCTGCCGGTGCCTTTCGCGGCATACAGACCTTACGACAATTGATTCCGGAACAGCCTAACGACACCTTGGCCGAGCAACCCATGTGGCTCATTCCAAGCGGAAAAATAACGGATGCCCCCAACTTTGCCTACCGGGGCGCCATGCTAGATGTGGCCAGACATTTCTTTAGTGTTGAGGAGGTAAAGAAATATATAGATCTTCTGGCCTATTACAAATACAATGTGCTACACCTACATTTGACCGACGACCAAGGTTGGCGTATTGAAATAAAAAAATGGCCCAAACTGACCGAAGTGGGAGGCCGTACCGAGGTGGGTGGAGGCCCCGGTGGCTTCTATACCCAAGAAGAGTTCAAAGATCTTGTCCGCTATGCGGCCCAACGCCACATCATGATCATTCCAGAGATAGACATGCCCGGCCATACCAATGCGGCTTCGGTGAGCTATCCTTTTTTGAACGGCAACGGAAAAACCCCGGAACCCTATACCGGCACAGAGGTGGGCTTTAGTACTTTTGACACCCGCAATGATACCGTTTATGACTTTGTAAACGATGTGATCCAAGAAATTGCAGTAATCTCCCCATCGCCTTATTTCCATATTGGAGGCGATGAAAGCCATGTGACCCAAAAAGAGGATTACCGCTACTTTGTGGAACAGGTGGAGAAAATTGTGCAAAAACACGGAAAACGTATGATGGGCTGGGACGAGGTAATCAACACCAATGTCTCTCCGGAAACGGTCGTGCAGCATTGGCGTTTTCAAAAAGATGCCGAAACGGCCCATGCCAAGGGCAACAAAATTGTACTCTCTCCCGGACACAAAATGTATCTGGACATGAAATACGATTCCCTTACCCCATTGGGGCTTACCTGGGCGGGATATATTCCGGTAGACGAGGGGTATGACTGGAATCCCGAAACCTATTTGGAAAACGTGCCCAAAGAGAGTGTCCTGGGCATAGAGGCGCCCCTTTGGAGCGAGACCATTGGCAATACCGATGAATTGGAGCAACTGGCCTTTCCCCGGGCCATAGGCTATGCCGAACTGGGCTGGAGCCTTCCCGAACATATGGACTGGGACGATTACAGAAAACGACTGGCGGCACAATTGCCCTTTTTGCAACACAACAAGGTCAATTTTTACCCCTCAAAACTCATAGATTGGAAAAAGTAATCGATAAAAACATGAAAATGAAATTCTTGGTATTCAACATTCTTGTCCTCCTTTTTACGGTCAACATCTATGGGCAGTGTATAAATGGTGTTAAAACCTACCCTATATACAAAAAAGGGGCAGAATTGGTTGACAACTTGGATAATGAAGGAGTAGAAATTGTTAGAATTGAATACGATTTGATTTTTTCTTCCAAAGAATCGTACAGGGAATTGACTTCGGATTGGACGTATTCAATAATCGGGTTTGCCGACAACGGTGTAAAAGACCTGAACATGAAGCTATACGAATATGATGACCTTTTGGACAAATGGAAAATGGTGGCCGAAGACAATTTATCCGAAACCTATGCTGTCATCAATTACAAACCCACCACAACAGCTCATTACAAAATTGAGGTTATTGCAAAAGAGTTTTACGAAGGATATAACTCAGCCCGATACGGTTTAATACTATTTCACGAATAGACGGACTTGTACAGGAACATGGGATTCGAATTCCAAGACCAATCACCTTTAAAAAGTGGGCTGAACTTACCTAAAAACTATAAAGGCAGTTCCGCTCTACAATTAACAAGAGATGTTGGGGTAGTTTGGTACTGCATGGTGAAATGGGTGGTTTTGCCATTAGCTTTAATACAGGCAATAAAGAAGGGCGGCCAATGGCCGCCCTTTATATCTTGAACAATGGGTTATTCCTCCTCATCCGATGCTTGGGCGACATCCTCATCATCTGTTTCGGAAAATTCGGTGATTCCCTTATCGTGAAGCAGATTGTACCACTGTATGATTTTTTTAATATCGCTGGCATAGACCCTATCCTCATCATAATTGGGGAGTACTTCAAAAAAGTACTCTTCCAACTTAATCTTTTCTTCCTTATGGCCAACAGATGTCTTGCCCCCATTTTCCTTATCCTTGATCTTTTGGAAGACCTCACGCAACGGCACCTCTTCCTCCAAGGTATAAATGGCAATCTCAGAGAGCACACTAACATTGTTTCTAATGCCCACGGCCACTCTTTTTCCGTCTATTAAGGATTCTCCCACAAAACCGGAACGGGTCTGTGTCAAAAGTTTAAAAAGTCCGGGTTTTCCCCCTATAGCTAAAATTTTGTCCAACGGCATTTCAAAGCAATTTTTCTGCGTGCTAATTTAGAGTTTTTTGGTTCATGAAAGACTAGGCTATCTTCCCTTTTTTTGATTGGGAAATCGCATTTTATAATCCACGGCAATCTTTCCCTTGGAAATTTTTTCCAATCGGCTCTTCAGCAATCTTTTCTTCAGGGACGACAGTTTATCGGTAAACAAGATTCCTTCAATATGGTCGTATTCATGTTGGATGATGCGGGCCGCCAAACCTTCATAGGTTTCCGTGTACGGCTTAAAATCGTCATCAACATAGGAAATGGTTATCCTTGGTTTACGATTAACATCTTCACGCACCTCTGGAATGCTCAAACAACCTTCGTTAAAGGCCCATTCTTCGCCCTCCTCTTGTTCAATTGTGGCATTGATAAATACTTTTTTAAACCCTTTAAGTTGTTCTCGTTCCGCTTCGCCAATCTCTTCATCCTCTGCAAAAGGGGTGGCATCCACGACAAATATGCGCAGGGCAAGCCCCACCTGTGGCCCGGCCAAGCCAACGCCAGAGGCATTGTACATGGTCTCGAACATATTTTTGACCAACTCCTTAAGTTTTGGGTAATCGTGGGGTATTTCCCTTGCTTTTTTTCTAAGTACGGGATCACCGTATGCTATTATCGGTAAAATCATAACGTCATTTTCTATCTAAATATGCCTGCAAGATCAAGGTGGCACTTATTTTATCAACCTCAGCTTTGTTGCGTCGTTTCATTTTTTTCATTCCCCCGGCCAACATGGCATCTACGGCCATTTTTGAGGTGAAGCGTTCATCTTGCCGTTCTATAACAATGGCAGGAAATTCTTTTCCCAACCGTTTTAAAAAATCTTGGATCAAACTTTCCGATTCCGAAGGACTGCCATCCATTTGTTTGGGCTCGCCAATGACAATGGTGCTAACCCCTTCGGCTGGCACATATTGTTTTAAAAAGGGAATCAAGTCTTGGGTTTCCACGGTCTCCAAGCCCGAGGCAATCAACTGCAACTCATCGGTCACCGCAATCCCGGTACGCACCTTTCCAAAATCCAAAGCCAAAATTCTTGCCAACCTAAAAATTTTGGCAAAAATAGCGCAAAATGTTATGGCTCTAAAATTGGAGGCTTAATTACGGTTGAGGAAGTATATTTGCCAAAACTCAAAAAAAATGACCGAGCTAAGAACACTTATCGAAAATGCATGGGACAAGCGCGAATTGTTGAAAGAAGTCCAGACACAGCAAGCTATAAGGGAAGTAATCAACCTAATTGACAAAGGAGAACTCCGCTGTGCCGAGCCCACCGAAAATGGATGGCAGATCAACGAGTGGGTCAAAAAAGGGGTGGTGCTTTACTTTCCCATTCAGAAAATGGAGGTTCTTGAAGCCGGTATTTTTGAATATCACGATAAAATTCCACTAAAAAACAATTACAAAGAGCGTGGTATCCGGGTGGTGCCCCATGCCGTTGCCAGACATGGTGCCTATATTGCCCCCGGCACAATTTTAATGCCCAGTTATGTAAATATTGGGGCCTATGTTGATGAAGGGACCATGGTAGATACTTGGGCCACTGTGGGAAGTTGTGCCCAAATTGGAAAGAACGTTCACTTAAGTGGTGGCGTGGGCATTGGCGGTGTACTGGAACCGCTGCAAGCCTCTCCCGTCATCATTGAAGACAATGCCTTTATTGGATCACGCTGTATTGTGGTAGAAGGGGTGCATGTAGAAAAAGAAGCTGTATTGGGAGCCAATGTGGTATTAACGGCATCCACAAAGATTATTGATGTAACAGGTACCAGCCCTGTTGAAACCAAAGGTAGGGTTCCGGCCGGTTCAGTTGTTATACCCGGTAGTTACACCAAAGAATTCAACGCCGGAGCATACCAAGTCTCCTGTGCCCTGATCATTGGAAAACGAAAGGAAAGCACCAATAAAAAGACATCCTTGAACGATGCCTTGCGCGAATATGATGTAGCGGTCTAAACCGTCTTCATTTTTTTAAGCAACCTTTTTATTGGTTTTTCATCTGGTGATTGTACAAGCATCACCATAGGAAATTTCCTATTCAGGACAATTTTTTGATGTCTCGTTAGTTATTGTTTTGTTATTCCGAACCGTTTAACCAAAAAAGCTGATTTGAGCACCCCAAGGCAAAAACTTTCAGCCCTCGTCATCACCTACAATGAAATGGGCTATATTGAAAGATGTATTGAGTCCATTTCATTCGCAGATGAAATCATTGTGGTGGATTCCTACAGCACTGACGGAACATACGAATACCTGTCAAACCATCCCAAGGTGAATGTCATCCAACACCCCTTCAGTAATTTTACGGCCCAAAAGACATTCACCCTAAAGCAAGCCCAGCACGATTGGGTTTTGTTTGTGGATGCTGATGAAGTGGTCTCGCCATCATTACAACAAGAAATAATTTCCACCATAAACGACCCCAATGCCTGTGAGGCCTACTGGTTTTACAGAAAGTTCATGTACAAGAACCAACGGTTGAATTTCAGCGGTTGGCAAACCGATAAAAACCACCGTCTTTTTAGAAAAAGTAAGGTTGCCTTCACAAGTGAACGGTTGGTACACGAGACGTTACAGGTGAGTGGCCAATCGGGGAAATTTAAGGAAAGACTTACCCACTTTTGCTATAAGAACTATGCCGATTACAAAAGAAAAATGCTCCATTACGGCATTCTCAAAGCCCAAGAGACCTTTGAAAAGGAAAAACGGTTCTCCTACCTGAAGATGATGGGCAAACCCCTTTGGAAATTCATGTACAACTTTATATTCCGCTTGGGTTTTCTTGATACCCACAAAGGAATACGCGTATGCTACTTAAATGCATTGAGCATCTACAAACGCTACCATGAACTCAGGAGGTTGGAAGTGCTTCACCGCTCCCCCATTTTTACAAGAATTGTCCAAAAACACGAACTGGTATAGCATTCCTCCCCACACCGTTTCCCAGTAAAAAAGATTGCATTAGTTTAGCAAAGGGGTAATCCTACAAAAAACTTTGCAGATGAAAGTCGCCATAGTAGAATTGAGCAAAAGTCATGAGGAGTGCCTCTACAGTCAAATCCAGTTTGCCATACACGCCAAATACGATGTGGACCTCATACTACATTCTGCCCTTAAAATACAGATTGCCCATTATACCCACCTTGTCGGAAACGTTTCGTTTGTAACCCCCAAAAAAGGATTGTTCAAAAAATTGCAGCAAGCCTTCTCATTGGCCAAACTTCTTTCCAAGTATGACAAGGTCATCTTTAACACCGCCAGCTCCAGCAAGTTGGTTCGGAACATTGCCCTGTTGCTCAACCTCTGCAAGGTGGAATGTGTTGGAGTACTGCACCATACCAAAAAACTCGAATCGAGTTTTACCCAAAGCATCATTTCCACAAAAATCAAGAAATATTATGTACTGAATGACAACCTATTAAAAAACACCCTTCCCAAGAAAGAGCTACAGCTCCAAAGCTTTTATCCTATTTATTTTCCAAATTATTCAAACAATCAAGAGAAACCGAAGGACGAGATATGGGTCACTATCCCCGGAAGTATTGATTATAAGAGAAGGGACTACGACAGACTGATCATCGCCATTGCCTCTAACCCATTGATTAAAAACCTAAAGATTGTCCTGTTGGGGAGGCTGGATAAATTGACTGAAGAGGGTCTAAGAATGTTCAATGCCATCACTAAAAACAAATTGGAGAACTCTTTTATCGTGTTCGAGGATTTTGTTCCCAATGCCGTTTTTCACTCCTATATGGAACTGTCCAATGTTGTTATGCCCTTGTTGACCTTGAATGACGACTATCTGAACCATAAGATATCCGGGAGCTTTAATCTAGCCTTTGCCTATAAAAAACCTTTACTCATGCACCGTTTTTTTGAGGCCATCCCCGATATAAAGGACAACGCCTTACTGTATGACCAAAAATCCCTTTACAGTTTATTAAAAAGCCTTACAAAAGGGAATATTAAAGACCAAAAATGGTACGATGACAACAAATGGGATTTTAAAACCCAGCAAGAAAAATACATCCGTTTTTTAAGCGCCCAACCCTTTTCCTCGACTATAGAATGAACCCACAACCAATACTACTATCTATTGAATAATATATGTAGCTTTACCGCTCAATATTTCCACAGACCATGAGGATAGGCTACGATGCCAAAAGAATTTTTCACAACCAAACCGGTTTGGGCAACTACGGGAGGGATATTGTCAGGATTCTTACCGAATCCGAACATATGGAACAACTAATCCTTTTCAACACCAAAAGATCAAGACTTGAAGAACGAGTGACCTTGGGCAAATCGACCATTGTATATCCCAAAGGTTGGTTTTGGGAAAAGTTTCCTTCCCTATGGCGGCTTCTGGGCCAATGGAAACAGATAGAAGCCACTAATTTAGATGGGTTTCATGGCTTATCTGGCGAGATCCCCGTACAGTTCCAAAAAAAACACACCCCAAAAATCGTCACCATACACGATCTTATTTTTTTGAGCCACCCGCATTATTACAATATTTGGGACCGAATCATATACACCTTAAAATTTAGATATGCCGCCAAAACCGCTGACCACATCATTGCGATCAGCGAACAGACGAAAAAGGACATCATTAAATTCTTCCACATAGACCCCGATAAGATAAAGGTCATTTATCAAGGGTGCCATAAGGTTTTTAAAAAGGCTTATACGGAACAGGAAAAATTGGACGTGCAAAAAAAATACGGCCTGCCCGATAACTATATCATCAATGTTGGGACCCTACAGGAACGAAAAAATGTGCTCCAACTTATTAAGGCCGTTCGTGGTACCCACCATCATCTGGTGCTTATAGGAAAGGAAAAATCCTATGCCAAAAAACTTTACCGTTATGTGGAGGCCCATAAAATGGAAGGTCAGGTCAGCTTTTTAAAAAACATTGGACTGCACGAACTGCCCATCCTCTACCAAAAAGCCGCTGTTTTCTGTTACCCCTCAATCTGTGAGGGCTTTGGCATCCCCATAATCGAGGCTATGTTCAGTAAAATTCCCGTAGTGGTCACCAAGGGCGGATGCTTTCCGGAAGCTGCCGGTCCAAATTCATTATATATTGACCCCAATAACCCCAATGATATTAGGGACAAACTTAATTGGATATTTGCACATCCTGAGGAAAGTAGGGAAATTGCAGAAAAGGGTTATGCCCATGTTCAACAATTCTCGGACAAAAACGTTGCCGAAAATTTATTGGCCCTTTATAAATTGCTCAAGTAATGGATAGAATCTGTTTCTTTAATACCGCCATTGCTTGGGGCGGCGGTGAAAAGTGGCACCTTGAGGTAAGCGAATATATGCTGGAACAAGGCCATGAGGTAATGGTGGTAGCCCACAAGAAAAGTGCATTGCTCAAAAAATTAAGCAAGTCAAACATCCCCCATGAGTCCATAGAACTCACAAATTTTAGCTTTTTAAATCCTTTTGCTTACCAAAGACTTGCCTCAATTTTTAAAAAGTACGGTGTGGGTACCATTGTCATGAACCTATCGCGGGATGTAAAGATTGCAGGGATGGTGGCCAAACAATGTGGTATTCAAAGAATCATATACAGAAGGGGCAGTGCCATTCCCATTAAAAATACATTTTTGAACAGGTACCTGTTCAAAAATGTGGTCCACGAAGTACTCGCCAATTCGTTTGCCACCAAAAAAACAGTGCTTCAGAACAATCAGAATTTGATTGCCGAGGAAAAGATTACCGTGATCCATAACGGAATAGACCTTTCAATCATCCAAAACCATGGACCAAAAGAAAAGTACAATGACCCATTTTGCATTGTGACCCTAGGCCGGTTGGAAGCGCAGAAAAACCATGTGCTCCTTGTAAAAATTGCCAAAATCCTTAAAGAAAAAGGACTAAATTTCACCCTGATCATTGGGGGCGAGGGCAGGTTGCGAAAGAACATCGAGGAAAAAATTGAACAATTGGATGTGGGTGATGTAGTCAAACTCCACGGTTTTGTTGGGGATCCCATACACTTTATTGACCAAGCAGACCTTTTTGTTCTCCCATCACTTTGGGAAGGTTTTGGCTATGTTTTGGCAGAAGCCGCCCTTTGTAGAAAACCCATCGTTGCATTTGATCTCAGCAGCAATCCAGAATTGATCATACACCAAAGAACAGGCTACTTGATCACCTATGGAGACGAGGAAGGTTTTGCCAATGCCATCATGGATCTCTATAACCACCCAAAAAAGGGAATGGAAATGGGTGAAGCTGGTCATGACCACATCATCCAAAACTTTGACAAAAAACAAAAATTGCAAGAGATAAAAGCCTATTTGCTTCATGGGTAAAGAAAAAGGAAAGCTATCCGCACTGCTCATCACCTATAACGAGGAACACAATATTGGGGAGGTATTGGACAACCTAAGCTTTTGTGATGAGTTAATTGTTGTGGATTCGTTCAGCACCGATGGCACCATAAAGTTGATCAAGGAATTTGGGAAGGCAACACTCATACAAAGGGAGTTCAAAAATTATACGGACCAAAAACAGTTTGCCCTGGACCAAGCCTCGTTCGATTGGGTCCTATTCATTGATGCCGATGAACGGATTACGGATGCATTGAAAGGGGAAATCCTGCAAGTGGTACAGTCCGATGCCCCAACCGCTTCTGCCTATTATTTCTTACGGACCTTCATGTTCAAAAACAAAAGGTTAAAGTACAGTGGATGGCAAACCGATAAAAACTATAGGCTCTTCAAAAAGAGTAAGGTTCACTTTCAATCCAACAAAATAGTACATGAAACCTTGGTTGTGAATGGCCCTTCAGCCACTTTGGCCCATAAACTGTTGCACTACTCCTATCAAGGGTATGGAGACTATAAATCCAAAATGGTCAAATATGGAAAAATGCGTGCCCAAGAAGAATTTAAAAAGGGAAAACGGGCCAACTGGGTTAATTTACGACTCAGGCCCCTTTGGAAATTCCTGAACCACTTTTTTCTTCGCTTGGGGTTTTTGGATGGAAAAAAAGGTATCATCATATGCTACCTGAACGCCTTGGGGGTTTTATCCAGATACAGGGAACTAAAACGCTTGGAAACTGGGCAATCTTTAAAAAAGGTTCCTTAAAAACAGTGGTATTTTGACTGAAACGGAAGAAATCAATAACAGTATCAAAACCCTCAAATCAAAGGGAACCATCCTCTTTCCTACCAATATGGGCTGGTGTATTGGTTGCGATGCCACAGCCGCTGAGGCCTTTCATAAACTATCCGCAATCAGAGACCTGAAGGATTCCAACGATTTTGTCTGCTTGGTGGCCCACCAAGCCATGTTGGAACGTTACGTTGAGTCTGTGCCGGATGTTGCCTATGACATTATTGACCTGGCCACAAAGCCCACAACAATCCTATATGACAATCCAAAAGCTGTGGCCCAAACCATAGTAAGCCAAGACAATACGCTCCCGATACAAGTGACAATGGTCAAGTTCTGCCAGTACCTCATCAACAAATTGGGCAGACCCATTGCTGCGGTTCCGATTAATTCAAAAGGACAGTCTGTTCCAGAAAAAATAGATTCTATCCACAACGATATTTTAAAAGGCGTGGACTATGTGGTAAATTTGCAGTTGCCCAACAAAAAAAACATGCTACCGTCCATTATAAAATTGGGCAATGACGGCACGGTAAAAGTCATCAGGGAATAAACCCTGCACTGTTAATGAACCATAAGGAAGCACTTAAAAATCCAATCTTTAGAACCATTGGCGCAATAGCCGATGAACTCTCTTTGGACTGTTATGTCATCGGCGGTTTTGTCCGCGATCACCTCTTAAAGCGGGGAAATGCCAAGGATATAGACATTGTGGCCGTTGGCAGTGGTATAAAACTGGCCCAAGCGGTTGCCAAAAGCTTGGATGGCAAACCCGAGGTAAAGGTGTTCAAGAACTTTGGGACGGCCATGGTCAAGACCAAGGGGCTGGAATTGGAATTTGTAGGGGCCCGAAAAGAAAGTTACCAAAGGGACAGCAGAAAACCCATTGTGGAAGACGGCACTCTGGAAGACGACCAGAAACGACGTGATTTCACCATCAATGCCCTGGCCCTATCGCTAAATGAAACCACATTTGGCGATTTGCTCGACCCTTTTAATGGCATTGCCGATTTGGGCAAAAAAATAATCCGCACCCCATTGGAGCCCGGCATCACCTATTCTGATGACCCGTTGCGGATGTTGCGGGCCATCCGTTTTGCCACACAACTGAACTTTACCATCGAATTAAAATCGCTCCAAGCCATTTCTGAGAATGCCGAGCGCATCAAAATCATTTCCGAAGAACGTATTGTTACGGAACTGAACAAGATTTTGGCAAGCCACAAACCTTCGGAAGGTTTCAAATTGTTGCACCAAACTGGGCTGCTGCAATTGATCCTTCCTGAACTGACCGCCCTACAGGGGATTGAAGAAGTGGAAGGCCAAAGGCACAAGGATAATTTTTGGCATACCCTGGAAGTGGTCGACAATATTTCTGAAGCTACCAATGACCTTTGGTTGCGGTGGGCCGCACTCTTGCACGATATTGGCAAGGCCCCTACCAAACGCTTTCATAAAAAAATTGGATGGACCTTCCACGGGCATGAATTTGTGGGCAGCAAAATGGTCTACAAATTGTTCAAGCGTCTTAAAATGCCCCTGAACGACAAGATGAAATTCGTACAGATAATGGTGCTGATGAGTTCCCGGCCCATCATTCTTTCTGAAGACCACGTTACCGACTCGGCCGTAAGACGATTGGTGTTTGATGCCGGTACCCACGTGGATGACCTCATGACACTCTGCGAGGCGGACATCACAACAAAAAATCCAAAAAAACAGCGTCGCTACAAAAACAACTTTAAGATGGTTCGCCAAAAGATTGTAGAGGTCGAAGAACGGGATCGCATACGCAATTTTCAGCCCCCTGTATCGGGCGAGGAGATTATGCAAACCTTCAACCTAAAGCCTTCAAGGGAAATAGGCATCATCAAGGAAGCCATCAAGGAAGCCATCTTGGAAGGCGAGATTCCCAATGAATATGAGGCAGCCCGTCTGTACATGCTTCAAAAGGGAAAAAAAATGGGATTAAAAACTGTTATCGATACTGAACATGAAAAATAACAAGCCTGTCATCATTTGGTTACTTTTGGGATGTACGTTGATCTTTATCATGGTCGTGGTCGGGGGCATTACCCGATTGACCCACTCCGGACTTTCCATTTCCAACTACAAACTGATCAGCGGAACCATTCCGCCCATGAACGAACAGGAATGGCAAGAAGCCTTTGAACTGTACCAACAATATCCGGAATACCAAAAACTGAATTCACATTTTTCGCTGGAAGATTTCAAGGATATTTACTTTTGGGAATGGTTGCACCGGGTCATTGGAAGGTTGATTGGCCTAGTCTTTATCTTCCCGTTCCTTTTCTTCTGGATTCGCAAAAAATTGGACGGCCCCACCCTTAAAAAGTGCATTATTTTATTGTTGATGGGCGCTTTTCAAGGATTCTTGGGCTGGTACATGGTCAAGAGCGGCTTAGTTGACCGCCCAGATGTATCCCATTTTAGGTTGGCCGCCCATTTAACCGCTGCCTTTCTCACCTTTGCCTATTGCCTTTGGGTTGCCTTGGATTTAAGGTACCCAAAGAGAAAGGAAATCGATAAAACTTTTAGAAACACCATAAGGCTCGGCTTGGCCCTCCTTATGATCCAGATCATCTGGGGCGCTTTTGTTGCGGGACTGGATGCTGGTTTCATACACAATTTCTGGCCTTTGATGAGCGAGGGAAAGTTTATGCACCAAACGGTATACATTGAACAAGAGCCATTGCTCAACAACTTTTTTGAAGGCCGCAGTGGAGTACAGTTCGTGCACCGTTGCCTGGCCTATATCGTTGTTGGTTTTGTGGCCTACCTCTGGGTTAGGGCAAAAAAAATGCCCCTGACCGTTCTGCAAAAAAACGGGATGGTTTCCTTGCTATACTTGGTGGCCCTGCAATTTATCCTGGGCGTGTTGACCTTGATTTGGGCTGTGCCGGTCTGGCTGGGCGTAGCACATCAGGTTGGGGCTTTTTTCCTTTTGGCATCCATGACCTTCACCCTGCACAGGTTCTCTAAATGACAAGTTTCTTGTACCTTTGCCCTTGCTTAAAACCATTGTAGATGATTTACAAAATCAGGATAATTCTTGATACCGAGGAAGATACTTTCCGTGATTTGGAAATAGCCGGGGAAAGCACCCTTGAGGATTTTCATAATGCCATCACCCAAGCCTTTGGCTTTATGGGCAATGAGATGGCCTCTTTCTATACCTGTGATGAAGCATGGAACCAAGATGAGGAAATTGCCCTCTTTGACATGAGCGAACAGGGTTCCAATGTCCGATTGATGAACGAAACCGTTCTTGAGGATGTGATGACCGAACAAAGCCCAAAGTTGATCTACATCTACGATTTTTTGAGTATGTGGACCTTCTTTGTGGAACTGGCCGATATTGTGGAAAAAGAGGATGGCAAGTCCTACCCCAACCTACTCTTCAGTTTTGGGGAAATCCCCGATGCCCCACCAGAAAAAAACTTTGAAGCGGACCCGAACCTTAGCCCTGAGTTTGATGATGACGATATTGGCAGCTATGACGATCTGGATTTTGATGAAAATTGGAATTGAACCGATGACACTAGACACTAGACACTAGAATACTTTTCAATTCATAATTCATAACTCTAAACTCGTAACTCTTAATTCATAGCTCAAAACTCGTAACTCTTAATTCATAGCTCAAAACTCCTAACTCTAAATTCATAACTCTAAACTCCTAACTTATCCATGCTAAACCTATATTCGGCACAAATAGAAAGTCTCTCCCTGCACCGTGTGGGCAATAAAAGCAGAAACGAATCCACTTTTCTTTCGCAACGGCCACACAACCTCAATGATGAGACCAAGGCCTTGTTAAAGGAGTATTTTTTTCGTCCATTTCGGGAAAAGGAAGAAAATTACTTTCGTTTTGGGCATGAGGTGGATCTGGAGTTCAATGAAATTTATAAAGCGGCTTCTGAAATCTTTGCCGACCCGGACGCCTGCCATAAGGCATCAAAACAGATAACCACCCATTTGTTTGAACAGTCCAACCATCCGCACATAAAAAACGGAGAGGTCTATGTATGCCACTTGACCAATTTGGTGATGGACAACCAAAAAGTTGATGCCGTGGGCATTTTTAAAAGTGAGCTAATGCACGACTTTTTACAATTTGAAGAAAGTGCCAGCAATTTGGAGATTTTGATCCAACAGGGGATCAACATCAATAAATTGGACAAGGGCTGTTTGGTGTTCAATGTGGAAAAAGAGGATGGGTACAAAGTGCTCTCTGTGGACAGTAACCGATATGACACCAAATATTGGATCGAAAATTTCTTGGGATTACTGCCCCTGACCGACGAAAATTTCTATACCAAAAACTACCTGAAATTCTGCCAGAACTTTGCCAAGGATGTGGTCCTCCCTGCAGAGGACAAACAACAGGAAGTGCTGTTCATGAACCGGGCCGTGAACCATTTTGCCAAGAACGATGCCTTTGAGGAGACCAACTTTTTGAACGAGGTGATCGAAAACCCCGAGCTGATCCCAGAATTTAAGCACTACAAGGTAGAGAAAGGGCCCAAGTACAGCATTGAAGATGTTTCAAATTTTGATATTGCCAACAAAGCGGTCTCCGATGCCCGAAAGAAAATTAAGAACGTCATCAGTCTGGATACCAACATTCAGATAAAGATGGATTTCATCAACCCAGAATCTGCCGAAAAGTTTGTGGAAAAAGGTTGGGACGAAGAACGGCAAATGTATTATTACCTAGTGTATTTTAACAAGGAGCAAAAAGGGTAAACGGGTTTTTGGTTTTTGGTTTTTGGTTTTTGGTTTTTGGTTTTTGGTCAAAACATAAAAAATGCAACAGGAAAAGGACTATCTACAAAGGGAAATTGAACGAATCACCCTTTTCCTAAAAACGCTTTTACGCAGATTTGCAGGCTTAGACGACGAAAATTTTGAAGAAGAATTTCATCAAATGGAAACGGATTTACAGACAGAATTTGACTTTTCCATCAAAGCTATTGGTGAATTAGATTCCGAACAGTTAAAAACCAAACTAGCTCAATTGCACCATTCCCATGTGGAAATACTGGCCGAGATTGCTTTTGAGGTTTTCAAGAAATCATACCATAACCCCACTGCGGCCATCAATACAAACATACTGGGATTGAACACCCTAGAGATCCTATATTACTTGGATTCGGTTTCAAAAACATTCTCTGTCCAAAGAGAAAATTGGAAAGCATATCTTAAAAACCATACTTCAAACTGAGAAAAACCCATCATCCTACATCAAGCATGGAACATCCTACGCCCCATGATCAAAACTTTTTCTCTATAATCTGTTTCATGCTCACATCCTGATAGTTTCGCTTAACAAAATCCAAGGCTACAGACAATATATTTCCCATGGTCTCACTTTTCTTGAAATCCATATCATGGGTCAATTCATAAATTTCACTTTTTAAACGCTCTATGTTCTCGGGCAGGGAAATGGAATCGATCTTGGCTATTTTTACCAAGCTAGCAATTCGATCGCCCGAACTCAATATCCGTTTGGCAATAATGGATCGTTCTTCAATCTTATACTGGTCCACTGAATTTTTCTGAAGCTTTGACCGCACCATCTCCACCATCAAAAAATTCTCCTTGAAAAATTGTGGACGGTACACCTTCAATTTTCCTTCAAAACATTGTTGGTCAAAATCAATGGCCCTGATCTTGTAGATCACATGATCAAAATCATGGGTGGGCACAATCACGTAATTATAGGAACGCATATCGCCCAATAGCCGGATCATACAACGTTCGTTGAACTTTACAAATTCCTTGGCCAATTGCGATTTTTCTCGCTCGGACAGTTCGGGAAGGGAATCCTTGATAAACACATCACCGGGAATCCCAGCAATATGTTCCTCGATCAAGGTGTCCTTATAGACCAAAAAGTTAAGGTTGTAGGGCGAAAGGATATGTTCCAGTTCCAAGCCATAGACCCTACTGGCATCGGTCTTTTTCACATAAAAATACGTGTAGTTGTCATTAAGAATGTTCCTGATCTTGATCCGAAATGGTTTTGAGTTGCCAAAGGTGCAGTAATCTATGGCATCTACATTCAGGTATTCCGAAATCCTGTCGCCACCATCGGAATGCAGAATGGAATACACCTTTTTTAAGCTCATATCTATCTCTTCCCGCTCAAAATCTGAATAATACACTCGCACCCAAAGCGTATCTTCCCCATCCATATCCTCCACGGCAATGGCCCCAGAAAACCGAAGCAGGTCCTCGTAAAAGATGGGAATCTCTATTTTTCGGTTGTACTTATCCAAATACACATCCAGTTCTGGACTGATTGGATAGGCCGGTTTCTTTTTGGACATTAATTTTTCTTCAGTCATTTTTCACATCTTTTGTAACAAAATTTACGATTTCTCGTCAACTAAACATAAATCCAATCAAAAATAAATCTTGTGGGCACAATTCTCACGGTCAACAATCTCACCAAAAAGTTCGGGTATCTTACTGCGGTCAAAGACCTTTCCTTTACCATAGAAAAGGGCAACGTCTACGGAATATTGGGCCCAAACGGCAGTGGAAAATCCACCACGCTGGGCATTATTTTAAATGTGGTCAACAAAACTGCGGGCAATTTCAGTTGGTTTGATGGCACCACCTCAACACATGACGCCCTAAAAAAAGTGGGGGCCATCATCGAACGACCCAATTTCTATCCGTATATGTCTGCCGTGAAAAACCTAAAATTGGTTTGCAAGATCAAAGAGGTTTCAGAAGATAAGATTCAAGAAAAGCTGGAATTGGTCGGGCTTTGGGAACGGAAAGACAGCAAATTCAGAACCTATTCCCTTGGCATGAAACAACGTTTGGCCATTGCCTCTGCCCTGCTGAACGATCCAGAAATCTTGATTTTGGACGAACCCACCAATGGTTTGGATCCCGCAGGGATCCATCAGATAAGGCAAATCATCAAAACAATAGCCTCACAGGGCACCACCATTCTTTTGGCCTCACATTTGTTAGATGAAGTTGAAAAAGTATGCACCCATGTGGTCATCCTTAGAAAGGGGGAAAAACTCTACTCCGGTCCCGTGGACAGTATGTTGGCCAGTCATGGTTTTTTTGAATTGCGCACCCATGATATGGAGCAGTTAAAGGATTTACTGGAAAAGAACGCAAGCTTTGGCAAAATAGAAGGATTCAACGGTACACTCACCGCTTATCTCAAGGAAGAAATGGATGCCGAAACCCTGAACAAGATGCTGTTTGAAAAAGGTATTGTGCTCTCACATTTGGTCAAACGCAAAGAGAGTCTGGAAGAACAGTTTTTAGAATTGACCAAAAACAGATAAGCCATGGTACGATTATTACAAATAGAATTCATAAAACTTTGGAACAATAGGGCTAGCAAAATATTGATAACCAGTTATTTTGTCTTGTTAACCTCGATTGCCCTAATAGCGGCGATAAAATTTGATATTGGCCCTGTCAAGTTTCATTTGGCGGATCAGGGTATTTTCAACTTTCCGTACATCTGGCACTTCAATACATTTATGACGGCTATCTTCAAACTGTTTTTAGCTATTGTCATTGTCTCTATGATGGCCAATGAATATAGCAACAAAACCATTAAGCAAAACTTGATTGATGGTCTATCGAAAAAAGAATTTATCCTTTCTAAGTTTCTTACAGTTATTTCTTTTTCAGCGATTTCTACAGTATTTGTGTTTGTAGTTTCAATGATATTGGGATTGGCATATTCCGATTACAACGAGATTTCCATCATTTTTTCCGATTTAGAATTTTTATTGGCCTTTTTTGTCAAGTTGGTCGGTTTCTTCTCCTTCTGTCTCTTTTTGGGGATTTTCGTGAAACGCTCTGCTTTCGCCTTGGGCTTTCTCATTCTATGGCAGATTTTTGAGGGTTTCGTTAGGGGAATGCTGCGCTGGAAAGTTTTGGATGGTTCCCAAACAGATGCCGTTATGGGCTTTTTCCCGCTAAATTCCATGTTCAATCTTATTGATGAGCCATTTTCCCGATTGGGTGCCGTACAGAGTGTAGCCAACCAAATAGGGGAAAAATTTGAATTGAATTATCATGTACACTGGTACGAAATCTTGATTGTGCTGGGCTGGACGGCCATCTTTATCTATCTATCCTACGCCCTCCTTAAAAAGCGCGACCTGTAATTTCAAAGGATATAAATCTTATGGTTTGCTTCGCCATGCGTACATCCTTGCGTATTTTTAAACCATGAAATTCAAGGTTGTATCAGCGTTCCAACCCACAGGAGACCAACCACAGGCCATTAAACAATTGGCTGATGGCATTCTATCCAATGATGTCCACCAAGTGTTGTTGGGGGTGACCGGATCGGGTAAGACATTTACCGTGGCCAATGTGGTGGCAGAAGTACAACGGCCCACTTTGGTCTTGGCACACAACAAGACCTTGGCGGCACAATTGTATTCCGAGTTCAAGCAATTTTTCCCCGATAATGCCGTGGAATATTTTGTTTCCTATTACGATTATTACCAACCCGAAGCCTATATCCCAACCACGGGTCTGTATATTGAAAAGGACCTATCCATCAATGAGGATATAGAAAAATTGCGCTTAAGTGCCACCTCATCATTGCTCTCTGGCCGAAGGGACGTATTGGTCGTGGCCTCGGTCTCGTGTTTGTACGGGATAGGAAATCCCATTGAATTTCAGAAAAATGTGATTCGAATACATCGGGACCAAGTGATTTCGCGGACCAAACTCTTGCACCAGTTGGTGCAAAGTCTCTACTCAAGGACCACTGCAGACTTTAGGAATGGGAATTTTAGGGTCAAGGGCGATGTGGTCGATGTTTTTCCGGGATATGCCGACCACGCATATCGTATTCATTTTTTTGGGGATGAGATTGAGGACATTGAGGCTTTGGACCCCCACAACAATAGGGTCATAGAAAAGTACGAACAACTCAACATCTACCCTGCTAACATGTTCGTGACCTCACCGGATATCTTGCAGAACGCCATTCACCAGATTCAAGATGATATGGTGAAACAGGTAGATTATTTTAAGAGTATTGGCAGGCCCCTTGAAGCCAAACGATTGGAAGAACGCACCAATTTTGATTTGGAAATGATTCGCGAGCTGGGCTATTGTTCGGGCATTGAAAACTACTCCCGCTATTTGGATGGCCGTGAACCCGGCACCCGCCCCTTCTGTCTGTTGGATTACTTCCCGGAGGATTATCTTATGGTCGTGGACGAAAGCCACGTGACCATTCCGCAGGTACATGCCATGTACGGCGGAGACCGTTCAAGAAAGGAAAACTTGGTCGAATACGGGTTTAGACTCCCTGCCGCCATGGATAACCGTCCTTTAAAATTTGAGGAGTTCGAGGCCCTACAGAACCAAGTCATATATGTGAGTGCCACCCCGGCCGAATATGAACTGCAATTGAGCGAAGGGGTTTATGTGGAACAGGTAATCCGCCCCACAGGGCTTTTGGATCCCCTTATTGACGTTAGGCCCAGCCAAAACCAAATTGATGACCTGATTGAGGAAATACAGAAACGGGTGGAATTGGATGAGCGTACCTTGGTGACCACCCTGACCAAGCGCATGGCAGAGGAACTCACCAAGTATCTGACCCGCATAGAGGTGCGTTGCCGCTATATTCATAGTGATGTGGATACTTTGGAGCGGGTAGAGATTATGCAAGATTTAAGAAAAGGTCTATTTGATGTACTGGTCGGGGTCAACTTACTCCGCGAAGGATTGGATCTGCCCGAGGTTTCCCTTGTAGCCATCTTGGATGCCGACAAAGAAGGCTTTTTACGTAGCGCCCGTTCCCTTACCCAAACCGTTGGGCGTGCCGCTAGAAACCTAAAGGGAATGGCCATCATGTATGCCGATACCATTACCAAAAGCATGCAGCAGACCATAGATGAGACCAACTACCGCAGGGAAAAACAGCTGAAGTACAATGAAGAAAACCAAATAGTGCCCAAGGCCCTGAACAAGAGCCTGGACAATGTCTTGGCCAAAAACTCCGTATCCACCTATCATTTTGAAAAGGAGGCCATGCGGGCAGCAGAACCCGACCTACAATATTTGACTCCGGAACAAAAGGAAAAACTGATTCGTGACAAACGGAAGGCCATGGAAAAAGCGGCCAAGGAACTCAACTTTATGGAAGCAGCAAAATTACGCGACGAAATTAAGATGCTTCAGGAACAGGAGTAAAAAAGAAAGCGCTGCCAACGCAACGCTTTCTTCCTACTAACCAACCAAACAAATGCTGACGCTTTAGGTCAGCATCCCTACAATCAAAGATTCGTAGGGACCTCATGAAACACCAGTTGGTGCCATAATTTCTTATCCTATCTCAATCAATCGTTTAGGTTTGGGCAATGCCTCTTCCCGCTTGGGCAAGGTCAATTTTAAGATGCCGTCCTCATAATTGGCGTTGATCTTGCCGTTATCCACAGTTTCTGGCAATGTAAAAGACCTTCTGAACGAGCTGAATGAAAATTCCCTACGGGTGTAATTTTCATCATTGGTCTCGCTCTCTTTTTTTACCTCAGATGAGATGGTCAACACATCGTTGTCCAATTCGATGTTAAAATCTTCTTTTTTGAAACCTGGAATGGCCAGTTCCAATTCAAAATTCCCTTCATTTTCCTTAATGTTGACTGCCGGCGTAGCCGTATTTAAATTTTCCAAACCACTTAAAAATTCAGGTTTAAACAAATCGTTCATTAAAGAAGGGAACAACAGGTTGTTACGTTTAATCAAACTCATAGTATATCAATTTTTTTGTTAAACTTTGATTTCAACCAATCAAAGGCAAATGATATACCATTCACAAATTTATGACATTATGTCTTGTTTTGTGGTAGAATTAATGTCGTTTTGTCACTAATTATGTTGTGTCTTGAAAATTTCAATAAAGCGTTCGGTAGGAATCATTCTATCGGGATATTGATGCATCACCTCTATGACCCGGTCAATGGCCGTGGGCGAGAGCCCCATTTGCACCCCAATTTCATGAAGCTTGTTGATTTCTGACCAACTTGCCTTCTGGTCAATGTTCATGAGCAGGAGCAGCCGATGAAACTGAACCAGACGTTCCCCTTCGCTTTTCAACACTTTCTTTTTGGCCTTCTGATACAGTAATGTCCCAAATGTAGCCTCATCCACCCCTAAATGATCGGCCACGGTCTGCAGGAATTCCAGCTCCGCTTTCTTTAAACCAGAATCTACCCTTGCAAAAGAGATCATCTCGGAAAGTATGCTCAATTTTTCTTCGTAAGTACTCATGATGGTCTGGGTGCGCTATAGTCTATAACTAAAACATACGGGAATTCGTATACAGCACCCACAAAAAATCCCGGCTAAGCCGGGATTCTAGCTAATTCAAATAACCAGTTTTTTAAGCAGTTACACGAACTGGCACCGTGTAGATCTTTCCTTCTTCAATTTTTTCCAATACTACTTTCTTGTAGTTTAAACGTCCTTTAACAAATCCTACCATTTGCTCGTTCTTGGTATTGATCGACAGTACGACAATCTCACCTTCCCTGTTAATGGTAAAACGCACATCGGCGGTCAAATCTTCAGAAACATCAAACTGATTGTTCTCAAGCATCTCTTGGATCTGGACTGCCAATCGTTTAACGGGTTTGTCAGTAGGATCAACGGCCATAATGTTACCGGCTGTAAATAACAATGCCGCAAAAAGTACTAAACTCAATTTTTTCATGATACATTCGTTTTTTAAGATTGAAATTTTGATGAATATACATTAAAGACGTCCTAAAAATGAATTTGTTACACAAACACTCGTTTTTAACAGAACTTTAATGAACCTCCATTTTTCACACCCCAAAAGTAGTTTGAAAAACCGGCAGATGCCTCTTGGAACACCTAAGCTTAATTCTTATTTAACGTGAGTTCGACCTAAGAAACTGGTCTTCAATGCAAGAAAAAAGCGGAATATTTTGTAAATTAAAGTGTTGATATTCAATTCACTATAAAACATTCCACTTATGATTTCATCACTTAAAATTACCGAAATCTTCTGTTCCATCGACGATTTCTGCCAGGAATTTGTTCCTTTTTGGCAAAAAAGCCTGATATCCAATGGCAAAAAGCGTATCAGAAAATCCAAGATGTCACTTTCCGAGGTGATGACCATACAGGTGCTGTTCCATATTTCGGGATACAAGACCTTCAAGGAATTTTACAAAGGGCACGTCACCAGGTACATGACCGGATACTTTCCCGACCTGGTGAGCTATAACCGTATGGTAGAGCTCAAGAGGGACAGTTTTATGCCGTTGGCCATCTACCTTAAGAGCTGTGGGCTTGCCAACTGCACGGGCATCAGTTTTGTGGACTCCACCCCTTTACGGGTGTGCGACAAAAAGCGCATCAACCAGCACAGGGTCTTCAGGGAACTTGCCAAGAGGGGGCAGTGCTCCCTTGGATGGTTCTATGGTTTCAAGCTCCACATCATTACCAACGACCAAGGTGGCATCATCGATTTCATGCTGACCACCGGCAATGTGGACGATAGGAGGCCATTGCGCTTCAAGGCCTTTGTCAAGAAACTCTTCGGCAAGCTCTTTGGTGACAAGGGCTATATCTCAAAGGAACTCTTCACCGAGCTCTTCTCCAATGGCGTCCACTTGGTCACAAAACTCAGAAAGAACATGAAAACGAAGCTGTTGACCCCAATGGCCGATGCCTACCACTTGAGGAAAAGGGCAATAATAGAGACCATATTCGACCAACTGAAGAATATTTGCCAAGTGGAGCACTCAAGGCACAGGAGCGTGGCAAACTACTTCAACAACATCTTTGCGGCTTTGATAGCATATAACTTTAAGGACAGAAAACCATCACTCAGAAACAACTTCGTAGATACCAATCAGCTTTATTTGGCACTATAGTTATATCGAACTCACGTTATTTAAATTCCGTAACCTTTTCCTAAATGATGATTTTTTTGAATAGGGTTTGTGTGTTCTGGAAATATGATGGACTTCCCTTGGGTTTTATTGTTCGATTTTAACCCAAGAATGGATTGAATTACGTTAATCGCCCTGTTTTAAGATACTTTAACACAAAAAACAAAAAGGGGCAATGTTAACAAAACATTACCCCTTTTGCGTATTATTTGTATAATCCTTGACTACGCCAAAACCTCTTTGACCTTATCCGCCGCCTCTTGGAACTGTACAGCAGAGTGTACGGCCAATCCTGAGTTGTCAATAATTTCCTTGGCCAATTCTGCATTGGTCCCCTGTAAACGAACTATGATGGGCACTTGAATCTCATCTCCCATATTGGTATAGGCGTCCACCACCCCTTGGGCCACACGGTCACAGCGAACAATACCGCCAAAAATATTGATGAGGATGGCTTTTACATTAGGGTCTTTTAAGATGATCCTAAAGGCCTCTTCCACCCTTTTGGCATCTGCAGTACCTCCAACATCCAAAAAGTTGGCTGGTTCGCCACCCGCCATTTTGATCAAATCCATAGTTGACATGGCCAGACCGGCCCCGTTGACCATACACCCCACATTGCCATCCAGATCAACGTAGTTGAGACCAACTGCCTTTGCCTCTACCTCAATGGGATTCTCCTCACGAAGATCACGCATTTCCGCATAAGATTTTCTACGGTACAAAGCGTTATCGTCTATGGTTACCTTGGCATCTACAGCCATAATCTTATCATCAGAGGTTTTCAATACAGGATTGATTTCAAACAAACTGGCATCGCTATCCTGATATGCGCGGTAAAGCGCAGCAACAAACTTGGTCATGTCTTTATAGGCCGCACCGGAAAGCCCTAGGTTAAAAGCAATCTTTCTTGCTTGGAAGGGCAACAGCCCTACAGCTGGATCAATCTCTTCGGTAAAAATCAAATGGGGGGTTTTCTCGGCCACCTCCTCAATATTCATTCCACCTTCCGTGGAATACATGATCATATTTCTACCTGTACCCCGGTTCAATAAAACGGACATGTAAAATTCACTGGTCTCACTGTCGCCAGGGTAGTACACATCTTCCGCAATCAAGACCTGATGTACCTTTTTCCCTTCGGCAGAGGTTTGGGGGGTCACCAAATTCATTCCAATGATGTTTCCGGCCAATTCTTCAACCTCTTTCAAGTTTTTGGCCAATTTTACACCGCCGCCCTTTCCACGACCTCCAGCATGGACTTGGGCTTTTATTACATGCCAACCTGCTCCGGTTTCTTGTGTCAATTGTTTTGCGGCTGCCACAGCCTCTTTGGCATTATGGGCAACAATACCCCGTTGCACCCTAACCCCAAAGCTGGCCAGAATTTCTTTTCCTTGATATTCGTGAAGGTTCATATTTCTAAAAATTGCTTATCGTGCGCAAAAATAGCAAACCGCAGAAAGAATAAAGAATGAAAAGCCGGAATTTTAAATTTGAAAATCCTTAAAGTCCAAAGGATCAAAATTCTTGAAATGACCATTCATCTCAATGGCCGCTTTGGTACGATTGACCTGGGTTAGAATTTTCAGGGTCGTATCTAAATGGGTGCGTATAAAGTAAAGCCGATCGGTCTCATTGGTCAATTGCAGCAATTTGTATTCTTGCTCAAAGGACAGGCCCATTTTATGGGCAAAGGCATAACTGTTGAATTTTTTTAAGGGCACCGAGGGCATCTCTACCCCCATAAGTTCATAGAGTTCCACAATCTTATCGAGCACCTCCTTGCGCAATTGCTCGGAGGCATCGTTATCGCTATCCAAAAATTCCACATTGCCCCCCGCATAAAGTTTTCCCTCCATTTGACTGTCAAAGGTCAGGATCCGAAAGACCTGTCGGGCAATGCACAAGACGTCCAACTCCCCTCCTTCATAGGTATTGACCACCTCTACCAACTGCACTTCGGTGCCAAACTCCAAATTTTTATCAATATATACTGGAATCCCGAATGTTATGGCTTCATCCCTACAGTCCGCAATCAATTGCCTGTAGCGCTCCTCAAAAATATGCAGGGGAACGGTCTCCCCAGGAAAAAAAACAGTCTGTAACGGAAAAAGAGGTAACGTCATCGTTTCATTTTTACTAAAATTACGCACTACGAAATTATGAAACAACTACCTGCTTATTGTTATTTTTATAACATTTTGTTGTTTTTCTATTTTTTGGATGTTTTTTTTTGGCATGGGACACCCTTTGCCATAGTTTTACCAAAATTTATGAATGATGACATCTGCAAACCTGCTACACATTGCCGAAGAATTTGGTGCTCCAGTATATGTATATGATGCCGAAAAGATCAGCACCCAATTCCATAGGCTGACCCATGCCTTTAAAGATGTTGAAAACCTTAGGCTGAACTATGCCACCAAGGCACTGTCCAATATTTCCATCCTGCGGCTGTTAAAAAGTTTGGGCAGCGGTTTGGACACGGTTTCCATTCAAGAGGTAAAGCTTGGCCTTGTGGCCGGGTTTGCACCAGAATCCATCATCTACACTCCCAATGGGGTCTCTTTGGAAGAAATTGAGGCCGCCGCCGCCCTTGGGGTCCAGATTAATATTGACAACCTATCCGTACTGGAACAATTTGGGACAAAACATCCGGATATTCCCGTTTGTATCCGCATCAACCCCCATGTCATGGCCGGTGGCAACACGAACATTTCGGTAGGCCATATCGATTCCAAGTTTGGCATCAGCATCCATCAAATCCCACATTTACTGCGCATTGTGGAACTGACCAAGATGAACATTAACGGTATTCACATGCATACTGGAAGTGATATACTGGATATTGATGTTTTTCTATATGCTTCTGAAATTCTTTTTGAAACCGCTAAAAACTTCAAAGACCTAGACTTTATAGATTTTGGAAGCGGTTTTAAGGTTCCCTACAAAGAAGGTGACATACAGACCAATGTATCTGAATTGGGCAAAAAGCTATCCAAAAGGTTCAATGAATTTTGCAAGCACTATGGCAAACCGTTGACCCTTGCCTTTGAACCGGGAAAATTTTTGGTGAGTGAAGCTGGTTATTTTCTCACCAAGGTAAATGTGGTAAAACAGACCACTTCCACGGTTTTTGCCGGAGTAGATTCTGGTTTTAACCATTTGATCCGCCCCATGCTCTACGGTGCCAAACATGAGATTGTGAACCTATCCAATCCCAATGGAAGGGAACGGTATTACTCGGTGGTCGGTTATATCTGTGAAACCGACACCTTTGGTAACAACCGCCGTATCAACGAAATATCTGAAGGTGATATTCTGGCCTTCAAAAATGCTGGCGCCTATTGTTTTACCATGGCCAGCAATTACAACTCCAGATATCGCCCCGCCGAAGTACTTTGGCACAAGGGCAAGGCCCATTTAATCCGGAAAAGAGAAGTGTTTGAGGATATTCTTCGGAATCAAGTAGATGCTAAGGAACTCTTTGAGCCCAAGGCTGCAAAGGTTTCCTCCAAATGATTTTACATCTAGCTCCTTGTAGCTCCGCACCAGTGTTTTAAAGCCATGGGGTTGATTCCTGAAAAATAAGTTGGCATAATTTTCGTTAGTTTTGATGTAGTCCAGAGACTATACATCAAAAAAAAAATGCCATGGCCAAGAACTTAATCTTTTGTTTCGCTATACTCTTAACCCTCCCCATGACTGCCCAAGAGGTTCAATGGATGTCTTTTGAGGAGGCCCTTGTAGAGACCCAAAAAACAGGCAATACCAAAAAGGTGTTTGTTGATGTGTACACCGATTGGTGCGGTTGGTGCAAAAAAATGGACAAGGATACCTTTCAAAACCCTGAAGTGGCCACCTATATGCAGGAAAATTTCCTGATGGTAAAACTCGATGGTGAAGCAAGATTTCCTATTGAATTTCAAGGCAGGACCTATGACTATGTAGCCTCTGGCCGCCGTGGTTATCATCAATTGGCCGCTGCCCTGCTCAATGGCAGGTTAAGTTACCCCACTGTGGTGTTCTTGGATGAAGACATGAAAATACTCTCTCCCGTACCGGGGTACCAACGTGTGGAACCCTTTCTGCAAATTGCCCGTTATTTTGGGGACGACATCTACAAAACCCAAGATTGGAAAAGTTATTCCGGGGTAGGCAAATAACTATTGCCCTATTTTATTTATCTGACCAAACGGCCATTTCATTCCCCGATGGGTCTTTAAAATGAAAACGGCTTCCCCCGGGAAAAGAGAATATTTCCTTGGATATTTCCCCACCAAATTTGAGCACGGTGTCCTTGACCTTGAATAAGTCTTCGTGGTAAAGAACCACAAGGGCCCCATTTACAACAGTTTCTTCAGTCCTTTCAAAACCCCCTTCTAAACCACTTTCGGCAAAAGCAACATAATCTGGGCCATAATCCGTAAAAATCCATCCAAAACATTGGTAATAAAACTGTTTCACCTGATCAAGGTTCTTTGCCTTAAGCTCAATGTAATTGATGTGATTGTTTACCATTGGCCTACCTACTATAATTTGGGCTCTCCTTGGTAATGGTCACATCATGCGGGTGGCTTTCCTTAATGCCGCTAAAGGTAACCTTAACAAACCTACCCGATTCTTGTAGGGTATTGATGTCCTTGGCCCCACAATAGCCCATACCAGCTCTTAAACCGCCAATAAATTGATGCATGCTTTCGTACAGTTCCCCTTTGTAGGGTACACGACCAACGATTCCTTCCGGGACCAATTTTTTAATATCATCTTCAACGTCTTGAAAATAGCGGTCCTTGCTACCTTGTTTCATGGCCTCTACGGAACCCATACCCCGATAGCTCTTGAACTTTCGGCCTTCGTAGATGATGGTTTCCCCCGGGGACTCCTTGGTCCCGGCCAACAATGAGCCCAACATGACCGTGTCCGCCCCAGCCGCAATTGCCTTGGGAATATCGCCTGTATACCGAATTCCCCCATCTGCGATTACGGGAACCCCGCTGCCCTTAATGGCCGAAGCAACCTCCAACACCGCCGAAAATTGTGGGAAACCAACCCCGGCAACAACCCTAGTGGTACAGATAGACCCAGGGCCAATGCCCACTTTTACGGCATCTGCACCAGAATCCACCAAATATTTGGCCGCTGCACCGGTCGCAATATTTCCTACTATGACATCTAGATCGGTATAAGAAGATTTTATCTCCTTAAGGGTATTGACCACGCCTGCGGTATGGCCATGGGCCGTATCGATCACAATGGCATCTACCCCGGCTTTGACCAATGCTCCAGCCCTATCCACGGCATCTGCGGTGACCCCTATTGCCGCTGCCACCCTTAGACGTCCGTACTGATCCTTGTTCGCCACGGGCTTTTGGGTGAGTTTGGTTATGTCCCTAAATGTAATGAGACCTACTAGGTTAAAGGCCTCATCTACAACCGGTAATTTTTCAATTTTATGGTCTTGCAGGATATCCTCAGCTTCTGTAAGGGTGGTCCCAACACCTGCCGTGACCAAATTCTCCGAGGTCATGACCTCTGTGATTTGGCGTTCATTGTTTTTTTCAAAACGCAGGTCCCTGTTGGTCACTATACCCGCCAGTTTACCCGAAGGGTCAACAATAGGTATGCCCCCAATGCTATGTTCTTTCATACTCGCCTTGGCATCACGTACCTTGGCAGTCAAGGGTAGGGTGACCGGATCCAGAATCATTCCACTTTCTGCCCTTTTCACTTTTCGGACTTTTACCGCCTGCTGTTCTGCGGTCATGTTCTTGTGCAACACCCCAATACCTCCTTCACGTGCCATGGCAATGGCCATTTGCGACTCGGTCACGGTATCCATGGCTGCGGAGACCACTGGAACATTGATTGGGATATTACGGGTGAATTTTGAGCGGATATCGACTTCTCTCGGTAAAACATCTGAATAGGCGGGTACGAGGAGAACATCATCGTAGGTCAATCCTTCGCCTACAATTTTCTTTAGGTGGGCTTCCATGCAATTAAGAATTAATTGCGTGCAAAGATACTCTTTTTTCGGAAGCTGTTTCCGTTATAGTTTAATCTGTATGGTCGTATAAAAAGTTCTGGGTTCGGCAGGAATAATTCCTGGACCCGGATAGCCCGTGGCCCTACGGGTAAAGTACGAATTGTCCAAAAGATTATTGATCCCAGCTTCCAATTTCAGCATTTTCCATGAATATGAAAGGGATAGATCCATAATGTCATAAGCAGGAATGGTTCCCTCTATTCCCCTTTGATTATCGGTTACGTCCCGTAGTGCATTGGTGGCATCTGTGAATTGCTCGGCGAGGTATGTGTATTGCAGGCTCCCTAGAAAGTTGGCATAACCAAAACTTAGCCCAGTTTTGAGATTGACATTGGGAATGAACTCTACTTGGTTTCCTTCTACATTGGTTTGTTCGGATTTGGTGTACTCAGAACGCGTCAACGCCAAGTTGATAAAATAATTGAGTTTAGCCTTCTGGGAATTCTTAAAAAACAAAGACTTCAGGTTTAGATCGGCAAATGATTCCAATCCAAAAATAAAGGCCGTACCTATATTTCCACGAAATCGTACTACCCTTCCCGTCTCTACTTCTTCGCCAAGAGCATTGGTGCGCGTTTCGTTTCGCAACACCTCTCCCAAACGGTTGTCATACAGAAGGCCAAAACTACTTATATCATAAGTCAATATATCTTCTACTCTTCCCCTGATTCCCAAATCTGCCGTAAAACCATCTTCGTCTGAAATATTGGGATCTATTTGAAAAGATGGATTGACCACCCGTATGTCACTAAAAGTTACCGAACGGTAATTTTGGGAAATATTTCCATAAACTTCCAATGATGGCGACAGCTTGTATGACAACCCCAAACCCAATAACAAAAAGTTTCGTTCAAAGTTACGGTTGTCTTTAATCTCCTCGTTCAACAAAGGGTTACCAGCTAAATCCAAGACAATATTTTTATAGGCGCCTTTACTCTGGGTTTTAATATATTCAAACCTAAAACCTGGCGTTAATGAAAACTTATCCGTTACATTAAAAATGTTCTCTCCAAAAACAGCTATATTTAAATTGGGAAACTCAAACTGGGATTGCCTTTCGTAATTTGGGAATTTTTCGGTGACAAATTCAAAATCTGGGGCTGTCGAGACGCTACCCGGCCCCTGTTGCTGATCATTGGATGTTTGGTAGTATTTTGAGCCCAATAATAAAACAGCATCTTTTCCTCCTACCTTATACCTGTTTAAAATGCGTGCTTCGGCACCCCAATTCTGAAAATCATCGGAGAGGAGTTCCCGGGGCTCATTGGGGTCATCTGACTGTGAGACCCTATTTGTGCGAAAACCCAAGGCTTTTCTTTCGGCATCCAATGCAAAGAGATTTAAACTAAAATCGGTTTTTAATGAAAATTGGTGTTCCAATCGCAATGAAAATAATTTCCAATCTACATTGAACCAATTCCGTTCCCGATTACTAAAATTTGTATTGTCTATAAACTGGGCATCCGTAAGTCCGCCTGGCTGTTTGGCCAAATAGTTCTGAATGGTCGTTTCCAATGTCAATTTGGTTCTATTGGATAATTGATATCCAAGATGACCATAATAATTTCTGCTTGTAAATTTGGAATTTGGACGAAAACCATTGCCCTCCTTGTAATTAAAATAGGTGTAATAGCTAAACTTTCCAATAGTACCTGAAAGGCTGTTAAAACTGGTCAACAAAGTAAACGAACCCAGGGTCTGTCTTGAAACCAACTCTATTTTTTTGTTGGGATTGGGCTGCTTAAACTTAAAATTGATCAAGCCTCCAAATTGTGGCCCATATTGTAAAGAAGCTGCCCCACGAACCACCTGAATCTGATCCAAGGCCTCTGCTGGCGGCGTATAATAACTTTCAGGATAACCCAATGCATCTGCGCTGATGTCATACCCATTTTGACGCACGTTGAAATTTGCCGTACGGTTGGGATCCAACCCCCTACCTCCAATATTTAATTGTAGGCCGGCATCTCCATAATCAAAAATATTGAGGCCAACCACCTGATTATAAATCTGCCTAGGATTATTGGCCGCTAAATTACCTGGAATATTACCCACCAGGATCACTTCGCTTTTTTTACCCGCATAAATGGCCGTACCCTCAACCGTCTTTAATTTTTTAAGGGCGAAGACTTTTTCCCGCTCTTGGGTCAACACCACTTCTGAAAGCTCATGCTCATCTATAGGCTGCAATTGAAGATTGAGTTCAAGATTCTGCCCACAGGTAATCTCTTGCTCAAGAACCCTATATTCAAACGCAAAGACAAGTAAGGTGTATTTACCAGCTGCTATATTTTCAAACGTAAAATTGCCCGCTTTATCCGTAAGCTGAAGAGCTTGCTTTTGTACCACATACACCTCAGCTTTTTCAAGAGGCTCTCCTTGGGTGTTGGTCACCTTTCCATTAATGTTGAACTGGGCAACCACACTAACGTAAGATACTAAAAGTAATAGGGTATAGATTCCCGCTTTTTGGGAAAAAACAGTGGTATTAGATTCCTTTAATCTCATCTTTAAATGGTAAAATCCATGTTTTGTGCCTGAACGATTCCCGCACTTGGGTCAAATCTTGGTTTGGATCAATATACGTTTTGCTAAGCCTCCCGTTGAGTGCCACCCGACAATCTACAAACACAGCTAAATTTTTGTGGCCCTGCCTTTCAAAATGTTCTTTTAAATAATGGGCGTATTCCAAAATAAAATCGGGCTGAAAACTCATTTGTTTTTCTTGAAATGGCGTTAAAAAATCTGAATTGTCCACATAAAACCAACGCCCGGAATCTTTATTGACAATCTTGAATTGGGTGTAGCCCGATTTCTCCATCAACATCACCCGCCATGAAAAGCGATAGCCTTCCTCTGTCCAAAACAATTCCCCGGGATACCCCAAATACCGCCAAGGAAAGAGCAACTGAAATGCAAAAAACAAAGCAACCAGCATATATTTTAATCGGGATGCCACACTGTTTCCTTGCACCAAGATTTTGCCATTGTCGAAAGTGGATTTACAAATATTGAATAGCTTAGCGATAACCTCCAGAATTTTATGGTGAAGTTTGGTGTCAAAAAAAATCAAGGCAGATACGATCATGATATAGGGAAACATCCCTATTGGGAACAAAATCCTTGTCAATACATGAAATAGTACCACCAGCAGAAAGGCAAAATTTCGGGTAGGTTTCCAAAGCAGTAAAAACGGAATGGCCAAATCGTACAAAGCCCCACTCCAACTAAAGGCATAATGCACCCACTCTTTTCCCATCAATCCTCCCAGTAAGGGAACATCAAATTTAGACGGCAACCAAATTTTTAAGGGCATGGCATCCAATAACCAATCGGAATTTAGTTTGGCCACACCAGCATAGAGATAGACAATGGCCAACATTAACTTTATGGCATCTATATTCCATTTGGGCACAAATTGAAACCGTCTGTTTTTATTCAATCTGGCATCAACTGAAAAATAATGTCCCGCTGGCAAAAAAATCATTAAAAGCGAAAGAATACTGATAAAGTAATAGTGGTTGAGGTAGGTGGTCTTGTCCATCAACTCAATATAGGTAAAGGACAAAAAGAAGGTGATCATGGCCATCCGATATTTAAACCCCAAGGCAACAAAAAGTGCCGCAACCCCACATACCACAAAAAGTAGATAGGTGTAACTGCCCAATGGCTTAACCCATTCAAAACCATAATATGAAAAATGAAAGTTGGGCTCTAGGTATAATTTTTCAATCCACCCATAACCCCAAAAGCGAATGATGCCCACAAGCATCATTACACCAAACAATATACGAAAGACCGCCAGTGGGACGGCTTCCGTATGCTTGTTCAAATATTTTGTGATTGACTCAGTCATTAATCACCATCGGCATCAACAAAATCAATACCAATGCTCATGGCAGAGACCATATCTACCTTAAAAAGTGGCACAAGGCGCTGTACCTCATCATAGGCCAACAACATATTGGTGGGCGAACTGTTATTTTCAATTTCGTCCCTGAATGTACCCAGTGCACTGACCGCATTCCTGGCAGTATTGAGCTGTTGGTTGATCAATACATCTAATTGCTCACCCTCCTTTACCGTGTTCAATGCTTGTAGGTAAGTGGCCAAACTCTCGCCGGTGGTAGCGGATCCATAATGTCTTCCATTGAAAAAGTCTTGAACGGCATCCAACCCCTCTAAAAACAATTCTTTGCTAATATCTGCTTTGTAATACGCCTCTATGGTATTGGGTTTTGCTGTACCCGAAAAAACACCTAGGGGTATGCCCATCTTTCCTGCGCGAAGAAATTTTTCATAATAAAAGATATAGTCATTCACAAAACGGTCCACCGAAGCGGTTGAAGATGCCCCATCATTGGAAACAAAGGTATCGCGGTAGGTATTATTCCAATCAGAGCGTACCTGGCTGGTCAAAGAAACCATATCATCTAGAACATCTTTAAAGTAAGTTAGATAGGCATCTTTGTTTGTTCCTGTGGCATAAACCGCCACAATCTCGGCATCAGTTGCAGCAAGGCCATTGATCAAATAGTCCAATGCGGGGAAACCCTTGACATCCCTATTTGAAGGCAGCGTAAAATCATATGATCCACTGGCTACAAACTGTTCCAACACACCAACATCTGTAGGATAGGTATTGAGGTTGAGGCGAAGCCCAACAGTTTCCGCAGTGCCTATCTCAAACATGGAGACTTTTTGCCAAGATTTGTATGCCTCCAACCAAGAAGCACGGAGAGTTACCAAATTAGCTGCGGTCGGGTCAGCGCTAAAATCCCCAAAAGCGATGTTAAAACTGTTCAAATCGTTTTCAAAAGCCTCATAACTGGGAATGATGATATTATCCGCCCAATTAATGAGCATTGCCGAACGATCAAAACTTACGGCATCATCAAAATCTGCCCCTTCTTTACGTTCAGCATCGGTGGAACAAGCCCAGATAAACAAAATCATAATCGGAAACAAAAACAACCTCTTTCTCATTTTTCATCTATTTTTATTTGTTCTAATTAAGAATTTTCAAATATAGGGAAAGGGATGGTTTTGCCCATTGGCTATCCATCCCTTTTTCATCCTTTTGATTTATTTTTTTTCGCACAACCAACAAAGCGATTTAATTGCTGCTATCAGCTGCTTGGGCCACAGTAAAATCAAACTTAGCTGCAATAGCTTCCGAAACAGCATCAAGCTGCGCAGGAGTCACGTTCCAAAACCCGTTTGTATTGTTGGTGTATATCTGATTTAGGAAACCGGTGACCTCAGTTCTTGTGAAATAACTGTCGTCTGCTCCAGGTTTTCTAGTAAATTGTAAACTGTATATAAAACCAAATCCTTCCGATAGATCGTGGAAGATATCCCCTGGCTCTCCTGCCCCTTCAATCTTAAACTTACCTACTTGCAGGTAGTATACCGCCCTAATAGCAAATACTTTAGCAATAGTCTCCCTTAAAATATCGGTTTGCACATTACGTTCTTCGTAATCTTTGTTTACAATAGCAGTCCTACCTGCCTTGTAGGCGTCAAAGATTTCCTGTGCAGTCCCTGTAAAACTGGGATCCTTCTCAACCCTTTTTATGTATTTGGCCAAAAACTTGTCTGTTGCATCCAATGCATCTATATCTGCAATTGGGTTTTCTTTGTTGTCAATAACACCAAAAGCATAACCATAGGCCTCGTCCCAGTCGTGTTCCATATCGGTATAGGCCTTTCCTTCAACGATAACGTCATTATTATTATCGGCCTCAAATCGTTCTAGCTGTGCCGGACTGGTGTAATTGTTTAAAATTTGGTCCCCAACAAAGGCTCCTATCAACCCTTTATTAAAAGCTTGATCCATTTCAAGCCCCTTTCCATTTACATATCGGGTAGAAGAACCATCTGGCAATTGTCCAGCCACACCTTCGCTTGCAATCCTATTCCAGTTTGGGAATACTGCTGCAACCTGCTCAGAAATATAACCGTCAAAATCTGCCCGTACCGCTGCTTGTGTTACTGGGTCGTTGGAAAAAAAGTCAAAAGAACCAGCTGTCTTGCTCTTTACATTTTTATCGGAAGCATTTAAGTTAGCATCAGAAAAATTTTCTGAACCCTCTACATGTGCAAACATTGCCTGAATTTCTGTCTCTGTAGCACTTGGATCCTTAAACTTTCCCAAAATTTCATTGGCCATAAACAAACGTGTGGTTTGACCACTAAAACTCACCGTAGACTCTCCATTTCTTTCAAAAACGTATGTCTCTGGAATTGCTAAAGAAGTTTCGCATTGGGCGCAATCAGAATCATCATCTGAGCAAGCCGCCAACAAAGCCGTTATCATTGCCATTGAAATTAACTTTTTGATCATTTTTCGTTTATTTAGATTAAATATGAATAATTTTTCGACGGCAAATATATAGGGTGGAGAAATCTAAACAAAAAATAATTTCAGAGATAATGAGGAATTAACATTGTAATCTGCTCGGAACTTTTTTCTTAGTGATATACCGAAAAGAGCTCTGTGGCCTTATTGTAAGCCGCTTCAAAAACCATCCAATTGACCCCGGCATCGGCCTTTTGTGCCGTAAAATAGGACAGCATTTTTTCGGTGGGCATATTGCCCGTAAGCTCATCTTTGGCCATGGGGCAGCCCCCAAAACCCTGGACCGCTCCATCAAATCGGCGGCAACCTGCCTTAAACGCCGCCTCAACCTTTTCATGCCATTTGCTTGGCGTAGTATGCAGGTGCGCCCCAAATTCGATTGCTGGGTATTTGGGAATTAAATTCGAAAAAAGATGGTCTATGACCTCTGGTGTGGATGTGCCCACCGTGTCGGACAATGAGAGGATGGAAACGCCCATATCGGCCAATTTTTCCGTCCACTCGCCCACGATACCAACATCCCAAGGATCTCCGTAAGGATTGCCAAACCCCATGGAGATATAGGTGACCACCTTCTTGTTGGTCCTATTGGCTATCTCCAAAATATCTTGTAGGACATCCACGGACTGGGCTATGGTTTTATGGGTATTCCGCATTTGAAAATTTTCTGAAATGGAAAAGGGATAGCCTAAATAATCTATTTCTGCATGTACCGAGGCATCATTGGCCCCGCGAACATTGGCCACAATGGCCAGCAACTTTGATGTGGTACGGTTTAGATCCAACCTAGATAAAACCTCGGCCGTATCCCGCATTTGGGGAATGGCCTTGGGCGAGACAAAACTGCCAAAGTCAATCGTATGAAACCCACAGCCCAACAACGCCTGTAGGTAACGAACCTTTTGTGCTGTAGGAATAAACGTTCTAATGCCCTGCATGGCATCACGCGGACATTCCACCATCTTGACCTTTTCATTTGCCATGGCATAAAAATAGTATTATTTACCCGATAGGATCAGATAGACCGCAATGCCCAAAAACACCACAATCTGCAACCATTTAAAAAAAACAGCAACCTTAGGGGTCTTTACAATGTACTGTGAAATACTACCGGCCATAACGGCCACAGCACAGAAGACCATACAGGAAGAGACTATGAACAAAAGCCCAAGGATATAAAACTGGGACACCGTACCCAAAGTCTCACTGAACAAAAAACCTGGAAAGAATGCCAAAAAGAATATGGTCACCTTGGGGTTGAGTACGTTCATCCAAAATCCCTTTTTGTACAAGTTGAACAAGCCGCGCTGTGCCTTTCCCCCTACTCCCAAATCTATGGCGCCATCACTTCTTGCCACCAGAAACGTCAAATACAAGAGGTAAGCAACCCCTGCCAGTTTCAAAATCCAAAAAAGTGTTTCGTTTTCCTTGATCAAGGCAGACACCCCAAAGGCCACCAACGTTGTATGCACCAAACAGCCCGTCATTAGGCCCGCGACCACGGCGAGTCCGTATTTTTTACCGTTGGTCATACTCAAAGTCAACACAAAAATATTATCGGGCCCTGGTGCTATGGCCAACGCCAAAGTAGCAGAAACAAAGCCCAAGAGAATTTCAACTTTCAATAAATCAACGTTTTGACGTATTCAAGATACCCTTATTGATCCTTTTGACCAAACTTGGCCCTTCGTAGATAAAGCCCGTGTACAATTGAACCAAATCTGCCCCGGCCTCCAACTTTTCCAACGCATCTTCTACCGAATGGATTCCCCCGGCCCCTATGATGGGAAAGGCCTTGTTGCTCTTTTCCGCCAAAAACCGAATAACCGCGGTGCTTCTATCCCTTAACGGTTGACCACTGAGCCCTCCCTTTTCTTCGGTCAGGTAGAGATCCGATTTTAAATTCTCCCTGGAAATTGTGGTGTTGGTGGCAATGACCCCGTCAATTTTTGTGGTATGCACAATCTTAATGATATCCAACAATTGTTCATCGGTCAGGTCTGGCGCAATCTTTAAGAGTATGGGTTTTTCGTTTTGATTCTCTTTTTGGGCCAATTTATGATTTTCCCTTTTCAACTGCTTTAGAATAGCTTCAAGGGGCTTCCTATCCTGCAATTCCCTTAAACCCGGCGTGTTGGGAGAACTCACATTGACCACAAAATAGTCCACATGCTTAAAAAGTGCCTCAAAACATATGAGGTAATCGGTGACCGCATGTTCGTTAAGGGTCACTTTGTTCTTGCCGATATTGCCGCCTATGAGCACATTTTTATTTTTTTCCAGCCGCTCCACGGCATCGAACACCCCCTTGTTGTTAAAGCCCATCCGGTTGATTATGGCTTCATCCTTAATCAAGCGGAACAATCTTTTCTTGGGGTTGCCCGGTTGGGGCTTTGGGGTCAGGGTCCCTATTTCCACAAAACCAAAACCAAAGTTGGAAAGCTCTTTGTAGAGTTCCGCATCCTTGTCAAAACCAGCGGCCAAGCCTATTGGGTTTTTAAATGTTAATCCGAACAATTCCCGTTCCAATGCCTTATCCTCAACCGAATATAGCTTCCTAAATATAGTGCCAAAACCGATTTTGGACAGTCCTTTGATCATTATAAACACCAAATGGTGGACCACTTCAGCATCAAATTGAAATAGAATTGGACGGATTACATACTTGTACATTCAATAAATTTTGGTAAAAATAGAAACTCTAGAATTAGAAAAACCCATACTCCATCACTTTTTGCCCATCTTACGATTGGCGTATATGGGGCTTAAAAAAACCGAATTGCACAGTTGAATGTAAAGATTGTACTGGCTATCGGAAAAAGTACCCAACATGCGTTTATCCAACATTCGCAAATTTGCCCGCATACTATCCAACAACACCCGGTATTCATAGGACATTTTAAACAGATCTTCTGGTGAACTTTGGGCATGCTTCTGCATGAGGTTTTTAGCCCTGAGCTTAAAAAGCTCGTTCCTGTATTGTAATTCGGCCCCCCAATTTTTAAGGTTCTCCTGTTGTTTCTCCGAAAGGCTGAACACTGCTATGATCTTATCATGGTCCTGTCCGCCAAGTCCCAAATAACAGTCTCCCTGTGCCTGTAGGTAGAAACCCATCAGAAATACCCCAAAAAATAATCGCCAATCCAGATGCACAGCATAGCCCATAAAACCAAAAATAAAAGGACTTTGGAATTTTAAAGCTCCTCAACAGTTGAAATATGCATTATTTTTGATGAAAAGCCATGCTATGAAAAAACTCTTGTCCCGTTTTTTGGAATTTGTTTCGATAGACACCCAAAGCGACCCAAATTCCAAAACCTCCCCGAGTACCGAAAAGCAATTGAATTTGGCCAAAAAGTTGGTTTTTGAACTGCACCAAATAGGAATGACAGATGTTTCCATTGACCAAAATGGGTATATTATGGGCACCCTCCCGTCCAATACCGAAAAAGAAGTCCCAACCATTGGTTTTATAAGCCATTACGACACTTCACCAGATTTCACCGGAAGAAATGTGAAGCCCCAAATCATAGAAAATTATGATGGGGGTGATATTGTGCTGAACAAAAAGGACAACATTCTGCTATCTCCCAGTTATTTTAAAGAGTTAAGCCAATACCATGGACAGACCATCATCACCACTGACGGCACAACATTATTGGGTGCCGATGACAAAGCAGGTATTGCAGAAATTATCACCGCCATGGAATATTTGATGCAAAACCCAGAAATTGAACACGGTACCATTAGAATAGGGTTTACTCCAGATGAGGAAATTGGGCGGGGCGCCCATAAGTTTGATGTGGAAAAATTTGACGCACAATGGGCCTATACGGTAGATGGAAGCCAAGTAGGGGAACTGGAGTTCGAGAATTTCAATGCGGCCAGTGCCACGGCAACCTTTACCGGAAAGAGTGTCCACCCCGGCTATGCCAAGAACAAAATGGTGAACGCCATTGGGCTGGCCAATGAATTCCTGAACCTCTTGCCACAACGCGAAGTTCCCGAAATGACCGAAGGGCGGGAAGGCTTTTTTCATGTTCACAGCATAAAGGGGGGCATAGAACGGGCCTCTTTGGAACTGATCATCAGGGACCATGACAAAGAACTTTTTGCGGCCAGAAAACAACTATTAAAAGATATCGCGGCCAAGTTGGTACAGCGCCATGGTGATTTTGTTACCATTGAGATTACGGACCAGTACCAAAACATGAGTGAAAAAATAGCACCCGTTTTCCATATTGTTGAAATAGCCGAAGAGGCCATGCGCCAAGTTGGGATAAACCCGATCATAAAACCCATTAGAGGCGGCACCGATGGGTCACAACTCAGTTTTAAGGGGTTGCCCTGTCCCAATATTTTTGCCGGGGGCCATAATTTTCATGGCAAATATGAGTATGTTCCGTTGGAGAGCATGCAAAAAGCGGTACGGGTCATTGCCAAGATATGTGAGCTTACCGCTACAAACCTCAAGGCCCATGGAGAAAAATAAATCGCTTGCTGCCTATTATGCAGAAGTGCATCATTTTAAGAATGGAATAAATGCCCCGCAATCGCTTGCCTAAAAAACCACGACCACCGAAACCTTACAATGGGGAATACCAGTCTACACCATCAATAACAAAAATGTTTTTGGCAGTTGCAGGTTCAACCATCATTTTGGAATTTGGTTCTTTAACGGGGCCTTTATGGATGGTCCCAAGGGTGTTCTAGAAAATGCCCAAGAAGGCAAGACCAAGGGCATTTGCGGATGGAAGTTTTACAGCGAGGATAAGATTGACCCAAGAACGGTTATAGACTATCTGAACGAAGCCATTGAAAAACAAAAGGAAGATAAGGTCTTGGGGCCAAGCAAACCAAAAAAAGAACAGATCATCCCCGAATTATTGCGGTAACAACTGAAAACCAACGGACTGCCGCAACTCTTTTAAAAGTTGCCTCCTAAAAAGAAAAAAAATGTGAGTATAAAGATGGGAGAAAGTAAGAAAAAAAATACTGCCCATGATAGCAGAGGGCATTGGCCTAAATGAGGCCTACCGATAAAAAAAGCCCCTTGAAAAACAAGAGGCTTTTTTCTGTATGTTATAAAAACTACTTCTTAGCCGTTGAAGGTGAAGGATTCAATTTTTTACTGCCTTCCATTGAAATGGCAGAGCGGTCAAACTTTAGCCTACCCGCCATGGTCTCGATCACACAGGTATTGTCATTGTCATTTAAGTCAATAACTTTTCCGTAAAGACCACTTTTGGTTATGATTTTATCTCCTTTTTTAAGCGCTGAAGCGAATTTTTTTTCATCCTTTTGCCTTTTCATCTGGGGTCTTATCATAAAAAAATAAAAGACAACAAGTATGAGTAATGGCAATAAAAAACCTTGAAATTGTTCCATTAATATTTAACTTTTTACTGGTCCTGCAGGGGTTGTTCCTTTAGGGTTAACAAATGCTTTGATACGTAAAATCTCTGACCCTTTTTCTGTATTGGCCATAACCGTAATGGTCTTTGTAACCTGATTTTGGCCGGTACCATTGAAGCGTACTTGAATCTCTGCAGATTCCCCGGGAGCTATTGGCTTGTCTTTTGGAAATTTTGGGGTGGTGCAACCACAGCTCGTTTTGGTGTCGGTTATGATCAATGGTGCTTCACCATTGTTGGTAAATTTAAACGTAGTTTCTTGTGGGGTGCCTTGCTGGATGGAACCAAAATCATGCTCCATTTTTTCAAAGGTCATCACCGGAAGTTTCTTCTGGGCATCATCTCTATTGGCTGCCACTGCAATATTTGCTGTTTCAATTTTACTGGCCGCCTTGTCTTTGCAAGAGGTGGTAATGGTCAAACAGACTGAAAGACCCAATAAACCAATAATTTTTTTCATTCCTTACTTTTTGTTTTGGCAAAAATACGGAAATATCACTTAAAGCAGCCCCCTGCCCATTTTTTGAAGCTTCCCTTGTTCCTTGTACTCTTTGACCAATTTATCTAGAATACCATTGATGAAAATGCTACTCTTTGGCGTGGAATACTCCTTGGCTATTTCCAAATACTCATTTATGGTCACCTTTTCTGGTATGGATGAAAAGTTCAACAATTCACAGATTGCCATTTTCAAGAGAATGTGATCTATCTCGGCAATACGATCCTTATCCCAATTTGGGGTCTTGCCTTCAATCTCCTTTTCCCATTTGGCATTGTTCAACAGTGTTTTGGTCAACAATTCTTGGGCAAATTGCATGTCCTTTTCGTCTTTCAATAATTTAGGCGTAAAGAAATTGGGCTTAACCTTCTCTTCTGCCTTTCGCAACCGTTTTACGAGATAGGTATTTACAATGGGCAGATCATCGATCCATGTGAGTTTCTCATCTTCAAAGTAGTCATACATTTTATCGTTGGGGGCAATAACCTCCTTAAAGAGCTCTATGACAAACAGCTTATCACTTTCATATCCAAGGTCCTGCCCCAGCATATAGGCTTTATAGGCTTCACTTTCCACCATTTCCTTGTAAATGATCTTTACATACTCTTCATTCAGGTCCCATTGCAGCAACTTTCTTTTGGAAAGTGCTTCCCGCAAGGATTCATTCCCCACAATCTGGAGCAACAGACGGTTGTCCACAAAGCGGCCCTTGTCTGGAAAATCATCTTCTTCTGAAGCTAGGTACTTTTTTGAGGTATGGGAAAAATGCTTTTCTGCCAAATTATGCAGCTCTATGAGGAAACCGAATAAGGACAGGTAAAGCGAATACATATTTTCAATACTCATCTTCAAAAACTTTTCCTGCTTTTGAAGGGAATCATCTTGCGCTTGGATCAATGCGTAGATGCATTGCATCACTTTAACACGAATGTGTCTTCTAGTCAACATTATCAGTCAGAACTTTTTGAATTGGTTAGATTTCACACTCCAAAATTAAAGCTATATTTTCAATTCTTACCATTGCCGTCCCCATCTTATCAGTTTCATAACATTTGGTCAAAAGTCAAAAACATATCTTTGCCAATTACCACCCACGGTTATGTAATTCGCAATGAAAGAACTTCGCCATCTCAATAAATATTTCAAAAAATACTGGCTCAAATTATTGTTGGGAGTCATTATCACCATCATTGCCCGTGTGTTTTCTTTGGTCATGCCCTCCTATGTGAACAAATCCATTAGGACAATCGAGCAATTTCTGGGCAACAGTATCTCTGGTGGGGAAGCCAGATCCATTCTGCTGGAATACATTTTAATCATTATTGGGGCAGCGCTATTATCGGCATTGTTCACCTTTTTAATGCGCCAGACCATCATTAATGTCTCGCGCTACATTGAATACGATTTAAAAAATGAGGTCTTTGATCATTACCAAGTGCTCAGCCTCAGTTTTTACAAGAAAAACCGGATCGGCGACTTAATGAACCGAATAAGTGAGGACGTTGGACAGGTGCGCATGTATGCCGGACCCGCCATTATGTACGGGATCCAGACACTTACCCTTTTTGCCTGTCTAATCCCCTATATGTTCTTAAAGGCTCCGGCCTTGGCCGCCTACACCTTGACCCCGCTCCCCATTCTATCCATCTTAATTTATCAAATAAGCAAGATCATCCACAAAAGAAGTACCAAGGTACAGGAGTTCCTGTCCTCGCTTTCCACCTTTACCCAAGAATCGTTTTCCGGGGTGGCCGTGATCAAAGCATATGGGATAGAACCCCAGATAAACAAAGAGCTCGAAGACCTTGCCCATGAAGGAAAGGACACCAGTATGTCTTTGGTAAAGGTCAACGCTTGGTTCTTTCCCTTGATGATCCTTCTCATTGGCATCAGCAATATCTTTGTCATATACATTGGCGGAAAGCAATACATAGACGGACACATTGATTCCATAGGCATCATTGCCGAATTTATCCTATACGTGAACATGCTTACCTGGCCTGTGGCGGTCGTAGGTTGGCTCACCTCCATAGTCCAACGGGCCGAAGCTTCTCAAAAACGCATCAACGAGTTTTTGAACGAAAAACCCACCATAGAGAATGAAGTTGTGCGCCCAACACCGATACAGGGCAAGATTGAATTTAAAAATGTAAGCTTCACCTATGACGACACCGGGATCACTGCCTTACAAAATGTCTCGTTCACCATTGAACCGGGCGAGACCGTTGCCTTTTTGGGGAAAACCGGCTCGGGCAAATCCACCGTTTTGGAATTGGTCGCCAGACTATATGATGTAAGCGAAGGTGAAATCTTGATTGATGGCATCCCCATCAAAAAACTCAACATCAATTCATTGCGAGGCGCCATAGGTGCCGTGCCCCAAGATGCCTTTTTGTTCTCGGACACCATTGCCAACAACATCCGTTTTGGAAAGTACGATGCGTCTGATGACGAAATCATTGGTGTTGCCCAAAAAGCTGCGGTCCACAAGAATATCATGGGCTTTACCAAAAGGTACGAAACGGTTTTAGGGGAACGTGGCATCACCTTGAGCGGTGGTCAAAAACAACGGGTATCCATCGCCAGGGCTCTTTTGAAAGACCCTAAGATCTATTTGTTTGATGATTGCCTCTCTGCCGTAGATACCGAGACCGAAGAAGAAATTTTGGGCAATCTACAACGTGAATCAAAAAGCAGGACCACATTGATCGTAAGCCATAGAATTTCTTCTGCAAAAAATGCCGATAAAATCATCGTACTCGAGAATGGGCGCATACTTCAAGAGGGATCCCATGGAGATTTAAACACCTCTGAAGGCTACTACAAAGAGCTTTATTCCAATCAACTATCTGACAAAGATTAAGATAAAAGTTGGAGAGTTAGCTTTTTTTTTACAATTTTGACAGAATATACAAACAAGCTGAAGACAATAGAAATGAGTGAAAAAGAATTAATTGACCAGGTGGAGATTTACTCCAAGGTATTGAGAGCCGGAAGGCGCACTTACTTTTTCGATGTCAGAAGCACTAAAGCGGGGGATTATTATTTGACCATTACCGAGAGTAAAAAATTTACGCACGATGATGGTTCGTTTCATTACAAGAAACACAAAATTTATCTGTACAAGGAAGATTTTTCGGCCTTTAAGGACATCATGGAAGAAATGATGGACTACATCATCAAAGAAAAAGGTGAAGAAGTCATTTCTGAAAGACACCAAAGATTTTTCAAAAAACAGAGTGAACCCTCCTTTAGTGAAGAAGACAAGGTAGGTGAAAATTTTACAGACCTAGATTTTGACGATATCTAACGTATTAAAAAAATGATTGAATAACGACCTGGCATACCCAGGTCGTTTTTTATTTTTTGAAGCTTTTGATCCAAAGAATATTCAGAACGGCATGCCCCACAATTGCAAGGCTTGCTGTTAGCGTCCCATGGTAATACTGTAGCAGCAGGAACCCCAATGCATAAAAAACGGGGTACCCCAACAAGACAAACACAAAACGGAACGTTCCCATGAATTCCGGTTCCGGTACTCTTGGCCTTAGGAAAACCCGCCATAGAAACACCGTTGGAAAATTGAGCATGGTAAAAAAGCACTTCAATGGCGCAGCCATGTAATTCTTAGACCTATTAGCAGGCCTAACTACATTTATATGGGCTAAGTTCTTATGTATTTGCTCCGGGTCAAGAAAATCTACTCCCCCCGTTTCCAGCATGTTGATGATCTCTTCATACGTATCCTCCTCAATATGCGTGGTCAATCCCGTCATTGCCTTAAAAACAGCCTGTTTAAGTTCTATTACCCTATTTTCTTTCCCCACAAAATCCTGTACCGCAATAGGTTTACCAAAAAAAAGTGCGGCGCTATCCCCCGTGGCTTCAGGGGTTTGGTAATTCTGTCCGATGGGCACTAACAGCAAGTCCAACCCAGGGTTCTTTTCCAGGGCATTCTCCACTATTCGGGTAAACCCCTTGCTCAATGGCCTTACCCTTCGTTTTAAGTTATGATTGGCTTCGGGAAAGATCAATATGGCCCCTCCTCCACACAAAAGTTCCCCACATTGGTCAAACACTGCCTTATTATTGGCCAATGTAGCTTTCCCATCACGCATTCGGTAAACAGGTATCATTTGCAGAAACTGGAATATACTTTTCAACCATGGATTTTTAAAGACATCTGCCCGGGTCAAAAACCAAGGTTTTCGGCTGCATCGGGTTGCAATGAGCAAGGCATCGAGCAAGGCATTTTGGTGGTTGGAGAGAAAAAGCACGGGTTTGTCCCTGGGCACATTTTCCAATCCGACCACCTTTATTTTTTTATAGTAGCAAAAAAGCGCCGCAGAAATCCATCCCTTAAAAAAATAGTATCCCAATAATTTCACACCAATTCTTCTTTTTTTAAGGTTCGGTATCCCCAATAGCCCCCCAACACCAATCCAGAAACCAAATGCCATATCCCCCAAAATGCGGTGAGGATGGCCATTCCTCCTAAACCATCAAAAAAAGTAAAGATCAAAAGCAGGCCCAGACCGGAGTTTTGGATTCCCGTCTCTATACAGATGCAACGAATGTTCTCCTTGGAAAAACCCAAGAATCTGGCCAATGAAAATCCGGTTAAAAACGCTATCAGATTATGCAACAGCACCAACCAAAAGACATACAGCACATAGTCCATTAAAATGATCCTGTTCTTATATAAGGCCAAAAAAATCAACATCCCAAAAAACAACAGGGACCCCACCTTAAAGAACTTGGCCAGCTTTTGGGCCATTTCTTTTTGGTAATGGTTTAACAACATGCCCAGTATAAGGGGAAGTCCCAACAATAAGGCTACCAACATGACCATTTCCATGGGGTTTATCTGTACCGTGTGCAAAATTTTACTGGTGGGGGCATACCATGAGCCCCAGAATTGGAGATTAAAAGGGGTCATTACTATGGACAACAAGGTAGCAATGGCCGTTAAAGTGACCGATAAGGCCGAATTTCCTTTGGCCAAATGGGTGATGAAATTGGAAATGTTTCCGCCGGGGCAAGCTGCCACCATGAACATTCCCAATGCGATACTGGGCATGGGCTGTATTGCCAAAACCAAAATAAAGGTAACTGCCGGAAGCATAAAAAATTGACTGAACACTCCCGCCATCACCAACCTTGGGTTCTTGAGCAACCCTTTAAAATCGTCCAAGGAAATTTCCAGGGCAACACCAAACATGACCAATGCCAGGGCAAGATTGAGCATCCAGATGGATTCAGTGTCAAAATTGATATGAACGTTATCTATGATATGTTCCAAATTCTACATTTAATCCCACAATATAATTCTTTCCAATCTATTATTTTCGCAAGAAAAGAAACCATGGCACGTACTCCCAGCAATATGCTTCCCTTGGGCACCGAAGCCCCCCATTTTTCGCTTATGGACACTGTTTCGGGTAACGCCTTGACGCTTACAGCGCTAAAAGGCATAAACGGTACTGTGATTATGTTCATCTGCAACCACTGTCCGTTCGTCATCCATGTAAATCCCATTTTGGGCAAACTGGCTCGGGAATATCAAAAAAAAGGGATTGGGTTCATTGCAATTTCCAGTAATGATGTGGAAAACTATCCGCAAGATGCCCCGGAGTTGATGAAGGAACTGGCCCAAAAAGAAGGCTACTCCTTCCCCTACCTATATGACGAATCCCAAGAAGTGGCCAAAGCCTATGATGCCGCCTGCACTCCAGATTTTTACCTTTTTGATGCCGGACTAAAGTTGGTCTACAGAGGTCAGTTGGATGATTCAAGACCCGAAAACGGAATCCCCCTAACAGGAACGGATCTAAAAACTGCCATGGATGCACTCTTAACAGGAGAACCTATTGCTAAACTTCAAAAACCCAGTATTGGCTGCAACATTAAGTGGAAGTGATTTTTGGCGCAACTTAATGCCTTAAAATGACCAGCCCTCTCTTTTTATCAGGTTCTCAATGTGGGCAAAATGATGATTGCCATGCCAAGCATAACGGCCAACATTTTCCAATAATGTAGTTTCCATATTGTCCTGTGGGTGTGTAAATTTTCGCTGCAACTGCTCCTTGGAAAGACCTTTCAACAAATACACCAATTTTGTATGAACGGCTTTTATATGATCCAAGGACATTTGTATGGGTGCCGTTTTAGTATCAAAAAGTGCTGCCCACCCTTTTTCGTCATAGGGTTTGATCACGGGGTTGTCTTCTGTCAAGGCCCATTTAAAACGAATATAACTGTGGTGATGGCTATCCGAGACATGGTGTACCACCTGTCTTACCGTCCACCCCTCGGGGCGATAAGGCGTCTCCAATTGTTCTTCTGAGAGCGGCATGACCATTGCCGAAAATCGTTCCGGCAAATGTTCTAAAACAGCAACCCATTCCTTGAAATGGTCATTTGTAATAGGGTTGGGAATTTTGTATGTACCTATCGGATAACGAAGTTGTTCCAGTGTATTTTCCATGAATTAAAAGTAATAAACTTTAATATAGTTTTAACCCAAAATACATGGCACATACCCATCCCCAAATTACCTTTATTTATGAATCTAAAAACAAGAGATATGGCAAGCTTACGATTGGGCGATACCGCCCCCGATTTTACTGCTGAAACTTCACAAGGTACATTGAACTTCTATGATTATTTGGGTGATGGATGGGGTATTTTATTTTCGCATCCTGCAGATTTTACCCCTGTATGCACCACGGAGCTGGGCACTGCGGCCAAATTCAAAACCGAATTTGATAAACGAAATGTAAAAATGATGGCCTTGAGCGTAGATGGTGCCGAATCCCATATTGAATGGATCAAGGACATCAATGAAACACAGGACACCGTTGTCAATTTTCCCATTGTGGCCGATGAGGACAAAAAAGTATCTGATCTGTACGACATGATTCATCCCAAGGCGGATGATACCTTAACGGTCCGGTCCGTGTTCATCATTGCCCCGGACAAGACCATTAAGCTCATATTGACCTATCCGGCTTCCACAGGCCGAAATTTTTATGAACTTCTAAGGGTAATAGACTCTTTACAATTAACCGCATACCATAAAGTGGCCACCCCCGCCAACTGGGAAAATGGGCAAGACGTGGTGGTAAGTCCCGCCATCCCCACAGAAGAGGCCAAAGAAATTTTTACCAAAGGCGTAGCGGAAATAAAGCCCTATTTGAGGATGACCCCGGACCCAACAGCCTAAACCAAGAAAATCTTTTGGCAAAAACCTCCCTTGGGGAGGTTTTTTTATTTTTTACGCAACCTTTTGACGTTAAAACATCTAGCTAACATATCTAGCTCCCCCTCCATTAAACAAACAACCTCATGACCACGTTCTTCAGTATTCTTCTGTCCTTGTTAGCTGTAAACTTTATTTTATTGGCCGTAAGTGTAAACCAGAAAAAAAATAAGTAGGGTTTTTCTTAGTTCTCTTGTTACATAGTTGTAACCTTTTCAAAAAACTAAAAAAAACATGCATACATTTTTTACGATTCTTCTATTGTTATTGGCCGTTAATCTGTTCCTACTCCTAATAAGCGTAAACAAGACAAAATAGAGAAAGCCTCCCATGGGGAGGCTTTTGATTTTCTTGTCCACTCTTTTCCAAAGGAGTTGGTTATTTTACATCCATCAACTCAACATCGAACAGTAATGTGGCATCTGGCGGAATCACCCCTCCTGCCCCACGGCTTCCATAAGCCAAATGTGAGGGAATCACAAAACGGGCCTTATCTCCAACCTGCAAGCGTTGAATGCCTTCGTCCCATCCTGAAATCACCTGTCCAACACCCAATTGAAAATCGATGGGTTGCTTTCGCTTGAAGGACGAATCAAAAACCTGTCCATTGGGCAAGCTCCCCTCATAGTGCACCGACACCATTTTGCCTTTCTCCGCCTGAGTCCCGGAACCTTTCTGAATGATCTTATACCGAAGTCCCGACTCCGTCTTTTCAAAACCGGCCGCCAATTTTTCCAATTCGGCCTCAGCCTTCTCCTTGGCCTCCTCAATGCGTTTCTCACGTTCCCCATCAAAGGTTCTAAATGCTTCAATGGCGTTCCAACTTTCAGCCTCGGCACCTACCCGGACAATCTCCAAACTGTCAATGGTATCGCCCTGTGCTATGGCATCGACCACTTCCTGTCCTTCCTGTACATGGCCAAAAACGGTATGTTTTCCATCCAGCCAGGGAGTGGCCCCATGGGTGATAAAAAACTGGCTCCCATTGGTGCCCGGGCCTGCATTGGCCATGGACAATACCCCAGGGACATCATGTTTAAGGTCATCGTGAAATTCATCATCAAACTGATAACCGGGACTACCGGTACCGGTACCCTGCGGACATCCCCCTTGGATCATAAAATCGGCAATGACCCTATGGAATTTAAGTCCATCATAATATGGGTTACCCTGAGGTTTGGCCGAATTCTCCATGTTGCCTTCGGCTAGGGCCACAAAGTTGCCCACCGTGCCCGGGGTCTTGTCATGGGTCAGTTTGACCAAAATCTCTCCTTTGGTCGTATTGAATTTCGCGTAGATTCCGTCTTGCATGTTATTTGGATTCTTTAAGTTATATAGATTATTGATCTCTGGTTTATTGACCGCCGCTGCGGAAAGAGTGCAAAGGTAGCTTTTTTGATTGACCTCAAAGGTTTGTTCACCCACGCTTTTAATGAACAACAATTTACATAATCCTTTGCCCCATAAACAAGTTCTACCGGAATTGCTTCTCCCAAAAAGCATATATTCGTCCCTAGTTAAGTATATCCAGCATGGTGATCGCTATTTCAGATATTGTTCCACTGGTAATCGTTTTTCAAAGTAGTTTATTTGCAGTTGTGCTCTTGACCGATAATGGCCCGAAGCGAATAAGCAACAGATACCTTGCTACTTTCCTATTGATACTTGGTTTACAATTTTCCGCCATAACATCCAACGCCTTTGAACTTGAATCCAAGTTTATTGATTCATGCTTTTGTGTTTACGGTTTTATCTATGGGCCGGTCTTGTTCTTCTACACCCGTTCATTAGTGTATCGGTCATTTAAATTTCACCCCAAACAGTTATGGCATCTTTTTCCTGCTGTAACGGTCATTCTTTTTTCCCTTTTTTCCTTATCCATTTGTCAACCTCCCTTTGGGATATTGTTCTATGCCAGCCTAATCACTTATATTTCATTGGCTGTAAAAGAGCTGATTGCCTATAGGAAAGTTATTAGGGACACCCAATCTACCACAGCTAAAATTGACATTAAATGGTTGCAGTGGACCATCATTTTATTCAGCTTTATCCTTTTGCTTGATATCTTGGACCAGACTGCCCTTTCCATGAAATTATTGTATGGTATTTCCCCCATTTATCTCTGCATCCTCTTGCTCATCAATTGGATGTTCTATAAAGGGTTGAAACAACCACAAATCTTTTTGGGGATTACAGAATCTGACGAACTCCTAGTTAAGGAAAGGGATAGTACCCCAAATGCCCATATACCCACCGAAGCGGAAAAAACAGAATTGGAACGGATACAAAATTTCATGAGGACCAATGATGTTTATACCAATGCCGAACTTTCCCTTAATGAACTCTCCTCCATGCTAGGGCTGTCCCCAAGAAGATTATCGTCGTTAATAAACAATTACCTACACCAAAATTTTATAGGCTTTGTCAACGAATATAGGATAGAAATGGCCAAAACAAAGTTGATCAAAAGTGCTGATCAGGGTTCAACCATCCAGGAAATCATGTATGAGGTGGGCTTTAATTCAAAATCTTCTTTCAACACCATTTTTAAACAGCACACTGGCCTTACCCCTTCCGAATTTAAGAAAAAACATCTCCAGTAAACAGTACGGATTTCTGCATACTGAAATCGAAACTGATTTTAAGGGTTCGGATTCGTGTATACGAACTATTTATGCCAAAAATCCACTTTGTTTTGCCTATGAACTATCCTTAAAACATAATCCCATGAAAAAAAAGTTATTGTTCCTAGTACTGAATGTATTGTCCATTATTTCCCTATTGGCCCAAAAGAACATTTCCATAAACGGCACTGGTTTTGATTCTTTTCAGGAGGTAATCCTAAAAGCATACAGCCATGAAAGCTTAGGATATGAAACCCTTGAAAAGAAATCCATAGGTACAGAGGGCAGTTTTAACTTTGAAATATCTTTTAAGGGCGACAACCTATACGAACTTAGCTTTGACCAGAAAGTGTTTGTGCATCTGTCCATTCCAGAAACATCAGACATCAAGGTCATACAGAAAGAGGATGGCGTCATCATAGAAGGGTCTCCCAATTCGGTAAAAATGCTCAACTTCACCAAACAAAATGGCCTGTTACAAAAAAAATATTTTGGCCATCTAAAGGCCGCGTTAGACAAGGCCATGAACGAAGGCAATCAGAAACGTATTGATTCGCTACAACAAGAGGCAAACCTTGCTGTACAACAATTTTTGGTAGAGTTCAGGGCACTAATTGTGGATATGGGGGCCAACTCGGCAGGTTTTTATGCCTTACAATTTAGCGATTACAACAAGGAATTGGCGTTTGTTGAAGAGCGTTTGGCCGTTTTTCTGTCAGAAGCACCTGAATCCGTCCCCACCAAAGCCTTGGAAAAAATAGTGTTCCAGACCAAACATACCTCCATTGGCAAAACACCACCCAATTTTAATACTAAGGACAGGAATGGCAATACGGTAACACTTGATTTGCTAAAAGGCAAAATCGTATTAATCGATTTCTGGGCAGATTGGTGCAGGGGCTGCCGGATAGAAAACCCAAAAATTGCAAGCCTGTATGAAACATATAAGGAAAAAGGGTTTCATGTTCTTAGCATTTCTCAGGATGTTAATCCAAAGAAATGGCAGAAAGCCATTGAAAAAGATGGTATCGAAGCCTTTCAACACGTTTTTGACATGGGCAACAAAATCAATGATTTGTATTTTATATCCTCCCTTCCACAAAATATTCTTTTGGATATGAAAGGAAAAATAATTGCCAAAAACGTAAATGCCTTGGAATTGGCGGAAATTTTGGAGAAAATGTAACCCATAAAGGATGGAATAACCCGTAGTGCATTTTGAAACGGATTTTTTTGAAAAATGCGTCATGCTGAACCCGTTTCAGCATCCCACAATGGATCTTTGTACTAAGATTTATGGAATGTGACCCTGAAACAAGTTCAGGGTGACGAAAATCGTTGTTATTTTAACATTATATGGACGCTAAATATCTTTTTAAGGTTAAAATAGCAAAATGCACCACGGGTATGGAATAGTATTTTTCGTCTTGCCGATGCTATATTTCACTATATTTCCGTAAGCATTTCACATGCGAGTATTTTGCAACGTATGTGGACTTAAAATACTAATGGAAACAATCTCGAAGACCGATAACAGAAAACCCTATAGCATAGCTTTTGGCCTTGCCGTATTCACCATATTGTACAACATTGCCGAAGGGCTGATCGCCACCTATCTTGGATTTGAGGATGAAAGCTTGGCGCTTTTCGGTTTTGGCCTGGATAGCTTTATAGAAGTCATCTCAGGAATCGGAATTGCCCATATGATCCTTCGTATTCGGAATAAGCCAGAGAGCAACCGAGATGATTTTGAACGAACAGCCTTGAGGATTACCGGCCTTGCTTTCTATCTTTTGGTTTTCGGACTGGTGGCCACGAGCATTCACCACATTTGGACAGGAAACAAACCCATCACAACTGTTTGGGGTGTCGTGATTTCTATGATTTCCATCCTTATAATGTTTTTTTTAGTGGTATGGAAACGAAAGGTGGGCAAACAACTGAATTCTGCACCTATTTTGGCCGATGCCAATTGCACCATGGTCTGTCTGTATATGTCCATTATTCTACTGACCAGCAGTGGAATCTATGAACTGTTTGGATTTCCTTACATAGACAGCATTGGAACACTCGGACTTTCTTACTTTGCCTTTAAGGAAGGAAAGGAATGTTTTGAGAAAGCAAAGAGCAATAAGAATTGCTGTTGCCATTGAATTAAGAAAATCGCCTCCAAATGCCATCCATATAACATAATCCAATCCTATACATGATCATCTTTCAGAAAAACAATGGAACCAAGGCAATTAGTTGAAAAGTGGGTTGATGCGTTCAATGCGGGCAATGCGGATAACATTGCCGAACTATACCATCTTGATGCCATAAACCATCAAGTTACCAATGAACCCATCAAGGGAAAAAAAGCAATCCGGCAAATGTTTGCCCATGAATTTAATTCAGCAGATATGACCTGCATTCCCGAAAATATATTCCAAGATGGGGAATGGGCCATTTTGGAATGGAAAGACCCTTTGGGATTGCGGGGCTGCGGCTTTTTTAACGTAATAGATGGAAAAATCAAATTTCAACGTGGCTATTGGGACAAACTATCCTTCTTGAGAATGCATAATCTTCCCATTCCCACTGAATAAAAAGGTGAGGTGAAAACTCCCTATTTCCCATCATCTAGGTTTCACCGTACCATATTTGTCCATCAAATAGACCAGACTGGCCATAGTGGCAGCTCCCAAATGCAGTTCACGTTTGTTCACATGCTCAAAGGTATCGTTTTCGGCATGGTGGTGGTCAAAATAGCGTTGGCCATCGGGTCGCAAACCAGACAGGACAATATTGTCGTCCTTTAACGGCCCAACATCGGCACCGCTGCCCCCACGAACAAACATATGGATCAAATAAGGTTCAAAAAGTTCTTTCCATCCCAAGATCTGATCGTAATTTTCATCGGAACAATCAAAAGAGAACCCTCTTGGGGTAAACCCGCCTGCATCACTTTCCAAGGCAAAGACATGTTTTTCTTTTTTTCTCTTGGCCACTTCGGCATATTTGTTCCCTCCCCGGAGCCCGTTTTCCTCATTCATGAACAATACCACCCGTATGGTTCGCTTCGGCCTATATCCAGTCTTTTTTAACAGGTAGAGTACATCCATGCTTTGCACACAGCCCGCACCATCATCATGGGAACCATCGCCTAAATCCCAAGAATCCAAATGTCCTCCCACAATCATTATTTCATTGGGATGTGTGGATCCCTTGATCTCCCCAATAACATTATAGGATTCCACATCGGGAAAGTATTTACAGTTCTGGTTAAAATAAAACTTGGTATTGGGATTCAATTTTAGGGTTGTGCCCAACAATTCTGCCCCATTGGTGCTGATCGCTGCCGCTGGAATCCTATCTTCAACAGCTATATCCCCATAGGCCATGGAACCCGTATGGGGATAATCGTCCAATCTAAGGGTCATAGAACGCACAACAACACCCACGGCCCCATATTTGGCCGCCTCGGCCGCACCAGAATAGCGTTGATCCACACACCTCCCATAAGCCTCAAAGGTATTGATCACGGTGGGATCCATAGGGCGATTGTAGAACACAATCTTACCCTCTATCTTTTCACGCCCCAATTTTTCCAAATCTTCAAGTCCCTTTACTTCGACCACATTTGCTTTGACCCCTCCATCCGGTGTGCCCACAGATCCACCCAATGCACAGATGGCGACATTGGTGGTGTGTCCCGGTTTTGTTTCCAGATAGGCAAACTCGGGCGTGCCCCTCACCCACTTGGGCACCATGACCGGTTGTAGCCAAACACGATCCAGCCCCAGGGAATCCAACTGCCGCTTGGTATAGTCCACAGCCTGTTGCGCCTGCACAGAACCCGAAAGCCTACCCCCTATTTGATTGGACAAATAATTGAGCCAGCCATAAGCTTTGCCCTCGGTCAAGGCGGTATCGTATATCTTTTTTATCTGTACCTCATCCCCACTTTGCGAAAAAGCAACCTGAAAGGAAACCATAATGGCTAAGAGCAGTACTTTTTTCATAAATTTTCTTTTTCCAATTCTTGTTTGAACGTAGCCAAATTAGCCTTTATTTCATCATCCAATTCGGGTTCCTCAACGTCTTTGTATTTTTTTAACGAATCAAGTAGAATGCGTGCCACCAACAACCGAGCCGCATCTTTATTATCGGCAGGGACAATGTACCAAGGTGCGTGTGGCTTAGAGGTCTTGTTAATGGCCTCTTCATAACAGGCTTGGTAGGCATCCCAGAGTTTACGCTCCTTCAAATCACCCGGGGAAAATTTCCAGTTCTTTTCCTTGAGCCGTATACGCCTTAGCAAACGCTTTCGCTGTTCTTCCTTGGACAGGTGCAAAAAGAACTTGTATATCAAGGTTCCATTCTCGGCCACATGCCGCTCAAAATCATTGATCTGGCGGTAACGTTTTTCCCAAAAAGCTCCATCAACATCTTCTACCGAGTCTATTCCCGGAATATTCTCCGCCATGATGTAGCCCGGGTGAACTTTGGTCACCAACACATTCTCATAATGTGTCCTGTTGAACACGGAAAACTTACCACGTTCCGGCAATGCCAAATAATGCCTCCAGATATAGTCATGTTTCCGCTCCCTCTCTGTGGGAACCTTAAAACTGTGCACGACCACACCCCTTACGTTAAAATCCTTGAAAACCTCACGTATTAGACTGTCCTTGCCCGCAGTATCCATTCCCTGCAAACATATCAACACCCCATATTTGCCATGGGCATAAAGCTTATCTTGAAATTTGCCAAGGTCCTTCCTCACTTTCTTGAGTTCCTTTTCTAACTCCTTATCCGATCGATCAAAATCCTCATACGTTTTTTCAGACGCCAAGGAAATGGGAGCATCGACCCTAAATTGGTTCAAATCTTTGATATCCATGCGGAAAATATAGCCATTTTGAACATTCAATCCTACAAACACCCCTACCATTCATCTATGATTTGAAATAATGATGCCTTTAATGGGTAAAAAAAAGCGAAATAACGAGGATTTTTTTGTGTGTTGAACTCCAAAATTAAATTTGATGTACCAAATCTGTCGAACCCATGACAACCTATAAAAGAATTATACTTTTACTGTGTGCCATTTTAGGTCTGTTGGGATTTCTTTTAATGGTATCCTTCAAAGGCTTAGATGCTTGTGAGTATGCCAATACCAGTATAGATTTTGTAAAGACCCAAACCCAGACAGCACTTCAGGCCAAAGACTTGAACATGGTAAAGTTGTTCAGCAACAAAGCGCTGAACACCATGGCCAAGACCAAGACAAACTTTATTGACTGCGGATGTGTTAGTGCCACCGAGACCATTGACCATATTGAAAAAAACCTTACACTGGTTTCCCGTTCAAAAAACTTGAAGGAGTCCAAAACCTTTCTTAAGGCAGCCTTGCAAAGTACCCTTTTGAGCATAGCGTTGTTGCGGGAATATGAAGAGGAAAAAGACAGCTTTTATGGCGATGATGTTCTGGTAATGAACACTCGTTCCGCCATTGATGAACAAGGAGGAATTATTACCCCAAGAGGAAAGGTCCATGAAGAAAAAATAAGGAAAAGCTTGGTAGAGTTTAGGGAATCCCTTGCAAATGTGATAAAATACGTGGAATGCACCGAAGCATTTTCATTCATTTCCAAAATCCACAGAAAAGCCAAAAATGACCTTGAAGACCCCGCACTTTCCGATAACGAAAAGTTTTACCACGAACAGATCAGGGACATATCGTACCAGGCACTTTTACAATTGGATGGTTGCCCTGTAGACTGATCATTTGCTGGCAAACAATTTTACATCATCTTCAGAGACCTCCTTGCCTCCCAAAATAATCAACCGTTCCACCACATTTCTCAATTCTCTAACATTTCCTGTCCAATCGTAGCCCTGCAAAAGCTCAATGGCGGTCTTGCTGAATTTTTTCGGGGCCGTACCCTGCTCTTCGGAAATCTTTCTGGAAAAATGCCCAATCAAAATCGGGATATCATTTCGCCTATCGTTCAATGCGGGCACCTGGATTAAAATGACCGCCAGACGATGGTAGAGATCTTCACGGAACTTGCCATCTTCAATCTCTTTTTTTAGGTTTTTGTTGGTGGCCGCCAAAACACGGACATCCACTTTAATATCCTTATCGCTGCCCACCCTGGAAATTTTGTTCTCCTGTAAGGCACGTAAAACTTTGGCCTGCGCAGACAGGCTCATATCGCCAACCTCGTCAAGGAAAATAGTGCCCTTGTTGGCGGCTTCAAACTTACCGGCCCTGTCCTTGACCGCCGAGGTAAAGGCTCCCTTTACATGCCCGAACAATTCACTCTCAATCAATTCAGAAGGTATGGCTGCACAGTTCACCTCAATAAAAGGAGCGGATGAGCGCGGACTTTTTTCGTGCAACCAATGGGCCACCAATTCCTTTCCCGTTCCGTTGGGCCCGGTAATCAATACCCTGGCATCTGTGGGAGCCACTTTTTCTATCATTTCCTTGATGATCTCCAACTCTTTGCTTTCCCCGATCATCTCGTAATTTTTACTGACCCTTTTCTTTAAGATCTTGTTCTCTACCACCAATTCTTTACGGTCCAGGGCATTCCTTACCGTGGTCAGCAACCTATTTAAATCTGGTGGTTTAGAAATGTAATCAAAGGCACCCAGCCTCATGGTGTTCACGGCCGTATCCAGATCCCCATGGCCAGAAATCATGATAAAGGGAATTTCTGGTTTTATCTTTTTGGCCGCCTCAAGCACTTCTACCCCATCCATTTTGGGCATCTTTATATCGCACAACACCAAATCATAATCTTCCTTCTTGAGTTTTTCAAGCCCTTTGACCCCATCTTCGGCTTCTTGAACCTCATAGGTATCACTCTCTTCACTCAAAATTTTGACCAAAACCCTTCTAATGGCAGCTTCGTCTTCTATGACCAGTATCTTTGACATTCTATCGTTTTAAAAAATTGAAACCCTAAATCCTGTTCTAAAGTACAGATTTGATTCGTCATTCAATACAAAGACACTGTTTCTTTGATCGTTCCTTAAAATTCCCTCTTGCCATATCGATTTTCCGCCCAGTACATAAAACTTCAAATATTTGGCTATTTTAAACTGGTATTCCAAACCGATCACTAAGGCGGAAAAAGAAATCTTTGAACCTATTTCATCATCGGGCAAGGCAATGTCCTGTTGAATGTTCATAAAGTACCCATCCAATAATAATGCCAATTGCAACATGTTATGGTCGTTGGGATGATATCTGAAGTTCATTCTGGGAATACCCAACATATAGGACCATTTTTTATGAAAACGCCTGTCATAACTGATCAGGGGCAATGGTACGGGCAGCCCTGTTGTACTATTGTAACTTAACCCCAACACAATCCTGTAGGGCTTTTCCGCATCCTTGGCCTCTTTCCAAAATGTGGCCGTGGCATTGAAGAAAAAATCGTCTGAAATGGTCCCATCGGTAAAGTTTGAGGCAAAACGGGGGGTCACAATCCCCACCAACCTCCAATTCTCGTTCCATTTGGCTATATAGCCCAAGTTAAGGTCAATGACATGAAAACGATTCAGTTCAGTGACATCAAAAGGGACTTGCTTGTTGTATTCTATTCCAAACCGATTATATTCGGCACCTGTCACAAGATAATTTTCCTTACCAACCTTAAAGGGTACGTTGGCCGAAATCCGATAACGCTCGGTCTTTATTCCCGTATCGTTTTCTGGGAACGATAGGTATTCCAATCGGAACAGGTCTGTGTTCTGCGCAAAGGCGGTTTCTACCAAAATAAGGCATACCATAACGCATACCCACTTATGAAACAATGTCTTTGATGTTAGGTTTAGTGAAATGGGACTCAATCTGTTTTGTTTTGATAAAGATGGACATCCCGTTGGGGGAACGGTATGCTAACGTTGTTTTTCCTGAATTTCTTATCAATTGCAAACCGAATTGCACTTTTTATCTTGGGATCGCTAAAACTGTCATTGGTGTAAAAATGGAGGGAGAACATCAGGGCCGAATCACCAAAATCATCAAAAAGCACCATTGGCTCCGGTTTTTTTAAAATCGCTTTCTGCTCCTTTGCGGAATCCAGTAAGAGTTGGCACACCAATTCAACATCACTGCCGTAGGCCACCCCAACCTTGACAGCTTCGCGCGTGGTCTTATGGTTTTGGGTATAATTATAGATGACATCGCTAATAAACTTGTGATTGGGTATGACGATGACCTTGTCATCCCGGGTAATGGCCCTAGTGGTCCTCAGTTTTATCTCAATGACCCGTCCCACTTTGCCATCTACCTCTACGACATCCCCTACAACCAATGATTTGTCCGTGATGATAAAAACGCCACCTATTATATCCTGGAACAACTCTTGCAAGGCCAGACCCAAACCTACAAAAAGAGCGGCAGATGCGGTAAGGATCACGGTCACATTAATCCCGGCCGCACTCAGCGTGAGCAGGATCACCACCAAGTATATCACATATTTGATGAACTTGAAGACACTGATGAATTTGAACTTGTCCTCTTGCTCCATTTTTCTGGTAAGCAAGCTACGCGACCACTTTAAAACATAATTGGTGACTATGAGGGTGGTTATGAGCAGTAATAATAGGCCTATGGTCAAATGTATTTCGCCCTTTCCCGTAGGGATATGAAAACCTATGTTTAGAAATTCCTGAATGGAACCCCAAACGTCTTTTTCAATTATCTCCTTGATATCATGGGTGTTTTCCTGCATTGCCCGATCTAATATTTCAACCACTTGTAAAGCTCGGCATAGGTTGGTTTTTTGCCATACATCAAAATCCCTACCCGATAGATCTTGGCTGCCAACCATACAATGGACAGGAACGTTACCAATAGCAACACAATGGAGAGGACAAACTGCCAAGTGGGTACCCCACCGGCGCCAATGCCACTGGGCAATCGCATCAACATTACAATGGGCGAGGTCAACGGAAACAGCGAAAAACCAACAGCTATGGGCCCATGTGGGTTACTGAAAACAGAGAAAAAGCCCACATATATGGCCAACATTAGGGGAAGGATAATGGGAAAAATAAACTGTTGCGTATCGGTCTCATTGTCCACTGCCGCCCCTATGGCCGCATAAATTGAACTATAGATCAGATAACCCAGCACAAAGTAGATGAGAAAAGAGAAAATCAATACACCCCATTGAATATTCAGGATTTCCCTTCCCACAGATTTAATTTTTTCAAAATCCTCTGGAGAAAAATCCTGGGCCGCTCCTGCGGTCATGGCCTTAATGTTTGATCTGTCTAAAAGTATCATCGGGTCTATCCCAAAAATTGCCAGTGCAATGATCAAAAGAATCCCTGCAGAGACGACCCATATAGTAAACTGGGTCACTCCCGCAAAAGAAGTTCCTATTATCTTGCCCAACATCAATTGGAAAGGTTTGACCGAAGAAATGATGACCTCGATGATCCGAGTGGTCTTTTCCTCTATCACACTCCGCATCACAAATCCTCCATAGATGATGATGAACATCATGATCAAATATCCAAAGGCCCCGCCTACCATTGCCCGTATAATGTTTAAATCCTCAACATTTTGTTCTCCCTCAAAAGTGGCAATGTCCACATCAAACTTCTTTTCAACATCTATATATTCTGCACTGCTCAAGCCCAACACTTGCAAACGATGTTCGCGGAGCCTCATCTGAAAAACATTCTCTACCTTAGAGAGTACTTCACTTATAGGGCTGGTGGTGGAATAGAAAACACTGCTGTCGGCCACTTTTTCCACATCCGTCCCCTTTGGGATGTACAACAATCCGTAATACTCCAATGTTGCGGTAGAATCCTTGGCCTCCTCTACCGTGAGGTCTTTAAACTGTACGTAGCTTAAGGTCTCTGTTGGGTTGAATGCATTGGAAAAATAATCGCTATTGTTCAAAACAGCTATCACGCGCTGCTCGCCCTCGTTGATCTTGGTCAGATACGCGATCAGTACGATCATACCTACCATTAGAATAGGGCTTAAAAATGTCATGATCACAAAAGAGCGGTTGCGCACTTTGGCCAAATATTCCCTTTTGATTATTAACTTTAGTTTACCCATTAGCTTGCTTGTTCCACAGCTTTAATAAATATGTCGTTGACTGTAGGCATGGTCTCATGAAAATGGTTGAGCTGTCCTTTTTCGGTAAGAATGGATAGCAATTCACGGGTATCGTCCGTTTCCAATTGTACCTTAAGGTCCAATTGGTGTTCCTCTTCATGGTATGCCGAATCCAAGACCCTATAACGGCTTTCAATGTATTTTACCACATCATTTGCATGGCCGTTCAAATGTAGGCCAATGTTGTACTCGTTGCTTTTAAAATCTTTTTTTATATCCTTAAGACGACCATCCAGCACCTTTTTTGAATTGTTCAATAAGGTGATGTGGTCGCAGAGCTCTTCCACAGACTCCATTCGGTGTGTCGAAAAGATAATGGATGTTCCCCTTTTTTTCAATTCCAAAATCTCATCCTTGATCCTATTGGCGTTTATAGGATCAAAACCACTAAAGGGTTCATCAAAAATAAGCAGTTTGGGCTCGTGCAGTACGGTAACGATGAATTGAATCTTTTGGGCCATTCCCTTGGACAGTTCCTGAATCTTCTTGTTCCACCAATCGCCAATTTCCAAGCGTTCAAACCAAGATTTAAGTCGTTTCCCTGCTTCCTGTTTGGACAGCCCTTTCAATTGGGCCAGGTAAAGGGCCTGTTCCCCCACCTTCATGCTTTTGTACAATCCACGTTCCTCGGGCAAATATCCTATCTGGGCAACATGTGATGGGCTCAAGGGTTCCCCATCAAAATAAAGCCGACCTGAATCTGGGTGGGTAATTTGATTGATGATGCGTATAAGCGTTGTCTTGCCCGCACCATTGGGTCCCAAAAGACCGTAGATACAATTTTTAGGTATGGTCAACGAAACTTCATCCAAAGCAACGTGCCCCACAAATTTTTTGGTCACACGCTCAGCGGCAACAATATGCTCCATCCAATCAATTTTACCAAATATACATATAATGCAAAGTCCTTTTTGGAACTAAAAACAAAACCCACCCTTAAAAGGATTAAGGATGGGAAAAAAATTGCTATGAAAAAGAAAATTAGATACTGAAACCAGTATCAAAGTCAAATATACGCTTTTTCGCCAAACAATATAGATTTTCTTTATGAGAACATATCTTTTACCTTTTCAAAGAAGGATTTGTCAGATTTTTCTGGTTTTGGAGCAAAGTTTTCATCGTTTTGCATACGCTCAAAAAACTCGCGTTGCTCTTTGTTCAATTCCTTTGGGGTCCATACATTTATATGGACCAATAGGTCCCCGCTTCCATAACCATTCAAACTTGATATGCCCTTGCCACGTAAGCGCAAAATTTTTCCTGACTGTATCCCCGATTCCAGTTTGATACGAACCTTGCCGCCAACGGCATCTATTTCCTTGGAGGTTCCCAACACTGCCTCGGACAAACTGATGTAGAGATCGTAATGGAGGTTATCCCCTTCACGTTTTAATGTGGAGTGTTCCAAGGTCTCTATCGCCACCAATAAATCGCCAGGTATTCCCCCATTTCCAGGGGCATTGTTTCCTTTTCCAGAGACTTTTAACTGCATGCCCTCTTCTACACCTGGTGGTATCTTGATGCTCACGGTTTCCTCTACCGTAACCATGCCTTGGCTATCTGCCCCAGCGGGTTTTCTGTCAATAATCTGTCCAGAGCCCCCACAAGTACTACAGGTTGTGGCCGTTTGCATACGACCTAGAATGGTATTGGTGATCTTGGTGATCTGACCACTACCGTTACAAGTAGGGCAAGTCTTGTAGGTTACCCCTTCGGCCTGTATCTTTCGCCTTACCTTGACCTTCTTTTCAACGCCGTTGGCAATCTCTTCCAAATTTAATTTTACCCGAATACGGAGGTTGCTGCCCTTTACCCGGCGTTGGCCTCCACCGCCAAAGCCTCCAAATCCGCTAAAACCACCGCCAAAAGCACTGCCGAAGATGTCACCGAACTGGCTAAAAATATCGTCCATGTTCATGCCTCCACCACCAAAACCACCGCCTTCAAAAGCGGCATGGCCAAACTGGTCATACTTGGCCCGCTTGTCTGGGTCGCTCAACACCTCATAAGCTTCGGCTGCCTTTTTAAACATCTCTTCGGCCTTGGTGTCTCCCGGATTTTTATCCGGATGGTATTCCAAAGCCTTCTTGCGATACGCTTTCTTGATCTCCGCTGCCGAGGCCCCTTTTGAAACCCCCAATATTTCGTAGTAATCCTGTTTCATGGTGTTGTATTAGTTTCCTACCACCACTTTTGGGTGTCTTATAATTCTATCTCCCAACTTGAATCCCTTCTCTACGACATCAATGATTTTTCCCTTCATCTTTTTTTCGGGAGCGGGAATCTGGGTGATCGCATCGTGTATCTCTGCATCAAAAACATCGCCTTGCCCAACTTCTATCTGCTCCAAACCTTTGCTCTTGAGCGTATCCTTTAATTTGTTGTTGATGAGTTCCACACCTTTGAACATCTCTACGTCTTCGCTTTTAGACAGTTCTTTTAAAGCCCTGTCAAAGTCATCCAATACCGGTAACAATGACACCATAATGTCTTGCCCGGCAGTCTTGAACAGTTCTACACGTTCCTTTGATGTTCTTTTCTTAAAGTTTTCAAATTCTGCGAACAAACGCAAAAACTTATCCTTTTCTTGTGCCAAATCTTCCCGCAACTGCTCTTCTTCACTTTTTTCTTCCTTGTCAGCAGATTCATCACTGCCAGAGTCTTCCATGGTTTCCCCTGTTTTTGACATTTCTTCTTCTGGAGTGGTCTCTTTTATTTCTTCAACAGCGTCTTCGGCCTTTTGTTTTTTGCTCATTTTTCGATGCATTTATGCGATTTGAAGTGGCAAAAGTATTGCCAATCCATGTAAAATGTCAAAATGTCATTCAAAAACATAAAAAAATCCGCCGTTGGCGGATTCCATTTTGCAGTTGTACATCCTTAGGCACATCCATTCTCTGTTATCCCATTGACTACTATTTTATCGCTTTCCGAACCATATATCGCTTCCAAAGCACCGCAAATATTGACATGGTTGAATTTAAACCCAAAGTTTTCAATTTTTTTACTGCTCACCCGCTGGCTGGCCAATATTATGTAGGACATTTTGCCCAATACCATTCGCAATATAAATTTTGGAAGATTGGGGAGAATTAAAGGTCGTGACAACACCTTGGCCAATTCTTTGGTCATTTTGGCGTTGGTCACCGGATTAGGTGCCGTTGCGTTATAAACCCCGTCCATACCATTTTCAATAATATAGCTGAACATCCTGGCCAAATCGTTGACATGGATCCATGATTGCCATTGTTCCCCCGATCCCAAGGCCGCGCCGATAAAATTTTTTACAGGAAAGGCCATTTGAGGCAAGGCCCCTCCTTGACTGGAAAGTACCATGCCTATCCGTACTTTGGCCAACTTTAGGTCAAAGACCCCAAAAGCATCGGCCTCTTTTTCCCATGCTTGGACCACCTCACCAAGAAAACTGGCATCCACTCCTTTAAAATCTTCGTCATATAACGTAGATGGGGAGTTGGGGTAAATCCCTATCGCAGAAGCTGTGACCATGGTTTTGATATTGCTTCCACCCACTTGCAGAAGCCCTTTTCTTAAGGTGGAAAGACTATTGATCCTACTGTTGAATATCTCTTTTTTATAAGCCTTGCTCCATCGTTTGGCAATGCTGGCCCCGGCCAGATTTATAATGGCAGCGACCCCTTCAAAACACTTTAGGTCAATTTCATTCCTTGTGGGATTCCATAAAAATCCTTGATAGTTTTCTTGGGAGGAAATCTTTGTTTTGCGGGTAGTCAAATAATTGATCCCATATCCCTTTTTATGTAATTCTGAGACTATTTCATGGCCAACCAAACCGGTGGCACCAGTAACCAACACCTTCATCGCTTCATTTTTTTATAAAATTAAAGGATTGAAATACACCTATTTTGGCCGTTGGCATAGGTTTAACAGATCTACTGGGGTTTTGGGAGATTTTTAAAACGCTATAAATGTGCTCGTTAACTTTTTGTTTGCTTTTTGCCCACGAGCATCTCGCGTTTGCCCGGGGGTCCGGGCAGGCGCTCCACTTTAAAGCCCACCGATTGCATGGCCCTCCTTACACTGCCCTTTGCCGAATAGGTGGCCAACACCCCACCTTCCGTTAAAGCGGCGTACATTTTACCAAAGATGGCCTCGGTCCACAGTTCTGGTTGTACCCGCGGCCCAAAGGCATCAAAATAAATCAAGTTGAACATATTGCCAAACTGTATATCGATAAAATCCATCTGGAGTTTGGTCAATTCAAATTGATTGGAAATTTCAATCCTTTTGGCCCATTCGCAGCCATGCAATTGATCAAATACATGCTGATGCGCCTTGGCATCCAAGGCATCCACATAATTGAGTTGTTTTAATTCTTCCTGCTCGACCGGATAGGCCTCAACCCCAACATAATCTATGTGAATTCTGAACCTTTCTGCCTCCAAATAGGTGATAAAGGCATTGAGTCCCGTACCAAAGCCCATCTCCAAAATACTGACATCACTAGATTGACAAAGCCGCAGGCCATGCTTTATAAAAACATGGTAGGCCTCTTGAAGGGCCCCATGCTTTGAATGGTACTGCTCGTTCCAATCTTCCAGTTGAATGGTTGTTGAACCGTCTGCCGTGGTAATTACCTTACGCCTCAACCTATTCGTTTATGAGTACGCCATCGGCCTCAAAGCGCAATGTTTTTTTGGGTGCTGTAATTTTTGCTATCTCAGCTTCTGACGCCCCCTTGTCCTCGGCATAGTGCCGTTGATCTTCGACCGACATTTCCTCCAAAAATGCGACGCCGTTAAGTACTGTTGTCCGTTCTGCAACATCCTTGGGCACAAAAAAGCCATAATCCTTAAACCTTACAAAGACCTGGTTGCCATCCTCTAGATCCACCTTCATCCAACATCCCTTTGCCTGACAAACCTCAACTATTTTTCCTTTCAACTGCATTGAAATGGTATCGGTAACAGCCATTTTTTCATACTTTGCAGCATTTGTGCTTACCTTTCCAACCTTAAATGCCTGTCCAAAAAAATCAGATTCGGACAGAGAGGATTGGGCTGATGCCTGCAAGGAGGCAAAAACCAGAAAAACGACACCTAATTTGTTAAATAAATCCATATTTGAAAAAAATTGATTGTCAATTAACATCTTTACTACCTAAAAGTAATAATAGGATTAAAATAACAGAGGAATTATCTATTTTTATTTGTTAAAAATTTCTAGATGGAAACTGAATTCAAAAATATTGTTGTTGAGAAGGCTGCTACTTCCAAAATAAGCTCGGTTGATTTTGACAATCTACCGTTTGGGAGCATCTATAGCGACCATATGATGATTTGTGAATACAAGGAAGGAAGTTGGGGCGCTCCAAAGATTGTTCCCTACGGGCCCATCAATTTGGATCCGGCGGCCAAAATTTTCCATTATGGTCAGTCCATTTTTGAAGGGATGAAGGCCTACAGGGACAACGAGGACCAGATATGGCTCTTTAGACCATTGGACAACCATGCCAGATTGAACACATCTGCAAAACGTTTGGCCATGCCAGAATTTCCCCAAGATATCTTTATGGATGGGTTGACCACATTGTTACAACTGGAAAAGGATTGGATTCCCCAAAGCACGGGCAGTTCCTTATACATTAGACCATTTATGTTTGCCTCGGGCATTGGCTTTCATGCCTCACCGGCAGACAGCTATACCTTTATGATAGCCTGTGCGCCCTCTGGCCCCTATTTTGCCGGCAAGGTAAAGGTCTTGATAGAGGAGACCTATGCTAGGGCCGCCAATGGCGGAGTAGGCTACGCCAAGGCGGGTGGCAATTATGCCGCACAATTTTATCCTACCCAACTGGCCACCGATAAAGGGTACCAACAGGTTATCTGGACAGACGATAACAAGCACGAATACATTGAAGAGGCCGGGGCCATGAATGTTTTTATCCGTATTAATGACACCTTGATCACAGCGCCTACCAATGACCGTATTCTAGATGGTATTACCCGTAAGAGCATTCTGGAAATTGCCCATGATGAGGGTATTAAAACAGAGGTCAGAAAAATAAAAGTGGCCGAGGTCATTGATGCCGCCAACAACGGAACGCTCAAAGAAATGTTTGGTGCGGGAACCGCGGCGGTGGTATCGCCCATTGCCGGATTTGGCTATCAAGGACAGGATTATGACCTGCCTGAGTTGGAAAACAATTATGCATCCCTATTGAAAAAGAGAATCACCGACATCCAGTACAACAAATCGGATGATGCATTCGGTTGGCGCTATAAAGTTTCTTAAGATAAGGGGCTGCCCAAAACATGGTATCTTTGGACAGCCTTTTTTTATTTCTTCAAAATTGAGGCTATATCAGGTTTAAAGTAGTTTGGCCCCTTTAGCACTTTGCCATCTTCCCTGTAGACCGGCTTCCCATCTTCGCCCAGTTTACTCATATTACTCCGCTGTATCTCATTGAACACCTCCTCGATCTTATACTGCATTCCATGTTCTAGAATGGTTCCGCAGAGAATGTACAGCATATCGCCCAAGGCATCGGCAACCTCTACCAAATTATCTTCTTCGGCCGCTTGCAGGTATTCCCTGTTCTCCTCATCCATCAAACGGAACCGAAGGCTATTCTTTTCTGTACCAAGATCCGCCATGGGTTCATGCGAAACACCCAAACCAAAAGTTTGGTGAAATTTAGCTACCGCTTCAATCTTTTGCTTCATTATATTCATTTAAATTCGCATAAACATACCACTTTATGTTCACAACAGGTCAACTCATATTTGCTGCTCTTTTTGTTCTTGTTTTTTTGGGAATTTTGATTTTCTCGTACCGAAAAGACAAAAAGCTTCACCACAAAAATTACAAAGGTGTGGTCTGGATACTTTTTGCCTTTATTGTTTTCTTACTATTTCTTTTGGCCACTAAATCCTTTTTAAAAAATTAACGGTTTTTATACCTACACCACAAAAATTAGGTTTTTTACAACATTTTGTAAACTCGACTAGCGTAAGATAGGAAAAGGTGTACTTTTGTATAAACAAATACTAATCAGCATGATAACCTTCTTTGCCATCCTTCTTTCCCTCTTGGCCATAAATGCAGTTTTGCTAATCTTTAGTGTCAATGGGGCAAAGGAAAGCATGAAAAAATCAGCTAAATCGGCAGAAAATTCAATTACAAAACTCTTCCCCCGAGAAATTTCGCAGACCGAATATAAAAAGGCTGTATAGTTAGTTGCTATCTTTAGGCCATGAAGCAGGTTCTCCTAGTATTTTTGGGAGGTGGCTTTGGCAGCGCCCTTAGATACCTCATATCTTCCAAGTTAAATCCGATATTTCAAAACTTCTACCTTGGCACATTTTCGGTGAACATTGTAGGCTGCCTTATTATGGGCCTCTTAATGGGGTGGACCTTTAAGAACAATATTCTAAACCAGAACACAAGCTTGCTCTTGGCAACAGGCTTTTGTGGTGGTTTCACCACCTTTTCCGCCTTTGCGCTTGAAAAGTACTTGTTCTTAAAAGAAGGACAATACCACTACTTTTTTTTATATCTGGCCACCAGTATTGTCCTTGGCATCCTTGCCGTGGCCCTGGGTATCTATATTTCTAAGAATATCTAACGCTAATTCCCTGTAAACAAACAATATCTGTAAAAAAAGTACGATTATGTGCATTTTTTACACTTAAACCCGAAAAAGCACACATAGTTGCTGGTTGAATTGTAAATTTTTTAAGATATATTTCGCACACCCTTAAATTTTAAGGGTCTTGATTTGTAAATATGATAAAAATCAATCCTAACCACCTAAAAGCTAGCGGTGTAACTTATTCATTCACATATATTTGAACTTCTAACAAAAACTTAAAAATGAAAAAAGTCGAGGCAATTATTAGAAAATCAAAATTTGATGAGGTCAAGAAGGCCCTGCATCAAATTGAGGTGAACTTTTTCAGTTACTGGGATGTAACTGGGGTTGGTAATGAAACGCAAGGACATGTCTACAGGGGCATCTCCTATAGCACGACCGACATTCAAAGAAGATACCTTTCCATTGTGGTATCCGATGAATTCCTTGAACGTACCGTCAATTGTATTCTTGAGACAGCAATGACGGGAAATGTGGGCGATGGTAAAATCTTTGTAAGCGAAGTATTGGATGCCTATAGGATCAGGACCAAGGAAAGCGGCCATGCCGGTATTAATTAACCAACAAACAACTCTTAAAAATTAAATTATGACGATTACACAAGATGAGGCTTTGGCAAAAGCCGTTGAGACTATAAATGGCGATATGGGAGCGCTTTGGATCACCCTTGCAGCCATATTGGTGTTCTTTATGCAAGCTGGTTTCACTTTGGTAGAAGTGGGCTTTACCAGAAGCAAGAACTCCGGGAACATTATTATGAAGAATATCATGGATCTAGCCGTAGGCTCCATCATGTTCTGGGCCGTTGGATATGGCATCATGTACGGAAGTGACCTGGTCTTTGGGGGCTTCTTTAGAAGCAGTCCGGCCGAACAGGGCTATTTCTTCTTTAGTGCATCTGATTGGTACAACCTATTTTTTCAAACTGTTTTTTGCGCCACTGCTGCAACCATAGTATCCGGTGCCGTGGCAGGCAGAACAAAATTTTCCACCTATTTAATTTTATCCGCAGCACTCACCACAATTATTTACCCAATATCCGGTAGCTGGTATTGGCCCTTTGATGATGATGCTTGGTTGAACACAGCTGGCTTCATTGATTTTGCAGGATCATCTGTTGTACATGCCGTAGGCGGAGGTGCCGCATTGGTTGCTGCGATCATGGTAGGCCCGCGTATTGGCAAATATGTAGATGGCGAGGCCAAGGTACTACCCGGCCATAACATGATGTTTGGTGCATTGGGAGTATTTATTCTTTGGTTAGGATGGTTCGGCTTCAATGGGGGTTCCCAACTGGCATGGGGCGGTGATGACACCGTAGGTGCCGGAAGCGTTATCATCAACACCAATATTGCTGCTGCAGCCGGGGCCATAACCGCTCTTTTCCTTACATGGATCCGTTATAAAAAATCTGACCTCTCCATGACACTGAATGGCGCATTGGCCGGTTTGGTGGGCATAACCGCGGGCTGTGGCGCCGTTAGTGCTTTTGGAGCCTTGTTCATTGGATTGTTATGCGGCATTGCCGTGGTGTTCTCCATAGAGATTCTTGACAAGAAACTTAAGATAGATGACCCTGTCGGTGCCATATCGGTACACGGAACCTGCGGTTTTCTTGGTACCGTATTGGTTGGATTGTTCGCCTTGGATGGGGGATTGTTCTACGGTGGTGGCGCCAAATTATTGTGGGTGCAGACCTATGGATCACTCTCTTACATACTTTGGGCTGCCCTATGCACTTTCATTGTGCTGTTCATCTTAAAGAAAACCATTGGCCTTAGGGTCTCTGAGAAAGAGGAACTGGAAGGGCTTGATATTCATGAACATGGTATGGAAGCATATCCCGAGCATATTTCCAATGAAAACCAATAAGTAAAAGTAAGAACGGAGTGTTTGGCAGAACACTCCGTTCGGTAACACTTTTCAAAACTCAAATTCTATTAACAACAGCCTGCATGGTTGCAGGCCTAATCATTAACATTATGAAAGCGATTACAAACGCAAAATACGCAAAAAAAATAGTTTTTTTAACATTTTCCCTCATCGCCATGAATGCCGTGGCCCAAGAAGAAGAGGAAGGAACCAAAGGCACATTTAACTTGTCTGGTAGTATAGACACTTATTTTAGAACCACATTTGTTGATGCTGGCGAAGCAACAACCGCTACTCCAACTTCATTTGCTAACCAAACTGGTTTTGCATTAGGTATGGGTAATATTATTGGCAGTTATGAATCAGGTTCAACTGGATTAGTAGTTGATTTAGTTTTTGGACCAAGAGGTACCGAAGCCACTTTTAATAACGATGTCTTAAACGGAGTCATCAATCAGGCCTATGCTTATTGGAATGTTTCAGACAATACTACATTGACGATAGGTCGTTTTAATACATTTTTAGGTTATGAGGTTATTGCTCCACAAGCTAACTTCAACTATAGTGTTTCATACCTATTCTCCAATGGGCCTTTTTCCCATCTGGGTGCCAAGGCAGATTTTACATTATCGGATGACATTAGTTTAATGCTTGCGATAACCAATCCTTGGGACACCAACGACATCAGTGATACAGGCGAATATGCGTTAGGTGGCCAATTAGGTGTTTATGGTCAATACTTAAACCTATACTATGATAGTGGCAAAAATGACGGCCTAGGTTTTGAGGTAGATTATACGGGAGGTTTTGACCTTACTGATGACTTCTTTTTAGGAATTAATGCAGCGTACAACAATAATTCTGAAACTGATAGTGGATTCTATGGCGCAGCTCTGTATCCTCAATTGACAACATCTGATAATTTTGCAATAGGTCTTAGAGGTGAATATTTTGCCTTTACCCAAGATGGTTTTGATGATGTTCCCGTAATTGGGTTAACACTTACGGGAAGTTTCACCAAAGAAAATTTGATTATTAAACCAGAACTAAGATTGGATAGCTTTGGTGATGACAACGAACCATTTTTGGATGGTGATGGTGCCCCAACAAACAGTCTGGCCTCATTTTTGGTGGCTGCAATCTATTCTTTTGATTAAACAATATATTGTATAGGTGTTAAGCTAAGGTCCCCTAACAAATGATTTTGTTGGGGGATTTTTAGTTTCCCTTGAAATCTTTTACTCCTGCCATCACTTTGGTTTTCATATAATTTTGCCTTGGCACCAAAGGGCAGGAGTATCTTTTGTTATAGACACAATAGGGGTTGTAGGCCCGGTTAAAATCAATGACCAAGGTATCTCCTTCAGGAATCCTCAAATCAATATAACGCCCCCCTCCATAGGTTTCACTGCCATTGGTATCGTCCAAAAAAGGGAGAAATAAATAATCTTCGTAGCCCTCTTCTTCCATCACATCCAAACTTTGGTAGATTTCTAATTGGTGCTTTTTTCCATTCAATTCAAAATGGGCATAGGCATACCTTTTTTCCGTGGTCTTTCGCTCTGTTGTGGTAGGCAACAGAATAGGCTTAGAATCCGGTGTCCGTTCCAGATAGGCCTTTACAATATAACTTTCATCTGGCACAAAAAAGTCCAACGATTCAAAATCCTTCCGATAACGGTCTGGCAAGGGCGAGGTCTCTGGATCTTTAAAATCTTCGTTAAGTCCCTTCTGAAACTCCAAGACATCACTTATAGCCTTGGAACCTGTGTTGGGACCCGCCTCTCTCTCATCATGGTATCTTTTCCCGTTCCCACAAGAAAAGACAAACACCAATAGGAATACAGATAGATATTTCATCCCCTAAAAATACAACGATTTGGGAAAGACTTTAAGAAATCTGGGGCGTGCAGATGTTATTTTTCTATAACCCCATACCGGGCAGTGTCCAGATATTTAGCTATTAACTTATTGAACTCAGGAGAGACCCGCAAAAGGGCGGTATGCTCAATACTGTAGAGTTGGTCCCTATCCTTATACCCTCTTTTCAATGCTTCTTCCAAATAGAACAATGCCGTACCGAAATCTTCGTATTTGGAACTCATCGATATGACATCAAGGTAAAACTTGAAATTTTCAGGTTCGGTAATGGTCTTTAGCATTGAAAGAAAAATGACGGCCTCATCATCAACCTCGTCTTGGGTATTGACCATGTCCAGATTATCATCAACCAGGGCATTGACAAAGCCAACCAAACGTCTGCCCATTTGCCGTTGGCTCTTGTTTTCACTGTCTACAAACTTCTGCAACTCTGCCATTTGATAGTTCCACCAGCCCAGATTACTGTAATTGAATGTAGCCAGATCCTCTTCAAGGGCAAAAAGATAGTCTTCTTGCAAAAAGCTTTCCTTAAAGCGTGCTGCATCTTCCTCACGCTTTTTTATCCTATAAAGTTTTGATTTTTTTAATTCCTTTTGAGCATTCTCTATGGAATCTACAGCTATTAAATCCCGAAAAGCATTTTGCATTTCTGTTAGTTCCCTATAGGCCAGGAGTTCTTTTTTTTCATTGAGCAATTGCTGTACATCGGCAATACCCCGTTTCAGGACTTTTTCAATATAAACAGTGTCCTTTTCCGCAAAACCCCTTGCCATTGCCCTAAGCGTAAAATAATGAAGGGCCTTGCCCATATACGCTTCCGGAGGCCATTGTTTGCCCCCATCAAAAACCAGAATATTGTTATCCAGTTTAAGCCTGTTGAACATCGCTTCTGTCTCCAAGACTTCCGGGTAGCTAAAGTCTTCTTTCCCCACAATCCCTATAAAGTGAAATGGGGATTTTTTAGAAATCATATCAGAATTAGGTATGGCCGCACCACAGGAAACCACACCTTCAATGCTCTTGAACACTAAGGGAGCTACATTTGCCAAACGGGCTCCATTGTCAAACCCAGCAGCATAGACACGACCTGCATTTATTGGCAATAATTTTTCTAGCTTGGTCAAAAGCCTTCCTGTGCGAACCATATTCTCGGACAAGGAAAGTGAATCATGAATAGCATTTGAGGCCACCAAAATATACCCCTGCTCTTCTGCGTGTTTGGAAAAAAACGATACCGCCTGCTTTCCCCTACCCTTGGGATCAAACACAACCAACAAAGGCCATTTGCCCTTATTCTCAAACTTTGTGGGAAGAAATAACGAAAAACTTTCAGGAATCGAGTCCAAAACTGGCATTGAGTCTATAACCACTCCTTTTTTTAATCGCATTTGTTGGCTGAAAAGCAATGTTTGAAAAAAGCCAACTACCAGAATAATCAAAATTTTTCTCGCCATATCCTATTACCATCAAAAATCTCGCCAAAACTTAACATTCAAAAAACAATTATGGTTTTACCACAGGTGCATTGGAAATAATGTCTGAAAGAACAATGTGCGTACGGGCCTCCCCATAGGTGATCAAGGTATCAATAAATTGTTCCAGATGATGTTGGTTATCCAATACCACTTCCATAATAATGTTTTCATTACCGGTAATCCTATAACAGTTGAGCACCTCATCAAAACTTTTCACCTTTTGAAGAAAGGGCTTCAACTTGCCCACAAACGCGCGTAACGTTATAATTGCCCGTAACTGATACCCCAATTCATCGTATGACACCACAGGTTTGTACCCGTTAATGATTCCAGCATTTTCCATCTTGCTCACACGTTCCGCAACGGCCGGTGAGGTAAGGCCCACCTTTTTACCGATGCTCACAAAAGACTCCCTGGCATTGGCCTGTAGGCATTGTAAAATCTTCCAGTTTAATTCATCCATATATTTCAAATACAACTCCTCTAAATTATTTAATTTTTAAATTAAAAAACAATTCTTATTTTAAATTTTAAATATTTTTCTCTGATTTTGAATGTAATTTTATATCAAATTGTTACTGAAAAAAATGAAGAGTTTTAATCATCAATCTTCAACTGTTTACCAACAATCCTTAGCCATTTCCGATTTGGGAAGGGCCATTGCCTCCTATTTTTCAGTGGACCTCAATCCCCAGCAATTGACAAGGAGTTCCGGGCTGCGCAGTGAAATAGCATTTTCGCTGCACCATGACGCTTTATTGATTCCAAAAACCATTGACAATGCTGTAAAATCAGACTCAAGGGAATATCGTCTTAAGCAGATGACCTTTCTAAATACCATTTTAAAGAACATACTCTCCTACTGCAATGGCCTTGAACGAGATGGGGTCAAAGAGCGAGAATATGTAAACCTTTTGCGTTCTGAAATTAAATTATTCCGAAAGTCATTTAAGACTTGGAGAAGGTCATTCTACTCCAAATAAGCACCATAAATCCTTTCTCTTTACAAATCCATTCTTTTTGATCGGCAACAAATCTTAATTTTGGTGTTTATCTAATCCACTTATTGTGAACCATATCATTTTAATTAATTGCAAGGACCAATCTGGAATCATTAGTTCTGTCACCAACTTTATCTTTTATCATAAAGGCAATGTTGTATATCTGGATCAGCATGTTGACAAGGAAGCAGGGATATTTTTTATGCGGATAGAATCTGAATTCCCAAAAAGCTTCGACAAAACAGCTTTTATCAATGAATTCAGGGATTCTATTGCAGAAAGATATACCATGACCTGGAACATCTACCCCATTGATTTTTCACCCAAAATGGCCCTGTTTGTCTCCAAATACAATCACTGTCTGTATGATTTGTTAAGCCGCTACAAATCTGGGGAACTAAACGTTCAGATTCCCTTTATATTGAGCAATCATATCGATTTAAACTATATCGCGGACCAATTTGACATACCCTATCACCACATTCCCGTGACCAAGGGTTCCAAAGATCAGGCAGAAGATGCCCAACTTAGCCTTCTCATGGAGCACAAGGTAGATTTTATTGTACTTGCCCGCTACATGCAGATTGTCTCCCCTAAACTTATTGATCAATTCCCCAACAAGATCATTAACATCCACCATTCATTTTTACCTGCCTTTGCTGGCGCAAGACCGTACCATGCCGCATTTAATAGGGGGGTCAAGATTATTGGGGCCACGAGCCACTATGTGACCGAAGAACTCGATGCCGGCCCCATCATTGAACAAGATGTTGTTCCTGTATCCCATTCACACAGTATCAATGATTTTATTGCCAAGGGAAGGGATTTGGAAAAAATTGTATTATCCAGAGCCGTAAAACTCCATGTAGAGAGGAAAACCATGGTTTACAACAACAAGACCGTTATTTTCTCTTGATACAACCCTGAAACAGTTTTGTTATTTTCACAAAATAATTTAAGAAATTAAACGTTATAGTCATTGTGAACAATGCAATTATAACATATTGCTAAAGTTTCCTTAACCTGTCATAGAAAGCTTTATATAAATTTTGCATACTATTATCTGAGTTAGCATTTTTTGAGTTAGTTAGTTTTAAAACCGGTCTCTTGGCCGGTTTTTTTAGTTTCAATTCATTCATCCCACCAAACTAGAAGCACTCATTTTTCATACAATCCATCTTCTTGGGGCATGGGTAAACTTTTATCGGGGCTTACTTTTTTAAGTTTTGGTTAACAATTTAGACATCCAATTTTATTACCTTGTTTAAATTACTAATTCATCAATCAATCGAAAACGGCAATTATTGAAGCGGTTAGTCCTTATATTGTTGCTTTTACAGTCTGTTTTTTTGTGGGGTTTTACCAACCATGGATTTACGGAAAAAGGTTTTGCTGCTCCCTCCTTTCAGGACTCAATCCAGTGGGCAGACTATTACTACAATGTCCTGAGGTTTGAAAAGGCAATTCCTATTTACAAGAAAAACTTAGAGCAGTCCACTACAGAAGAAAAAGAAAGAATCTTAAAAAAGTTGGCCCTTAGTGAAGCGGCCTTAGAGCATCCTTCCGAGTCTTTGTCTTACATTTATGATTATTTGCTCTTAGACTTTCAACCTTCATTTTTACTACATGAAGGTTTCGATGAAATTAGGGAAACGGAAAAATTCAACAAGGTTTCCAATAGGCTTATCCCTAAAATCACTTTTTGGTCTATATCTTACTTTTTTATTGCCCTAATTGGAGGCTTTGTCATCCTCTCCATACTGTTGAACAAAAAAATTGAAAAGCTTTCTAAAATTCTAATAGCCGCTTTTGTCCTCATACATTCTGTATTTATACTCAATATTTCGATAACCATTTCGAATTATGTGTTCGTATATCCCCACACCTATCTCATGTCCACTTGGTCATCTTTTTTGTACGGCCCTTTGCTTTTTTTATATTTTAAACGTGTTTCCAATCAGGCAGAATTCAAACTTTATGATCTTTGGCATTTATTGCCCACCATCATTTTAACGGTATACGTCACCTTTACCATATACATAGATTCTGGTAGTGTCAAAATAAAAGATATGCTTATCCGTTTGCGAGACGGTCTATCCCCTGAAGACTCTATACTATTAACAATTGCGGTAATCTTGAAAACCCTTTTCTTAATTCTATACGCCTATTTCATCCACCTTCAAATTTTAAAGGGAAAGAATTCTGAACTAAACTCCAAAACGAAGATTTGGCAAAGAAATATTTATGCTATACACCTTTTTTATATTGTAACTTACGTAGTTTATGGCGCCACAATATTACAACAGATTCACAACGGCCTTCTTTTTCATGCACCACTCATATTGATGGCCACCATGGTACTTTATATAGGCTACGCCGCTAATGCACAACCCCACGTTTTTAATGGCTTGCAGTCCTCTAATAATATGCTCTTTCCAAAATATCTTAAATCTGGACTCACAGAGAGCTTATCATGTGAACTTAAGGAAGATTTGCTTGATCTATTCCATCATCAAAAAATATATCGTAGAAATGACATCAATTTGGATCTGGTAGCAGAAAAATTGAATACAAGCCGGCACAATGCCTCACAAATAATCAATGAACAGTTTAAAATGAATTTTCATGAAATGGTCAACAAATACAGAATAGACGAAGCAAAGGAACTCTTACAAAAAGAACAAGACGCTACCATCATTGACATTGCCTATGAGGTTGGCTACAACAATAAAGTATCGTTCAACAAGGCCTTTAAAAAAGACACACAGCTTACCCCAACCCAATACCTAGAACACCTGAAAGAAAGCTGAATGGAGTAAATTCTTATCGGGAATACCTGAATTACAACGATTTGTCGGTAACTATGAACATCAATCAAAAAATCGCAAATCCAAATGAAACAGCTTCTCAAGCGAATGGTACAGAAGTACCTAAAGGAAGAAGAGCAGAAACTGCTCGCCGAAAACCATCAAAAAAAGTATAAAAAATCAGGGCTCACTTATCAGCAGGCCATAGAGATCCGAGAAAAAATCAAACAGGCCTTTGAGGGTAACAAACTCTATCGGAAAAATGATCTAAGTCTAGATGAGTTGGCCAAACATATTGATTACAATAGATATAAAGTCTCTGAGGTCATCAATACGTATTTCTCAAAAAACTATTATACCCTTTTAAACCACTATAGAATTGAGGAAGCCAAGGAATTATTGGCCTCGGACACCTATTTAAGTGTAAAGGCTATTATGTATGAAGTAGGTTTTAACAGCAAGAATAGTTTTTATTCCGCATTCAAGAAACATACAGGGCTTAGCCCCAATGACTATAGGAACCTGGCCGTATACGACACCCGTCCCTCAAGCCAACTTGAAGTCATATAGCAAGCAAATTTTAACATGTAATACCCAACCACCCCAAACGCACAAAGCCTTCATTTTTAAACCAATGAAGGCTTTGTGTTAATTCAATTCCCGAGATATGTTAATTTTAACAAATACTTTAGTTAAAAAAAGTACTTCCTCTTGGGCAGTGACCTACCAATAGTTCTTTCCGTTGCAAAAGTACTCATTGTTAAAAGCTTATGAATTCTTTTGTTAAGCAATTGTAAAGGTAGGGCGGTGAGAGGCCTTACTTCTAAAAAACAAAAAGATTCCAATTAAGTTTTGTTTACTTCTTAAGAAGTATTTTTTGAATTAGCTATTCTACCGTCTTTATCCGCCCTCCTTTCTCAGTTGCACTAACTCATTACAAACTAATTCTATTCGTATGAAAGTAAAAAAAATGTCGAGGGCATTGATTGCAATTTTCAGTACAATTGCATTCGCATTCGCCCAAGAAAAGACGGTTACGGGTACCGTAATCGACCAATTTGGCATTCCACTTCCTGGGGTGAACATCCTTGTTGAAGGAACAACAAATGGTACACAAACTGACTTTGATGGCAATTACACTATCAAAGCAAGCCAAGGCCAAGTCCTTGTCTTTACCTATTTAGGTCTAAAAACCACCAAACGGACTGTAGGTTCCGGGAACGTCATCAATGTTGCAATGGAAGAAGATGCCCAAGCTTTGGAAGAAGTTGTGGTAGTAGCTTACGGTAGCCAAAAAAGAGAGTCCATTACGGGATCCATCAGTATCATTGATGCCGAACAAATTGAGAACACTAGTTTCTCCAATCCGGCCAAAAGCCTGGAAGGTTTGGTTTCCGGACTTCGGGTTATTCAAGCAGATGGGCAACCTGGTTCCGACCCTATAATCCGGATTAGAGGTTTCGGATCTATAAACGCCTCTAGCGCCCCCCTAATCGTTCTAGATGGAGTGCCCTATTCTGGAGCCTTGAGCAGCATCAATCCGCAGGATATCGAATCCACCACTGTTTTAAAAGATGCCTCTTCCACATCACTATATGGCAACAAGGCCTCCAACGGTGTTTTAATGATCACCACAAAAAAAGGTGCCAAAAATAGAAAACCACAAATCACCATAGACACGAGATATGGTATTACACAGAGAGCTGCCAAAGAGTATGATATCATAGAAACCCCTAAAGAGTTTTATGAGTCCTACCACAGCGTATTGGCCAACTCAGAGTTTCAAAGACAAAGCGCTGCTGGTACTCCCATAACTGTTGAAGAAGCCAGACAATTTGCCTCAAACAACTTAATTCCCAGCCTTGGTTACAATGTTTACAATGTCCCGGACGCAGAATTAATAGACCCCACTACCGGTAGACTTAACAGTGCCGCGGTTCTACAAGTCGATGATAAATGGGAAGATGCCTTATTTAGGGATACGGCCTCCTTTAGCTCCACCAACCTTAATATTTCTGGCGGTTCAGAGAATATTGACTACTATTTCTCCTTGGGAACGGAAGAAAATAACGGGTATACGGTAAGAAGTAATTTCGAAAGACATACTGCCCGTCTAAAGGTCAATGCTTCCAATATTGCCAAAATATTCACCATAAGTGGAGATGTCTCCTATGCAAAGTCCAACAGTCAAGCAGTGCCAGCCACTATAAGTGTCAATGGCTTACCCACAACTAACTTTGCCAATGCTTTCTTTTGGACCAGAAGAATCGCCCCAATTTATCCAGTTTACCAGTATGATGAAAATTGGAACCCTATTTTAGACCCTAATAACCCAAGTGGTTTTGCTTATGACTTTGGCGTTCCTCAGATTTTTCCCAGTGGGGCAAGCAGGGGGCCCAGAAATTATGCCGTTGGAGAGCACCCCCTTGCCGTTATAGAAAACACTACCGAAACCAATGAAAGGGACAATTTCAATGGTGCCTTTAGGGCAAAAGTAGACTTACCCTTAGGTTTTAAGTTCGAATATGTCATGAATTATTTGACCGAAGTGGACCAAGGCACCGATTTCACAAAGCCGGGAGCTGGCGCTTTTGCCGCGGCCAATAATGGATTGTTGACCAATAACAGGGACAACTTCACCGCTTTTACCAATCAACAGTTATTGACTTGGAAAAAAGATGACGGCACCCATAGTTTTGATGCCCTTTTAGGCCACGAAACCTACAAAGAGACCTTTACAACACTTGAACTTGAAAAAAGAAACATAATCGGAAATTTCAGCCCCATATTGGACAACACCTCTGTATACTCCAGTGCGAGCAACTACAATTCCCAGTATAGGACTGAAGGTTATTTTTCTAGATTTATCTATGGCTACGATAACACTTATTATCTAAATCTAACGGGTAGATATGACGCCTCTTCCGTTTTTCATCCAGATGAACGTTGGGGAGCTTTTTGGTCTGCTGGGGCATCATGGATCTTAAGCAACGAGAGCTTTTTGGAAAACTCCAATACCATTGACTATGCCAAGCTATCTGCAAACTATGGTACCACGGGTAACGATAGAATCCTCTATCCGGATACCCTGGGGAGAAACTACTTGGCCTATGAAAACCAATATGAAATAGGTGAGAGCAATGGTGAATTGACACAGACCCTTCGTTACCTGGGGGACAGGTCAATAACATGGGAAAAAGCAGCCAGTCTTGATGTTTCTTATGAAATGAGTCTATTCAACCAACTAAGCCTTTCCTTAGGATACTATAGAAAGAAATCAGAAGACCTATTGTTCAACAACCCAATTGGACCATCCACAGGAAGAGGTTCCAGACCCCAAAATTTTGGATCTATGGTCAACAGTGGATTTGAAACCGAAGTAGCATGGAATGTCGTAAACAAGGAGAAAGTCAACATTAGTTTCAACGCCAACCTGTCTACCCTAAAAAATGAAATTACCGAACTCCCCAGGGACTCCATACAGTCTGGCAATTTTAGAAGGGTCGTTGGAAAAAGCATTTTTGACTACTTTATGGTCAGGTCGGCCGGTGTAAACCCTGACAACGGAAATGCACAGTATTACGATATAGATGGCAACATTACAGAAGATTATGCCACTGCTGTAGCAGGAAGACAATTTCAAAATAAAACGGCTATCCCCGATGCGTTTGGTGGCTTTGGAACAAATATCCAAGTAGGAAAGTTTTCATTGGGACTACAATTCGCCTACCAGATAGGGGGATATGGGATTGACAACGAATACTTTGGACTATTGGGCGCAACCCAAAATGTGACCAACTTTCCCGATTACGATGAAACATGGACACTAGACAATCCCACGGCCAACTTGCCGAGGGTTGACCCCTTAAGCCCTGACCAGTATCGACTTTCAGATCTTTGGTTGGTGGATCTAAGCTATTTAAGCCTAAACAACATTAACCTCGGCTATGTTCTAGATCTTGATGTGTTAAAAAAATACCACATAGACAGTATTAGGTTCTATGCAACAATGAACAACGCATTCTTACTATATAGTGCCAGACAGGGATATGATCCTCGCCTCAATTCAGTAGGCTCGTCATCAGCAGAATATGGCGCCAATAGAACAACCGCTTTTGGTGTGAAATTAAATCTAAATTAAAAAATTGGTTATGAAACAAGATAAATTTACAAACAGGAGTATAGGCAACCATTTTGCCCTGTTCCTTGCAACGGTTCTTTTCATCTCTTGTTCGGATTTTGACAGAGACTTTGAAGATGAAAGATATTTGAGCACCTCCCATGCCGAAGCAAATTCGGCAACAGGGAGCACCGTTGGTCTTCAAGCTCTGGATGGTGCCATCTTATCCTATTTTAGAGATGGGGAAAATGGAGCTGGCAGCACCGATGAGTTTGGTCTAAAGGCCGTACAACTTGGCATGGATCTGAGGAGTAACGATATGGACATGAGCAGAAATACTTGGTTCGGGGCATACAACAACTATGACAATGTTGTTTTAACATCCAATGACAATGATTATTTATGGGAGTTTTTCTACCGAATTATCAGTAACGCCAATAGTATTATCAATACAATACCAGATGATGCACCAGAGGAAACATTGGTTTTTAAATACAAATCCCATGCATATAGAGGGATTGCTTACTTTTATCTCATAAGAATTTACCAACACACAAGAGCTGATGACGCCACAAAAGCGATACCGATTGATTTTGGGGACTTTGTTGGAGAGCCCAAATCCACTGTCGGTGAGGTCAAAGCACAGATTCTCGATGATTTGACCATAGCTTTTAACGGTCTTGAAAACTATGGTAGAGCTTCTGTGGAAGAGGTTGACAGAAACGTGGCCGCTGCATTTTTAGCAAAATACCACCTAACTTATGAAAATTGGTCCGAGGCCGAAACCTATGCGGATATAGCCATGCGAGTGGGAAGCCTTAGCAGTGATGTCCTTCACGGCTTTGATGAACTCTCTTTATCCGAAACGCTGTGGGGAGCTCAAGTGACAGAAGCCACTTCTGAGGTCTATGCCTCTTTCTTTTCCCACACAAGCCAGATCAATGATGGGTATAGTGGTTGGAATCATTTTAAAACAGTAAATTCCAATCTATATGATATGATCCCGGCAACCGACAAAAGATTGGCCTGGTTCTCAGACCAGGAATATGGGCCAGGAGAAATATTGGTTCCCGGCACTTGGGGGCACTATAACATTACCCCAAAGTACACCAGTTTAAAATTCATAGCGCAACCGGGACCCGGTGTGTTCATAGGGGATTATATCTACCTCAGGAATGCAGAGTTTTACCTGACCAAGGCAGAAGCTTTGGCCAGACAAAATAAAGATTCCGAAGCCCAACAAGTTTTATATGACCTAAACAGTGTTAGGGATGAAAGTTACACTTTATCAACCAATACGGGCCAAGACCTTATTGATGAAATTCTCATGTACAGAAGAATTGAGCTTTGGGGCGACGGTGTAGCTTCTTTTGACATGGCCAGACTTGGTGTTGGATTAAACAGGCAAGACGGCAGGGAGAATCTTGTCATGCCTGGGGCAGACCTTGTGATTCCTCCATTAGATGACAGAATGATCTATCAAATCCCAATTAGGGAGGTTGATGCCAATCCAAATCTTAACAATTAAGTTCTTATAGATTAAGATTCCAAATAAGCTTGAAAAAGAGGCTGTCTTAAAAAGGCAGTCTCTTTTGCCTTTATAGAGGAAAGTAAAAATCTTAAAACAAACTATAAAAAAGTCTTTTTAGATAGGACAGTACCTTGCTTATCCAACCTATGTCTAGTTTTGTCATCAAACAGCCCTTACATCACTTCAAGAAAGTTGTTTTCATTTTTTTTGAACGTTATTTGAATTAGTCACAAAACATAGGGCTGTTTTTGTTTTCTTATCCCCACCCAGAACAAAGGGTTTATTTTCCTGATGGTTTTAAATAGGACAAGGTAGTGGTATTAAAAATGACCGGCTGCTCCACATTGACCACATGCCCGCATTTTGGCACAATGAACAGTTGTGAATTTTCATGGGCCTTGGCCACTTGTCTTATGCTGGGGAGAAACAGATAATCCTCTTCACCCATTACATATAGGGTAGGAATTCCAATATCTGCCGATCTAAAAAAGCGTAACAGTGGATTTATCTCCGAAGTCAACCGAAACCACCTTATAAATTCTTTCTTGTACAATTTCTTGGCCTCATTTACAAACAACAACCGTGATTCCTTGTGGTTTTTGTTCGGCATAATGATAAATGCAAAAAACCTGTACAACCAGAGATAGGGTACTATGGATTTGAGTACAACACCCAATTTCATTAATACTTGGGAACGCAGGTTCAGCTTCATGATGGCGCCACCCATGACCATGCTCTCCACTTTATCTGGATATTTTTCTGCCAAGTTCCTGATCAAAATGGTTCCCAAGGATATGCCTATAAAATGGGATCGGGAAATTTTAAGATGGTCAATCACCTTCACAATATCATCGGTTATACTGTCAAACGTGTACTTTTCATCAAAGGCCTCCCTTAGCTTGGGTTTAGAGTTGCCATGTCCCCGTAAATCCAAAAGAAGGATGTTATAATGTTTCTTAAAGTCCCTAAGCTGTTTGTACCAAATAGAAGAACTTCCGCCGGCTCCATGCACAAAGGTCACCCATTCCTTGGAGTCTTTATGCCGATAAACTGAATGGTGCAACAACATGATAATTTATAGTCAAAGTAATCTATTTTTTTGTTCATAAAACAGTACTTGGACAATTTTCGTGTGAATTTTACGTTAAAACGGGACAAACTACTGCATTTTAATCTAAATAACGCAACCAAGCAATACTAATGCATCGTATATTAAAACATTAGTGATAACAAATCCATCACCATGAAACAACAGTATTGCAGGGTAGGAAAAATGACCCCGATCACACAAGGCAGTCATGCTGCCAACACATTGGAATATCGATATCAAAACTTCTTGGAAAAGGCCGCTACCGGAATAGATGCCAAACTTTCGGATTTTTTTGAATCGAAGATAAAAAGCCTTAAAAAAGTTCTTGAAGAACTCTCTTAAAGACCTCCCATAAGTGCTGCCATCTGGATTTGCAATTCTTTTGCTTTGACCGCTGCGGCTTCTGCAAAATCCAATCCCGTGGATGCATAAACAATACCTCTTGAAGAGTTGACCAACAGTCCAATATCTTTGGTCATACCATAGTTGCATACCTCCTCCAAACTGCCCCCCTGTGCCCCCACACCAGGAACCAACAAGAAATTTTCTGGGATAATTTCACGAATCTCTTTAAGATATTCCGCCTTGGTGGCCCCGATAACGTACATCAAATTCTTGGAATTCGCATAGGTTTTTGAAGTTTCCAAAACCTGCTTGTACAATTCCATACCGTCAACTGATTTTGTTTGAAGGTCAAAAGCCCCTTGGTTGGATGTCAGGGCCAAAAGAATGGTATGCTTCTCTTCAAACGCCAAAAATGGCTCCACAGAATCGCGACCCATATAAGGCGCCACTGTAATGGAATCAAAATTTAACGTTTCAAAAAATGCCTTGGCATAACGGGTAGAGGTATTCCCAATATCGCCCCTTTTGGCATCGGCAATGGTAAACTGTTCGGGATAGTTATCGTTCAGGTAGTTTATTGTTTTTTCCAATGAGCGCCATCCTTTTAACCCATACGCCTCATAAAAGGCTATATTGGGCTTATAGGCCACACAGTATTCTTGAGTGGCATCGATTATGGCTTTGTTAAAAGCAAAAATAGGATCTTCCTCCTTTAAAAGATGTGGTGGAATTTTTTCTAAATCGGTATCCAATCCCACACAGAGAAAGGAGTGCTTTTTCTTTATTTGAGCTACAAGTTCAGTAAGCTTCACAGGGCATTTGGTTTTGGGTTATTGGTTTTAGAATCTGCATATTTTTTTAACGCATGAATACTTCTTTGAAGTTCTCCAAGTTTCTTAAGGGTATTTTGAAGTTTTTCTTCCGCTATGTACCCTACTTTTTCGGCAATAATCAATTGGGTTTCCAATTCATAAGAAGAACCTAATGAAATTTGCAAAAATCTTGAAAAATCTTTCTGGGATTCTCTAGAACATCCTTCAGCAATATTGGATGGAATTGAGACTACACTTCTTGATATCTGTGCAGACAGCGCAAATCTTTCGGAACTGGGAAAAGTATCAAGAACTGTGTAAATCTCTTCAACCAATTCAATTCCGTTTTTCCAAACTTCTAAATCTCTGAAATTTCTCATTTCAACATTAAAACCAAACGTCCAAAACCCAATACCTAAAACGTCTCAGATGCTTCCCTTAATTTTTCGGTATTCTCCACCAACATCAGTTCATCAATTATTTTTTGAATATCGCCGTTAATGATGTTCTGCAAATCGTAGAGGGTAAGCCCAATTCTATGGTCGGTCACCCGTCCTTGCGGATAATTGTACGTCCTGATCTTGGCCGATCGGTCGCCACTGCTTACTTGAGAATTTCGCTTTAGTGCATCTTCGGCTTGCTTCTTGGCCAATTCCAAATCGTACAATCGCGAACGCAACACCACAAATGCCTTGTCTCTATTTTTGTGCTGCGATTTCTGGTCTTGGCATTGGGCCACAATTCCTGTTGGTATGTGTGTCAGACGAACTGCGGAATACGTTGTATTAACCGACTGTCCACCAGGGCCAGAGGAACAAAAATAATCGATACGGACATCCTTGGGGTCGATCTGCACGTCAAATTCCTCAGCTTCTGGAATGACCATTACCGTGGCCGCCGAGGTATGCACACGCCCCTGGGTCTCTGTCTGTGGCACACGCTGTACACGGTGCACCCCTGCTTCAAATTTCAAAGTTCCGTAAACATCTTCACCGGTTACTTCAAAGTGAATCTCCTTATAGCCCCCAGCGGTCCCTTCGTTCAAATCTATGATGTTGGTACGCCACCCCTTGGTTTCACAGTATTTGGCATACATGCGGTAAAGGTCTCCAGCAAAAATACTGGCTTCATCCCCACCGGTGCCCGCTCTAATTTCCATCACCACATCCTTAGCGTCTTCGGGATCTTTTGGAATGAGCAAAAACTTGATTTCCTCTTCCAACTGGGGCAAGGCCTCCTTGGCCTCTTCCAATTGCATTTTGGCCATACCCACCATTTCGGCATCACTGCCATCCGCAATGATCTCTTCGGCTTCGGCTATATTGTTTTGAAAAGTTAAGTATTGCTCCCGTTTATCCACCAAGACCTTTAAGTCCTTGTACTCCTTGTTCAGGGTAACGTATTTCTTTTGGTCGGCAATGATATCGGGTTGTATGATAAGGTCAGCCACTTCATCAAAGCGCTGCTTAACAATGTTTAACTTATCTAGCATAAATCAATTTTCTAAAGTTTACGAAATTACGACAAATTTGATGAAAGAAGTTTGAATCCAAGCGTACTTGCCAAGGCAAAAACATATCAGATCATTTGGCTTTTTTATCGTAAGCTCCTTCCTTATTCCGTTCTTATTTCTCTTTATTTCGCTTTTTTAGCAATGCCTTTCCTTAAGATTGTCTTTGTTAAGTTGCTGCTCATGGCCATACTCTATCTTTTTTATTTTGAAAAAAGGCTCTCTGAAGGGTTGATTTTTTACAAAAACTTTGGGATCTCGAGTCCTATGCTCTTTTCCATTGCCTTTCTGTATGACTCATTCATTAGTTTGTTTATTAGTTTATTTTTTCAAGTCCTATGACCTTAGAGGTTGATAACATTGAACTCCACTTTAAAACAAAAAGGATTTTATATGGAATCTACCTTAAGGCCGAATCTGGCAAGATAACCAGTCTGATTGGCCGTAATGGGTGTGGCAAAACCTCTTTGCTCAAAATTGTTTTTGGCTCGTTGGACCCAAAGAGCAAAAGCATCAGAATAGATGGAACACCTCAATCCAAACCACTTTTTCTTTCCAACCAAATAGCCTACCTGCCCCAACATAGGTTGTTGCCCAAGTCTATAAAGACAAGGACTGCTTTCAAACTTTTTAATTGTGACTTCAATGGTTTTACCAATCGTTTTACTGCTTTTGACAAGTATTACAATTATAGGGTTTCTGAACTTAGTTCCGGCGAAAGAAAAGTAGTGGAAACCTATCTGATACTGTTCAGTGGCAAAAGGATTATTTTACTTGACGAACCTTTTTCCTTCGTTGCACCCATTTATGTTGAAATATTCAAAAGACTTATGTTAGAACAAAAGAAAGACAGCCTGATCATGGTCACCGATCATTTTTACCATGATGTTTTAGCGATAAGCGACACCACTTATTGTCTTAAAAATGGTTGCAGTAAACCCATATCCTCAAGAGAAGATTTAGAACAAGAGGGATACCTAATCAACCACAAAAGAGGTTGAAAGGGTTATGATAGAGGCATCCAAACCAGTATTTCGGTCATAATAGGCGTAGCGCAGATCAATGGCCTTGAGCCCGAACACAAAAATCTTAGCTCTGGTAAAAATGTCTTTATACCGAATGCCAAAACCATATTGATTGGCCGTATAATCGGAATGGTCATAATCCGAAGTGTAAAAATCAAAAATGGACAATGCCCCTTCCTTAGGGTAAAAATAATCAGCGGCCGTTTGTTGGTAATAGCGAAAGCTAGGGTACAATGTAAAACTATCATTCAATTTTAAGGGAACCTCCAATGAGGCCGTGTGGGAAACAATGCCCCAATCATCATAATAGAACCTGTAGAAGGCCCTAAGGGTGGCCCAATCATTCGCATAATAATTCAACCTTCCTCCTAAGGGGAGCTTAAACCGTGTATTGGGCAGTCGCTCCACATCGTCGGCCAACTGAAAATCCTCTTCAAAAAAATCATCGACATCCCCAAAATACACCCGTTGCATGGGCGAGCCCAAAAGTCCATCTTGCAGCACCACATCCAAGGAAAGGGAACCCTGTAAGCGTTTGCCCAGAATTTGGGCAAAACTCAAGGAAAGGGAATACGAGTTGCGGTTTTCATCTTCAAAAGGAATAAAAACGGGGTCGTATCCCAAAACAGAACCCGAAAAACCTTCACGTAATTCTATGGGATATTGGGGAATCCAAGAATCTAAATATACTTGAGCGGCTATTGATATTTCGGTGTTTCGTTCGTTGAACAATCGCGCATAACTACCCCCAAAACCTATGGAGAAATAGTCATACTCTGCAGAAACATAGGCATTGGCACTCCAGATCTGATTTCGGTCATCAGAATTGTGCGTATATGATGGGTTAAAATAGGCCAAAACGTCGGAGCGGGATGCCCCGGAAGAGGCACTGAACGGACTAGCCGTGCCACCACCATCAAAAGGATTTACATTGCTGGACGAAGCCGAAGTATAGGCCGATATTCCGGCATCAATGGTAAGAATATCGTCATCGTTCAAGGGCATGGTCAGTACAATGGTCGAGGTTGCATCGGTCAATTCCTCTGAGCCTTCACCCCCACTCACCGCGGCATTGGGGCCGTCTTGACTATAATAACTAAAAAGGGTTTCCAGTTCGGCAGCCTCCAACACTCTTTTCTTATAGGCCAAAGTAGATTGCTGGGCCTGGGAACAGCCAAAAACAAACAAGCAAAAAAACATACAAATCGCAGAAATTGGATTGTTGGATTTTTCGTTTTTTGGATTATTGGATTGCATCCCCTTTAAACTTTTTACAAACTCTTTGATTACGGTAAGACCCTTCGGCAAGCTCAGGGTAAGTTCTGCCACAATTTTCGCTGCATTGCATTTGCGGAAATTGGACGGTACGTTCACCAAAACCCCTACAGACCCTTCGGCAAGCTCAGGGTAAGTTCTGCCAACAATTTTCGCTGCATTACATTTGCGAAAATCGGGCATCACTTAATTACATCCGCAACCACCACCGGTCTTTCCCCCATTGGCCCCGGAAGCTGCCTCCCTGTAGGTATGAAAGGTGGTTTCAAATCGTTCACAGCTTTTAAGCCTCAAGGCCATTTCTTCGTCGTTCACATAGGCCTTATCGTATTCGCGTACCACAACACAAGATGAGGCAGAACCGACCATGACCAATACCAACACCAACAGGGACACTCTCATAATCTTAAAATTACAGTTTTTTATCAAACATGATTCCCGAACTTTTATGGATTTTATTGTCCTTGTCCACCAAGACCACTTCCACCCCATCCATTTGATTGACCATGTGGATGCCACTATCCCTTCCCATGACAAAAACCGCAGTCGCCAAGGCATCACAGAGTTCGGCATCTTTGGCAAAGATGGAAACACTCTTTACCCCATTTACCGGATACCCCGTTCTTGGATCAATGATGTGGGTATATTTTTCACCATCAAACAGGACATACTTTTCATAATTGCCCGAGGTTGCCACTGAGGATTCCACGATGGGCAACCATGAAAACACTTTGGTCTTATCCATAGGATTGGTGAGACCCACCAACCATTTTTCCCCTGTTTCCTTGGTTCCCCAAGTGGTCAAATCGCCCCCTGCATTGATAATGCCTCCCGGAACTCCTTTTCCCATCAAAAGTTTCTTGGTCCTATCGGCGGTATACCCCTTACCAATGGCTCCAAAACCAATCTTCATGCCCTCTTTGGGAAGGTAAACCGTAAAATTATGCTCGTCCAGGACAATCTTGGTGTAGCCCACACTGGCAATGGATTTCTTTATGTCCTGTTCCAAGGGGAACTGCTTCATGCTGCCATCAAACCTCCAGATGTTGTCCATGGAGGCATAGGTGATGTCAAAAGCCCCATCCGTGATCTCCGATATTTTGATGGCACGCTGTATCAATCTAAAAAGCTCCTCGCTCACCCTTACCGGACGAATGCCCGCAAAACGATTGACCTGTGATGTTTCGGAATCCACATCCCAGGAAGAAATCTTTTTCTCAATCCGTTGGATCTCTGCAATGGCCTCGTTGATGTTGATGTAGCCAATGTCTTCATTTTGGGCGACCAAGGTTATTTCAAAACGGGTGCCCATCAATTTGAGTACCTTGTTCACCGATACATATTTCTTTTCCTGTCCAAGGAGCAGTAGGTTAAAAAATAGAAAGAATACGATTGGGAATCTCTTCATTTAAGCAAGTTATCTAGTATTGATATGTAAGCTTTGGGTGTCATTTCCAAATTCACCAAATAGCCTTGGACCGTTTCATCCCCGTTCAACAAAATGACCTTGGGAAAACTTTCCAAGCCATATTTTTCTGCCAACGTCTTGTTCATGTCCAATACGGTCTTAGGCAATTGATTCTTCTTCTTTCTGGGAAAATCTGCCTTGTACAATACCAGCTTTTCCGAGGCAAAATCTTTAAAATCCTGGGTCTGCCACACTTTTCTATCAAGTCTGACACAAGGGGTGCACCAATCGGAGCCCGAAAAGACCAATAGCAATTTTTTGCCCTCGGTTTTTGTTTTGGCAAGTGCCATGGAAAAATCTTGTTCCCAATCCTGTGAAAACACCAGTTGGGCCATCAGTACCAAAAAAAGAAAAGAAAATCTGGCCATATGCTAGGTCTGTTCAAAAATCCTTAGGATATCACCGTTCAACTCCGTCATAAAAATTTTTAACGGATTTGAAGTCGTATTCAAATTGAGCGAAGTACCGTCTTGGGCAAACTTTGAACTGTGGGTCGTACAAAAGAACACCCCACCGTCATTTGAACTGAAGGTAACCGCTTCGGTTCCCTCATGGCTACAGATCTTACTGGCAGCCACCAGTTCCCCTTCTAGGTTTCTGGCCACTATAATATCAAAATACTTGAAGTCAGGATTTGATTTCAACGGAATCCACCCTCCGTTATTCACCAGTGGGGCCGCTTCGGGTGCGCTAAGATCAAAAGTAAAATCGATTTCCGTTGGTTCCGGAAAAGTTTCTAAGTCCTCACCATCTTTTGAACATCCATTTACGCAGGGAAACATTAGTGCAAATGCCGCACCGGCACCCATTGAGCGCAAAAATTCTTTTCTTTCCATAGCATTATTTTTTCTTATTAAAATAACGCAATAAAAAGTTCATTTCGTATCAAGAATAGACGAAGTTTCCGTATTCGCTGTTGATGGTCAGCTTTTTGGAATCTGAAGTTTCCACCCTGCCCACAATCTGGGCATCTACATCAAAGCTTTGGGAAATGGCTATCAAATCTTCGGCAATGGCACTGTCCACATACATTTCCAATCGATGGCCACAGTTAAAGACCTGGTACATTTCCTTCCAATCCGTACCGGATTGTTCCTGTATCAATTGGAACAAGGGCGGAATGGGAAACAGATTGTCCTTTATAATATGAAGGCCCTCTACAAAGTGTAATATCTTGGTCTGTGCCCCCCCACTGCAATGCACCATACCATGTAGGTGTTCCGAAGAATAGGTTGAAAGGATTTTCTTTACAATGGGCGCATAGGTACGCGTGGGTGACAAAACCAATTTACCGGCATCCAAAGGAGAACCTTCTACGGAATCCGACAATTTTTTACCTCCGGAATACACCAACTCCTTGGGCACGGCAGGGTCAAAGCTCTCTGGATAGCTATCTGCCAGATACTTGGCAAAGACATCATGCCGGGCAGAGGTTAATCCGTTGCTGCCCATACCTCCGTTGTACTCCGTTTCATAAGTCGCCTGCCCATAGGAAGCCAAGCCCACAATGACATCCCCAGCCTTAATGTTGGCATTGTCTATGACATTGCTTCGTTTCATCCGTGCGGTCACGGTAGAATCTACAATGATCGTTCGGACCAAATCGCCCACGTCGGCCGTTTCTCCGCCCGTAGAATGAATGGTAATCCCATGCTGCTTTAAATCGGCAATCAGTTCTTCGGTGCCATTGATGATGGCCGAGATTACCTCACCCGGTACCAAGTTCTTGTTGCGGCCAATGGTTGAGGACAGCATGATGTTATCCGTGGCCCCCACACAGATCAAATCATCAATGTTCATGATCAGGGCATCTTGGGCAATGCCCTTCCAAACGCCCAGATTCCCCGTCTCTTTCCAATACATATAGGCCAAGGAGGATTTGGTACCGGCTCCATCGGCATGCATGACCAGACAGTGGTCTTCACTGCCCGTAAGGTAATCCGGCACTATTTTACAGAACGCCTTGGGGAACAACCCCTTATCGATGTTCTTGATGGCATTGTGCACATCTTCCTTTGAGGCCGAAACCCCCCGTTGGGCATATCGTTTGCTCGAATCTGAGGACATATTGGAATTTTGGGCAAAAATAGGGAATTGAAAAGGAGGAATTAAAAATTGAAATTTAAAAGTGTAAAATGCTTATTTTACATCTATCAACCATAAAAAATGAAAGCAAATACCATCTTACTACCTTTTTTGGCATTCGTGATTTTCAGTTGCAAAAACCATAATCAAGAAAACCCCCAAACTTGGCACACCAAGCAAAAGGCCATAGCGAACGAAGTGCACAACCAACTGTTGGGCATTGAAAAAGAACAGGGCTGGCAGTTACTGTTTGATGGCAAAACCCTTAACGGTTGGCATTTGTACAACAAACCGGATTCCACCAAATTTTCTGCATGGAAGGTGCAAGACGGCATGCTTTTCTGCAACGCCTCCGATGAAAGTAAGATCCATGGCGACTTAATCACTGACACCGAGTTTACAAACTATGAACTGTACTTTGAATGGCGAATCCCGGATCGTGGCAATAGTGGCGTATTCATCAACGTACTGGAAAAACCGGAATTTGCCAACACCTACCAAACCGGGCCGGAATACCAATTGTTGGGTGCCGGCCATATGGATTATGGCGTGCCCACCAAAAGACCCGGTTGCCTGTATGGTTTTCTGCCCCTGCAAAGCGTGGCCGAAGTAAAGCCTTTGGGGCAATGGAACACTTCCCGCATTGTACAACAAGATGGCAAGGTTGAATTTTACCTTAACGGAATCCTCACCGCCAAGGAAAATTTTTCTTCCCCAGAATGGAGGGCCAAAATTGCTGCTTCCGGTTTTGCCGGTCAATCTGGATACGGTCGGGCTACCCAAGGTAAGATAGCCCTACAGAACTGGTATTTTGAGGTTTGGTTCAGCAATATAAAACTCAAGGAGCTTTAATCGTTAAAATATTGATCCCCGCCCACTTCAAACACCCTATTCCCAGTAAGGCATAAAAGCCCCCGTAAATAAAATCTCAGAAAAAACAGAATCATCGTCCCTAATTTGTGTGCGTTGAACAATCCTCTCTGAGATATCATCATTTGAAGTCCTTACATAGATCACATAACCATCATTGGGTGCATATTTGGGATCCAAATCGTTTTGGCCAGTTGGTTTTTCTGTATCCAACTCCTTTGATTCGCCTGTTAGGAAATCGTACTGAAAAATTCGGTTGTCCAACCTCCTGTATTCTTCATTTTCTACGCCAGATACATCCCTTGAGTATAAAAGCCGATTTCCATCCAATGAAAAATCCAACCCATCAAAAGCACCTGCCACACCTTCAATCAAAACCTGTTCTCCAACACCAGTTTCTGGATTGACAATTCGAATTCGCACATTGTACCCCTCTACATCATTTGTCTTTAGTGCCAATAAACCCGATACCGGGTTTACCGCAACCTCAGAAATAAATTCACCACTTGGCGTTTCATAGACCAACCTATTGGCAGAACCATCAAGACTAATTTCATACAACCTATTAAAATTGGGATAGAAAATTTTGTTTCCTTGCTTATTCCAAGCAAATTCAATTTCATCCAATTTAAATCCAGCGATTTGAGTAGATTTTGTCAGTTGTTGCTTATTGGTCCCATCAAAACCCATCAGGAAAATATGGGATTCACTGCCATCAAACCCTATATAGGCAATCTTATTTGCCGTATTGTTGGCCTTTGGCCTAAATGAATTTTTATTGTTTTCCGTTAATTGTACAACATTTTGGTTTATATCTTCTTCCAACGGCCCCAGTGGTTCATTGCCCGAAAAAACGGCCTGATTATCATTGGTGCTTTTTACAAAAAAATAACGGTTGTCACTTACCCCTTGAACCGTAAAGCTTGAAAGTTCACTCAATACCGTGGCATTCACACCATCATCTGCGGTAATTTGCCAAAAATATGTTTTGCCTATCTCCAAAGCGCTTACGGTAAAAGTCGTATCTGGAATCTCTTGAAAAAACTGCGTCGCTCCTTGTTCCCCTTGTCTTAATTCTAGCGCATACTCAATTTCGTCATCATCATTTTTTGCCGAGGTCCATAAAAATGCAGGAGATCTTTCCACCCCCAAAGCCCCATCTTCTGGAAAAAGTAAGATTGGCCGTTTTGGCAAGAGATTATCTGCTTCCAAACTGTCCAATTCTATAACAACACTCACCGTATTCCCTTCTAAGATGTTCGCCGGTTCAAACGCTGTTTTATACTCCTTCTGCTCGGCTTGTACCGAATATTCCCCAACACTTATTTCATCAATACTAAAATCCCCATTCACATCGGTAAAAACAGTGGTTGAGGCAGGGTTGGTGGTAATCTTTACATTTTCTATCGGGGTGTTCAACCCTTTGGATACCACCTTGCCTTCTAATTTTCCAGTTTCCAAATCACCAATTGTTTCCTCCTCGCATGAAACTGACCATATAACAATAAAGGCCAATACCAATTTGTAGATCTCTTTAAAATGCATTTTTTGGTCTATATTTAGTTATACTTTTTCCTAGTTTTATTTCAAGGCCCAGGCCAAAATTGTAATAAAAATCATCTCTTTTGCCATTGACCACATTATCTACAGCATCACTTGTTGTAATGTTGTTCTCGGCAAAAACAGTGAGAAACGTTTTCTTTCCGACCCTATATTTTAAGCCGAGGCCGTACTGCAGGTTTATTCCGGATGTAGATTCACTTAAGCCCGGTTCTTCAGATCTAATGTCTGCCAGCCATCCTGCCCCTACATACACCGTTGGGGAAATCCTTTCATAAGGCAACATGTGGTACTTTAACTGAACATTCCCAGCCATATACTCCTTATAAAAACCATTGCCAGAAGTAAAATAATGGTAATCCCCAACAATGCCGGCACTCCAATAAGGTGAAACAAATTTTTGATACCCCAATCTAAATCCAGCCCCCATACTTTTATCTGAAAAATCTCCATTGAACAGTGGTGAAGATAAAAATGCGGTAACGCTCTTGGGGTGGTATTCATAATTCTGGTTCCTATTGAACAATAGCCTTGATTCTTCCTCGGCTTTGTTGGCCCTATACATTTCAACCAAAGTCTCGTCTAGCCGTCCGCCCTCTTTGGATTCCCATAGCCCTCCTTCTATTCCTTCAATGATCAATGCCTCTACCGCATTCTCAATGGCGCTTTGTATGGCCAACTGAATAGGCTCGTTCTTGGTAATTCCTGTTTCCACTTCCAACAATCGTTGAAAATTCACATACCGAAACAAACTCGCATCCAGCGCCTGCGACAATATAGTTTTGGAAACGTATACGGTCTTTAAAATCTTACCATTTGAGGTGGATACCGCACGCAGGTATATGGTAATACGGTCTTGACGGTATTGGGTAGATCCCCCTACCCCAAAATACCTTGCCCCATACCCCCCGGTAATTATATTTGAATCGTATGATATGATCCCCCCTTCCAAGAGTATTCCGGCAAAAAGTAAGGGCGGCAAATTGGGCTGTCCTTTTTGTGCCCCTTCATATTCTGTCCTTGTGGATCGTATGATGTTTCTTTCATTGAGGAGATTGGAAAGATTTTCGCGTTCTATGGGCGTAAACCATTTACTGTCCTCCAAAGCTTTGATCAACATGGTTGTTGCCCCTTGGGGAACGGCCGTGCTAAATGTGCTGCCGTTTTCTACATTCTTGTATTGTCCCGTTTGATCCTTAAAATTATAGACCCCCACCACAACGGGCTCTTTAGGTTCGGGCAAGCTTCGTAAAGATTTGGTGAAGGGTGTTGTTTCTCCCGTGCGTGGTGGCATAACGGTTGTTGGCTGGTTAAAATACGTTCCACAACTACCACACAATGCTACACTTACAAGCAAAAGCGCTTTTTTAAGATACTTCATTAAGTTATGATTAAGGGCAATTAATTGGGTATGATGATCTGGGTCTGTTCTCCTGTACCCGTATCAAGAATGTTTACCACCAAACCCTCTGATGACTCAAAAATCTCCAACAACAATTCCCCAACAGTGAATGTACCGGGCTCAAGTGCTTCGCCCAGTTGGGAATCAAAGACCGAACGGGTAAGGCGGCCCAATACCTGGCGGTTTAGGCTTTCCTGAAACTCCTCCAATTCTGAGCGCTCGTTGTTAAAAGAACTGCTCTCTTGAAATGAATTTTGGGCATTGGCAGAACTCAACAACCACTGGTAGTTAAAGGTATTGCCACCAAAGTTTGGGTTCTTTGGACTATATACCAATTGTTGCCCATAGCTAAGGGAACAGCAACATAAAAAAGAAAAAAGAAGGATCGCTTTCATAGGTTAGTATTTAATTAAATCTTGTTGAACGGCCCTATTCTGTCTAAAATAATAGTTTAACCTAGATACAGAATTCATGGCCATGTCCTTTAAATAAGTGGCTCTCGGATTCACAAAAAATTGACTTACCAAATCGTTGCCGGCAAAAATCTTGATCATGGTATTGCCCCCAATGGCAAGCTCTTCGGATATTTTTACAATTTTTTCCCCATTTATGTTCTGTGCATTGTACTCCAGAAAGAAGTACTGATAAAAATCCCTTCCGGGTTTTGTCTTGGTATCTTCCACAACCACCCCCTGCATTAAGTTGACTTCGTTTTGGGTAGCCTTACTGATATTTTGTTGGTTTTGCCTCTTCACAGATGGCAGTGTACCATCTTCCCCATCCATTCCATTGATCACTATACGGTCTTTGCCAATGGGTTTTCCTTCATCATAAACGAGCAAAAAGACAATAATTCGTTGATTGTCCTTGGGTATGATTTTAGCACTTGTGAGATTAATTTTCTCGTTGGGTTTTAAAACAAAAAAGTCTTTATGTTCAAACTTTTCTTCGGCTAGATTGGCCGTAGCCTTTTTAATGATCTTGGATTCATAATCCAAACTCTTGTCTATCTGCGTTTTGTTGAAGGCAGAAAAAAAAATTTCATACACCTCTCCTTGGACCTTAACATCTATTTTGGCCTCTATATCTGCATTGAATATCTGGGCCAACACCAAGAACGGACACATTAAAAAAAATAATGGCACAACGCTTTTGAACACAAGACAACCTATTGCTTAGTTGGTATTTCTAATGATAACGGACTGTGAGCCGGTCATTTGTATCTTCATCTTATCTATAAGGCCATTTTGCCCATGGATCACCAAATTTTGACCATCACCTATTTGTTCTATATCCCTTTGCAGCAGTTCCTTGTTGGCAACCGTATTAAACTCCAAGAGATAATTATTATTTCCATTTTGCAGCACAGCGTAATCTATACGGTCTGCACTCAGGGTTAAGTCTATACGGTTGGCATTGCCCCGTTGGTCCAGCACAATTCCGTTGTTACTGCCAAACGTCCTTAAATCTACCCTGTTGCCATCACCTACCTGCTTAATAAAAGCACCTGGGGTAGCTACCGTCAAATCTAAATCGGCTTGTTCCACCAGTGTGTAATCAAGCAAATTCACTTGGGGCGGTTCCACCGCTTCCCCACTTGCTTCTTCGTTTGTTATGATGCCTTGGGCATGTACCACAGCGACAAAGAGAAAATGTAGCAGGCCTACAAAAAATAACTGTTTCATATCCAAATTAAACATTGTTAAGGGTGCAGAAAGAGAAAGTTTTTCCACACCCCTTACAATTAATTACTGATTGTTTTATTGTCTTGTCTGTACAACGGTTGCCGTGGTCATACTATCAGCCGCAGTTTGGGTAACGGTACTTATGTTCCCATCTCCATTCTGTGTAACAGAAATCATTGCATCGGTTGTTCCCATTTGGGTTGCAATGCTACTATTGCTATTACCATTACGTTGCAAAACCTTTATGGTACTGTTTACAGTTGAAAGATCTTGTTTGGCAGTACTGCTATTGCCAGTACCATTGCGCTGATCAATATCCATATCATTATCTACACCTGCTTGAACTGTACTGGAGTAGTTACCATCCCCATCTTGGTCCACAAAGATTTCATTGCCCACGCCACTTTGCTCTGCATAGGATTCGTTATAGACGTTACTGTTGCCTTTTTGGGTGATTTTAATGGCATTAGACTCTCCAGATTGCAAAACGTCAGAATCGTTGGAATCCATATCTTGATCAACAGCAATGGTATTTCCAAATCCTGTTTGTTCAATATCTGAAATGTTATCAGTACCATTTTGGTTAACAAAAGCTTCACTATTTTGTGTCACAAGACTTCCTCCATATTGGTTTACATCTGATATGTTTCGCTTGCCTACTTGATCTATATCAATAAGGCCATTAGATCCAGTTTGGTTGACAGTTGAACTGTTCTCTCCAGGACCATTGTTTACACCGGATTGGGTTACATAAACCTTATTTTTAGACCAACTCTGCCAAACTCTTGAAAAGTTCTTGTCATCGTTTTGTCTAACCTCGGTTAAATTTTCAGTGCCTCCTTGTACATCAATTTCAGAAATATTCTCATCACCCTGTTGGACTACTTTAGATGTATTTGAATTACCTCCTTGTCTAACAAGAGAATTATTCAACATACCTTCTTGGTTTACATCAACAACAACACCATTCCCTGCTCCATTGGCGTTGCCAAAAATATTTCCTTGTGAAACAGTTGATATATTGCCAACCCCGTCTTGTTGCACCTTTGAGGAGGTAGCAACCCCAGATCTTTCAGTAACTTTAAGTTGTTCAAGATTGGATGTGTTAAGATTCCCTTTTTGAATGACCGTTGCCGACGTACTAGCCGTCGCATCTGTTTGCGTTACTGTACTCTCATTTTGAGCGAACATAAAAGACCCCATTGCAAGTGCCATTGCACTCATGATAATTTTTCTCATAATAATAGAATTTTTAGAAGTTTTAGAATTAAAGGTTAAAAAATATGTATTAGCCAATATGGCCAGTATACGTACTTATTACCCATAAACTAAAAGGGGGGATAGGTTAGCTCTACATGTGCCTATTGGGGTTTGGCACATTTCTACAACATAATCACTCTAAAACTAGAATCTTTTTGCAAAAGAAAAAAAAACACAAATACCCATTTTTGGGTATTGACTTTTTGAAGAATTCATTATACATCGATAAAAGGCATATTTTACCGTTAAACCATTCGATTTTATCGACAAAATACATTGTTAAATCTATGTAAATAAGGGGCTTGGCTCCCGTTCATCTATATTACTGGCAGATGGTCGATTGTCCAACCCGTCCTTGTTTCCAATTTTTCAAATGTATATTACCCTAAATGACTGATATTTTGAGGTTTGGTTCAGCACTATGAAACTCAAGGAGCTTTAGCCTAAGCCTTTCGCACAAATTCAGACTTAAGGCCCATGGCGCCAAAACCATCTATCTTACAACTGATGTTATGGTCGCCATCTACCAAACGAATGTTCTTGACCTTTGTCCCGGCCTTTACGGGTTTTGGCGCCCCTTTTACGGGCAGATCCTTGATCACCACTACAGAGTCGCCATCGCTCAAGGTATTTCCGTTGCTATCCAGAACAACGGCTTCGGGTTCTTCCAACGTGGCATCGGGGTTCCATTCATGGCCACATTCGGGGCAGGCATACAAGGCTTCCCGTAAAAAGTAACCGTAAGGTGATCCGCACTGTGGGCAGGTTTTCATTTCATCTGACATAAATACCGTAAAAAAAGATACGCAAATGTACTAATCCCTCAAGAAAGGCGGCAATGTCACAGGTTTTGGGTTTTGGGTTTTGGGTTTTGGGTTGTGGGTTTTGGGGTTTGGGTTTTGGGTTTAGCACCAACTTTGGCAATAAGTTCCGTATTTTTTGAATGGTTTCACTTCATTGCACAACCTCACTTATTTGAACAATGGGCTTAATGTTGGTATAATTTGGAATATCCCCTCTAATCTTTTGGGCATTTGGCCCAAATGAATTTTGATAATCGGCAATACTCTCAAAATACAGGTAGCCAACCGCTAAAAAAGGAATTGGGTCATTGGGTGTTCGCCCTGATATTCCTTTATCAATTTCCAATTTCTTTAAGGAATTACCGAACAGCTTTCTCAGCATTGGCATATGTTTATTGGAATAATAATCCATGTCAAACGTTTTTCCCTCCTCATTGGGATATAGGATCGTTACCTTAATCATTCCCTGTTTCGTTTGAGGTTGATCAGCGGAATTGGTCTGTCCACAATTTGTCAGAAAAAATGGAATACTTAGAATTAGCAAGAAAATTTTTTTTTTCATAAGCTGATAGTTATACGTTCTATTTCTTTTTCTGCCTGCAGCCTAACTCTCACATATACCTTACTTCCCTTAAAAATAAAGAAAAACCATTATTAACAAGGCCAAAACACGGTTAAGAAATTACCCCCAATACAACGGCTCACAAAGGCTCAGCTTTCTGCTACCGTATCCTGGGAGGATTTGTCAAATGGTCTTTTTCCCATATTTTCTTGGTGGTAAGCTGATCCATATTGCCCCCGGAAAGGATGACCAGCACCCGCCGTGCGGAGGTTTGGGTCTTCAGCCATTGGACCACCCCCTCCATGGTCATGGCACTGGTGGGTTCCATTCGGCATTTGAGCAAATGGGTGAGCCATTGCGTCCAATACCCAATCTTTTCTTCGGCTATTTCATAAAAGCCGTCCAATTGTTTTAAATATTCAAAGGTAATGTCGCCCACGGCCATGGTCATGGCGCCATCGGCCAAGGTATTGGGGATGCCCTGTAAACGTTGTATGCTCCCTTTTCGCAAGGACTCTGCCGCATCATTGGCTTGCAACGGCTCCACCCCAAACATTTTGATTTCTGGTGACACCCCCTTTGTGGCAATAAAGGAGCCCGAGGTGAGTCCGCCCCCACCGCAAGGGGTAAAAACGGCGTCAACCTCTTTTAATTCAGAAAGGGCTTCATAGGCCGCCGTACCTTGTCCGCAAATTACTTGGTCATGGTTAAAGGGTGGAATCCAATAGGTGCCTTTTTCTTGGGCCGCTTCGCGAACCAGTGCATCAGAGACATCACGGGTTTTGCTCAGCACCACTTGCGCCCCATACCCTTTGGTGGCCTGAATCTTGACCTGTGAGGAATATTCCGGCATAAAAATGGTGGCAGGTATGCCAAATTGCTGCGCGGCATAGGCCACCGCTTGCGCATGGTTGCCCGAACTGTTTGCCACAATACGTTCGGGTTTTTGGTCCGTCTCCAACAACCAAGCCAGGGTGTTGAGACCGCCACGGGCCTTAAAAGCCCCTATTTTCTGAAAGTTCTCGCATTTAAAGTAAATCTCATGCCCCAACCATTGGTTCAATAGGGATGACGATAGCATGGGGGTTTTGTTGATGTAGGGGGCAATACGGTTTTTAGCCCGCTCAATATCTTTTAATGTCAATTTCATTGTCTAAAAATAGAGATTCCCGCTTTCGCGGGAATGACACATCAAAAGTTATTTTACAAAAAGTAGTTCCCGGTACTTGGTCAAGGGCCAATGGTCATCGGCAATCAAATTCTCCAAGGCATCGGCATGATCCCTGATTTTTTCAAAATACGGTTTTATGGTATCGCAATAGGTTTTGGCCTTTTTGGCCACTGTCGCCATATTGTCGGCCCTTTGTTTGGCATCGAGCATGGCATCGGTCATTTTTTTCATTTCGGCCATATGCTGGGCAATCTGCTCCAAAATGTTCAGTTGGGGCTCGGTAAAGTTTTTATGGGCCGCTCCGTAGACTTCCTTCATGCCTTGGATGTTCTGTAGCAACACATTCTGATAACCGATCGCGGCCGGCAAAACATGGTTATAGACCAATTCCCCCAGGATACGGCCTTCAATCTGAATGTTGAAGACGTAATTATCCAATTCCACACCCTGATGCGCCTTCAGTTCCACTTCACTCATCACGTTTGTTGCTGCAAACAGATCGGCACTCTCCTTTGAGGTCAATACCTGAAGGGCTTCTGGAGTGTTCTTGTTGTTGCTCAACTTTCGCCTTCTGGCCTCTTCCTGCCAATCAAAACTGTAGCCATCACCGTCAAAACGGATTCGTTTTGAGGTTTTGATATACTCCCGAAGGACATTAAAGACCGCCTCGTCCTTCTTCAGGTTCTTCTTGTCGATCAAGGTATCCACTTCCTTTTTAAAATCCATCAACTGCTTGGCCACAACGGTATTGAGGATGGTCATAGGCTTGGCACAGTTCATCTTGGCTCCTACCCCACGGATCTCAAATTTATTACCGGTAAAGGCAAAGGGCGAGGTTCGGTTCCTATCGGTATTGTCCAATAATATTTCTGGAATTTTACCTACTACATTGAGTTTCAATTCTGTCTTCTCCTGAGGGGAAAGCTTTCCTTTGGAAACGCCCTCCAATTCATCCAGCACATCGCCCAACTGCTGCCCGATAAAAACAGAGATAATGGCCGGTGGCGCCTCTTGTCCGCCCAAACGATGGTCATTACTGGCCGAAGCGATCGAAGCGCGCATCAATTCCTCATAGGTATCCACCGCTTTAATAGTGTTCACAAAAAAGGTCAAAAACTGTAGGTTTTTCATCGGGGTCTTCCCCGGACTCAACAAATTGGTTCCCGTATCGGTAGCCAAGGACCAGTTGTTGTGCTTGCCCGAACCATTGATGCCCTGAAAAGGCTTTTCGTGAAAGAGCACCTTAAATCCGTGTTGGTCGGCAATGTCTTCCATCACATCCATCAACAGCAGGTTGTGGTCCACGGCCAAATTGGCTTCTTCATGGACCGGGGCCAATTCAAACTGGTTCGGAGCCACCTCGTTATGCCGTGTCTTAACCGGAATGCCCAACAACATGCACTGTTTCTCCAACTCACTCATAAAGGCCAACACCCGGGAAGGAATGACCCCAAAATAATGATCGTCCAATTGTTGTCCCTTGGCCGGTGCCTTGCCCACCAGGGTTCTCCCCGTCATCAATAAATCTGGTCTGGACTGAGCCAAGGCCTTGTCCACCAAAAAATATTCCTGTTCCCACCCCAAAGTGGCATATACCTTGCGTACATTCTTATCAAAATATTGTGAGACTCCTGTTGCCGCCTCATCCACAGCATGCAAAGCCCTTAAAAGTGGGGCCTTGTTGTCCAGGGCATCGCCCCGGTAGGACACAAAAATGGTCGGGATGCAAAGGGTCGTCTTGTAAATAAATGCCGGTGAAGTGGGATCCCATGCCGTGTACCCCCTTGCTTCAAAGGTGTTGCGAATGCCCCCGCTCGGAAAACTGGAGGCATCGGGTTCTTGCTGCACCAATTGGGCGCCCTCAAATTTTTCGATGGAACGTCCATCGTCCATCAAATCAAAAAAGGCATCGTGCTTTTCTGCGGTGGCCCCCGTCAAAGGCTGAAACCAATGCGTGTAATGTGTGGCCCCCAAGGATAGTGCCCAAGCCTTCATCCCCTCGGCAACCTGATCGGCAATCTTACGGTCTATTTTGCTCCCCGCAAAAATAGCGGCCTGCACCTTGTCATAGGCATCCTTGGACAGGAATTGCAGCATCTTGTCTTGGTTGAAGACATTTCTTCCGAAAATTGACGATCGTTTTTCCCGTTCCTCAATACTTTTTGAACCTCTTTTGTGAATATCTGCCAATGTGGCCAAGCGTACGTTTTGCATTGCCGTTGTTTTGTTTGCACAAAATTAGGGATTTAGCAATTTCCATAAAAAATATTGGCGTTTTTTACATATGCCCCATCATTTTTGGGGGTGGTTTAAAATATATGTTTTTTTTACGCAGTTACACCCGTAAAAAGTTGGTATTTAAAATCATTAGCATACTTTTGTGCTTATTTCAAAAATTGACTAATAACAAAAGTTATGAGCAAGGCAAAATTAGAATACATCTGGTTGGACGGCTATGAGCCTACAGCCAATATGAGAAGTAAAACTAAAGTTGAGAAAGACTTTAGCGGTAAATTGGAAGACTGCCCGGTATGGTCTTTTGATGGTAGTTCCACACAACAGGCCGAAGGTGGTTCCTCTGACTGTTTGTTGAAACCTGTGGCCATTTTCCCAGATCCTGCACGCCATAACGGCTATTTGGTCATGGCAGAGGTATTGAACCCCGATGGTACACCACACGTTTCCAACTCCCGCGCCACCATTGATGATGAGAATGACGATTTCTGGTTCGGTTTTGAACAGGAATACTTTATAATGGACACCGAGACCCAGTTACCCCTTGGTTTCCCCATGGGCGGTTACCCAGGCCCACAAGGATTGTATTATTGCTCCGTTGGGGGCAGAAATACACATGGCCGTGAATTGGTGGAACGCCACGCCGATATGTGTTTGGAAGCCGGAATCAATTTTGAGGGCATTAACCAAGAAGTTGCCTGTGGCCAATGGGAATTCCAGATTTTTGCCAAAGGAGCCAAAAGTGCCGGTGACCAAATTTGGGTGGCCCGCTATATCCTTGATCGTCTGACTGAGGAATATGGATATTACATTGACTACCACCCAAAACCCATTAAAGGGGATTGGAACGGTTCTGGTATGCACGCCAATTTCTCTGATACTACCTTGAGAACAGCTGGCAACAAAGAAACGTATGAGAAAATCTGTGAAGCCTTTAGACCCGTTACCGAAGAGCATATTGCCGTATATGGTGAGTTTAATGATCAGCGTTTAACCGGTTTGCACGAAACCCAATCCATCCACGAATTCAGTTATGGGGTTTCTGATCGCGGGGCATCCATCCGTATCCCGATCGCTACGGTAGAAAGTGGCTGGAAAGGTTGGTTGGAAGATAGAAGACCTGCTTCCAATGCCGACCCCTATAAGGTTGCTGCCCGTATTATCAAAACCGTTAAATCTGCAGAAAAATCTTAGATATATAGATTATAGTTGTTGATTAGAAAAATTGACCGCCTATTTCGGCTTCGCCCAAGCGACCGTAAAGGCGGTCTTTTTATGTTCTACCAATTATGGCAGTATGGTATAGACAAAGATGCCGTAGAGCGCTATAAGGATCAAACCGTCGCGCCAGCCCAACCGCAATCCCTTGGGAAAGAACACCAGGGGAAGGATTAAAAAGGATATTCCCAACATCCAGAAAATATCATTGCCCAGCAAACCTTGGTCCACCACCCTAATGGGCATGATCATGGAGGTAATGCCCAATACCGCCAAAAGGTTAAAGATATTTGAACCGATCAGGTTACCCACAGAAATGGCCTTCTCCTTTTTAAGTACCGCAATGACCGATGCGGCCAATTCCGGTATGCTCGTACCCACAGAAACCAAGGTCACAGCAATGACCCTATCACTCACCCCCAATGAGATTGCCAGGTTTCTGGCCCCTTGGATAAGCAATTCAGAACCACCCCAAAGTGCAGTGCCCCCTATACCCAAGAGCAGCATGGTCCTATACCAGGGCAACAATTCGTCATCATCCGGCAATTCATCGACCACTGCTGTTTTTTGAAAGCGCAAGAGGTATACCAAAAACAAAAAGAGCACTACGACCATGATGACCCCTTCATAACGATTTAGGACACCATCAAAATAGATAAAGCCCACAAACAACAGCGACGCAAACATCATAACGGGCCAGTCTGTAGTGTAAAAACTTTTTCTAACGTTAATGCCCCCCAAGAGCACGGTAACGGCCAAGACCAAGCCCAAATTGGCTATGTTGGACCCCACCACATTACCCAACGACAAATCTGGCAGCCCATCCATGGCAGCCTTAATGCTCACGATCAATTCCGGGGCCGATGTAGCAAAGGAAACCACCGTCATCCCAATGACAATCTTGGGTATCTCCAGACGCAGGGACAGGGCCACAGCAGATTTCAACAACCAATTTCCCCCTAAAATCAACAGGGTAAGACCCAGAACAATAAAAACAACATCCAACATGCGTTCAACAAAATTTCGGCAAAGATAACGGAAGTTTTCCCAGGCCATCCCCCATAAAACAACTAAAAAAACAGTTAATAAACTACAAAAATAGTTGTGCAACTATAAAATCCGTAGTAGGTTTGGAGCATTAAACGTCATACCATGCAAAAATTGACCAACAAGGAAGAGGAAATCATGAAAATACTCTGGCGACTGCAAAAAGCGTTCGTCAAAGAAATCTTGGAGGATATTGAGGGCGAGAAGCCCCATTACAACACGCTATCCACCATTGTGCGGAACCTACAGGAGAAAGGTTTCGTGGGCCATGAGGCCTTTGGAAATACCCACCGCTACTTTCCGATAATTCCAAAAGAAGACTACCGCAAAAGGTTTGTGACCTCTGCCATAGCCGATTATTATGACGATTCCTACAAAAGCCTGGTATCACATTTTGCCAAGGAGGAAAAAATTTCTGTGGAAGAATTAAAGGAAATCATCAAACTCATCGAAAGTAAAAGCTAATGGAACCTGTACTATTTCATTTAATCAAATCTACTGCGCTAGGCTTATTGTTTTTGACCTCCTATATGATTTTCCTAAGGAAGGAAACATTTTTTGCAACCAATCGCATATACCTGATCATTGGGGTCATTATCTCCATCCTGCTCCCTTTTATCACCCTTACCAAAACTGTCTTTATTGAAACCCAACCCATTTCCCATGACAACTTTGTGGTTGTTGGGAACTCTATTTCCGTACAGCCCGATACCATAAATTGGACGGCCTTGCTTTTGGGCCTCTACCTAGTGGGGGTCTTGTGTTTTGGGATCCAGTTTCTATGCCAATTATGGCGCATCAAAAAAATAAAACTGCAAAGCGATGTGGTACAGGAAGATGATATCGTACATGTACGATCGCAAAAACGATTATCCCCCTTTTCGTTCTTTAAAAACATTTTTTATTGTCCTTCCCAATTTGCCCCACAAGAGTTAAAGGCCATCATCATCCACGAAAAAGTGCACGCCAAACAATACCATAGCTTGGACGTCATCTTTATACAATTGATGTGTATTGTACTATGGTTTCATCCATTGGTGTGGATCTACAGGGAAGTAATGTGCCAAAACCTCGAATTTTTGGCCGACCACAGCACCCTAAAACAAGTTCCGGACAAAAAACAGTACCAATACCTAATGCTACAGCAGGCAGTTGGTATCCAAAAATTGGCCGTGACCAATTCATTTTATAATTCATTAATCAAAAAAAGGATAACCATGTTACATCAACATCAATCAAGAAAAACAAAGTTGCTAAAGCTCTTTATCGTATTGCCATTCTTGGCTATTTTCTTACTGGCCTTTAACACCAAGACCGTAGTTAAGGCAAAGCCCATTATCAAAACCGAAACCATAATAGCCCAAAACAAATCCTTTGAATACCTCATCACAAGAACAACCCCCAACGAACAATTGGAACAGATAAAATCGGAACTTAAGGATCGTGGCATCGACTTTTCCTATACCGTGGCGCGAAACCAGGACGGAGAAATCATGGATATGTATCTGGATACGAAGGGGAGCAACGCTGCTGGTGTTGATTTCAACATGAATTTTAATACCAACTCCACCACTCCAATCCAAGATGTAGTGTTGACCTATACTGAAGAAAACGGTTCCTTTTATATTGGCCAAAAGGACAATCTGGGGAAAAAGCTAAAAAAAGTGACAAAAAAGATAGCGCCTAAAGTCAAGCAAGCCAAGGAAAATGTAACCATAAAAATTAGCAACGTCACCCTTGATATTGATAAAAACACAACAACGGAGGATTTAAAAAAGGATTCAAAATTTTTGGCAGAACGCGGTGTAAAAATAAATTTTAAAGGCATAAAACGAAACACCGCCGGGGAAATCACCGCCATCAAGGTTGTTTATGACAATGGCAATGGGGACAAAGGCAATTACCAACAAGAGAAAACCGAAGGCATAACCCCATTTAAAATTGCCATAACTTTTGATGAAGATGGGTTGACCACCATTGATGTCATGGGGACAGAAAAAGTGCACGAACATATCCTTAACAACAACAAAGCCATGGTCTGGATTTCTGATGATAAGGACAAGGTTGTTGAAATAAAAAAACACCAAAAGCACAACGGTACTTGGATTTTGGATGACACCCAAAATGTTGAAATCATAGAACTGAAAAAGGATAGGGATGCTGAGGTCATTATGCTAAACGGAGCGGTCGTTTCCCCAGATTCCCTGACCAACATCATCAAGCTAAAAAAGAACCCTTCCAAGGCAAAACGTATTAAAGTGGCACCCAAGGAATTCAAGGGTTCCCAAAAAAAATACATCATAATTGAAACAGATTCATTACATGCCAAAAAGTTCAATAAAATTACCATTGATCTTGATGAAAGTGGCGACTTTCAAAACAGCATCAAAATTGTTTCAAAGTCAGGCAAAGCGCCTTTATATGTTGTTGATGGGAACATTGAGAAGGGATTCAACCTAAAAGACCTAACCCCAGAACAGATAAAATCCGTGAACGTCATCAAACCGGAATTCGCTATAGAAAAGTATGGGGACAAAGGCAAAAATGGTGTGGTGGAGATTACCACCAAAAAGAAGGAATAAGCCCAATGAATACGCCCAAAACCTAAGGTGTGGTTTAAAATAATCATCTAAATCATTCATCAATTATTCAATCGGGCCCAAAAAACGAACAGTAAAACCGACCCTTGGCTTCGACTCTGCTCGGCCACCAACAGGGTCGGTTTTCTCGTTTCAAAAAAAATGAAAATGCCCAAAAAGGGTTTTTTTCGGCCATTCATTCCCTTGGTTTTCAAAAATTGGCCCAAAAACCCCCTTCAATTCCTACACTTTAAAGTCAATACCCTCATCCCACCATCAAAGTGTAATCCCTCACAAGGGTCTAAGTTTCAAATTTAAATATCATTCGTTTTAAAACTTACATATTAGTATTCAATTTCAAAGAATTCTTTCAAATTATTTGCCAACATGACATTTCTCATTTTATATTGAAAACTCAATCATCTAAAAAAGGAGTTTAACCACAATCAAAAACGACAACAATGATCACCCTAGTAAAATTTTTATTGGCCTTGCTTATATCCTTAATGGCTATTTTGCTATGATCAGTTCCCCAATGCCCTCTAGGTTTTTATCTTTGCCCAAAAAACAAGGTTGAAGACATTCTATAAAATTCTGGCAAAACTGAACAAGGCCTTGCTCCCATCCATGACCAAAAGAAGATTGGATGTTGCCAAGGCCAAAAAATGGCAATTGGCCCTCATAGGATGGCGGGCCTATGTTACCAAAAAAGCATTGGATTAATACCTGAGCAGCGAAGAGACCTGATAGCCGTTCAACTGTTTTTCGCCGCTTAGAAAGCTAAGGTGGATCAAAAAGTTGCACTGGACCACGGTACCGCCCAACTGTTCCACCAATTTACAGACTGCACTGGCAGTGCCCCCAGTGGCCAAGACATCATCGTGCACCAAGACCCGTTCTCCCCTTTCTATGGCATCTACGTGTATTTCCAGGGCATCGGTACCGTACTCCAAACTATAGGATTCCGAAACGGTTTCATAGGGCAGCTTGCCCACCTTACGCACCGGCACAAAGCCCGCCTCTAACTTGGTCGCCAAAAGTGGGGCAAAAATAAAACCCCGGCTATCTATACCCACCACCTTGTGAATATCGTTGTCATTGACCATTTTGTACAATGAATCTGCCGCGGCATTCAACACCTCGGTATCCTTTAACAAGGGGGTAATATCCTTAAAAACAATCCCTTTTTCAGGAAAATCCTGTACATCGCGAATGAAGTTATCAAAATTCATGGAAAACTATTGATCGGTTTTGTGGTAAATTTAAAAAGAAATATATTTGCACCCCATTAAAAACGGCCTCGTGGCGCAACTGAATAGCGCATCTGATTACGGCTCAGAAGGTTGCAGGTTTGAATCCTGCCGAGGTCACTTAAAGCACAAACCCTGCATTTTTATGTAGGGTTTTGTTGTTTTAGACCATCAGTTAAATGATTTTATTTCTCAAGGTATCCGTAGTAGGGTTAGCGACAATCCCATATAAAAACTGAATTCGATATAACAAAGGAAAGATTTTGGCTTGCTGTTTGTAATCCTCATTTCACCTCTGGTGATTCGGCCATCAAAATATTGAATTCAGGTTCTCCAATATTAATTATAGCGAATCCCGAAGTATGAGTTTGGAAGGGTTTCTGATTACCTCTACCTGTTTATTCAATACCATGGAAGCGGCATTTCTGCCCATTTTCTCAAAGTCGGTACTAAAAACGGAAATTCCTCCTTCCAGTACTTCATTCACATAAGTGTCGTTATAGGACAACACCCCTATATCCTCTCCAAAAGTATAGTTCTTTTTCCTGCTTAACTTTATGAGGTTCACGAGCTCTTTTCCGCTGGATGACATGAGCAAGTATACCCATCCCTTGGTCAGGTTCTGTTCAGAAACCTCACTCACAATATCATACTTGAACCTGTTCTTATCGCAGAACCGCTCAAACCCGTTGATGACCTTTTTTCCCTCATATCTGGACTCTGCGCACACCAAGACCAACTTATCGTATTTTTTTAACCTTCCGTAGGCCTCAACCAAACAATTGTAGATATCATCCTCAAAGTCTTGGTATACCATGGCATAATTGCCGGTCAGGTTTGGTTCATAATGGTCCAAGATCAACCGCTTTTCTGGCGGTATCATGTTAAGGATATCATCCACTTCTTCGTGCAAATAGGTGACGACCACAAAATGGGTATAATTGGTGAGATTGTCCAAAATCATGGTTTTGAACAAATTGTAATTGTGGTGGTAAAAATACAGATGGACCTCTCCACGATCGCCAATGGTATCCAAAAAGGAACGGTACATCCGGTTTTTAAAAACCGTCATTTTATCCATGAGTAGGAAAATGCGCAAGCCAACCTTGACATTGGTCTTTTTGACAAAATACCCTTTACGGTACGAAGATTCTATAATACCCTGCTCGCTCAGGTAATTTAGGGCTTTTAATACCGTTTCCCTGCTTAAATTAAATTCATCGGACAATTTGTTCACAGAAGGAATGCGATCGTTTACCGCAAATTTCCCTTCCTCTATTTGGGAGATGACAAGCTCGGCAAGTTTTTGGTATTTTGGTTTTAGATGGTTTCCGTTCCTGTTTAAATTTGACATAAGTATCCTTTTCAAAAAGTTAGATCGTCACCCATACACACAAACCTCTTCCAAAGGTTACTAATTTAACCAAAAAAAGCAATACAAATCATACCAAACCAGCATGCATCTATTACAGGCATATTACCTGGAATACCGCAGCTGGAAAATCCTTGGAAGGCTTTTCAAATTTTAGGGTGAGTTGGTCTGTCTCCAATTCATCCGTAAAATAAAAAACATTCTGGGTTTGGTGATTATCCTTCTGTTCGGCCAAAAGGTTTCCTTTGGCATCGTATAGTGCATAATCCCCTACACAAAAGGGGATTACAGCTTCTGGATGCCCCATGAGCACCGTTTCCAGAGGATGGTCAAAATCCGTATCAAAGAATAGGTGCAGTTCCTTTATCCGCTGTGGTGTTGGCCACTTCAAATCCAAGGTTGGAGTTTTATCTTCCAAAGCCGAACACCAAAGGTTCGTACTGCCATTGGCCGTTGGCCTTATTAGGCCGTTTTTGATGTTTTCTGCCTTAAAAGCAGTCAACGGAGGTTGTATTTCCAAGGCGATGTTTGTTCCATTGGGCCTTCTTTCCGGACACCAAAACTCAAACGACTCCAGACCAGAATCCTTGGGCGGACATTGTTTTCCCATATTGGAAACTTCCTTATGGGGCTTGTTAAAAACCGATAAAATCCCTGAAAACCGCTGATCACTTCCCTTGATCTGGACGGCATCGTTCTTTAGAAAACACAAAAATCCATAGCCTTGGGTTGGCATGGGCTTCGAAAATTCCAACGTAACCCACTGTTCCCCGTCTTGAAGTTCAACCTCCATTGATTCCACGGTTACATCGGGCGTAAAATGCTTATCCTTGGATGTTGTCCTTAACTCAACCTGAAGCATGGATGCTCCCTTACTTTTAAGTTTCACCTTAAAGGTATAGGCCAAGCCCTTCTGCAAGGGCAACATTTGGCCCGTGGCATATTCCAAGGACATCCAAGGTCCATTGTCGGGCAGCTTTGAGACAAGCAGTTCGGAAGAGGCGTGCACACTTGCAGAATCCAGTAGATTATCCTTAAGGTACAAAGGCACCTGAGGAATACTTTGTCCTCTCTTGTTCAATTCTGACTGCAATTCCTCAATATAGGGCGATTGCGCTATGTTGCGCGGATATAGGTTGTTCTTCAAGGCCATGGCAGCGGCCATCCCCACTGCTTGGGCTCCATTGCCAGAGGTTGCCATTACCCTTGTGGAACCAAAGGCCACATGCGATGCACTAATGATCCTGCCAGCTAGAAAAAGGTTGTCCAAATCCTTGCTGTAGTAGCATCGATACGGAATTTGGTAGGTTCCCTTACTGTGCCATTGGGTACAGCTACTGTGTTTTGTGCTGTACACCCCATCGGCAGGGTGCAAATCAATGGCCCAACCGCCATGGGCCACGGCATCATAATGCTGTTTCTGGGAAACAATGTCTTGTTGTTTCAACATATAATCCCCTTCAAACCTTCTACTCTCCCTTTTCCCTGGAATGGTCCCTACCCATTCCAAAGTAAGGTTCTCTGCTCCGGGATAGTCACCACTGTTCTTAACATGGTCCCAAATGCCATATATCACCTTCCAAAGTTCCCATTTTATCTCCTCTGTATCGTGTACGGTATCCATACGTCCTCCAAATTCTACCCACCAAAGCTTGCAGCCATGATCTTGCAGGTCAAAGCTTCGCATCTTCACCAATTGGTTGGCATCCTTGAGCGCAAAAGATGGCGCAACATATTTTATGGGCCTGCCCACATCCTTGCTGTAGAAATACATGGAGTGGCCCAATAACTCCCCATAGTCGTCAATGTCCGGTGCACAGGGCTCCCCGAACTCTTCCGGAGGCTCGGCCCCCATTCTAAAGGAGGCCCCGGCCTGAAAGGCCACCAGACCATCTCCAGAAGCATCGGTAAAAAGTGGTGCCTTTACCTCATAGGTAGTTCCATTTTGACTACAAAAGCCCAAAACAGATTCTATCAAGGTGTCAGATTTTTTATTCACCTCATAGACCGAAGTGTTCAACAACAACTGGATGTTGGGTTCGGAATTTACCTTTTCCAGTAAGATGCTGTCCAAAATCAAGGGGTTGCCCTCCTTGTTCCGGTAGAGGTTTTCCAGCAAAATCTCATCCATGACCCCACCTTCACGGGACCACCTATTGTTGTTGCCCATGTGTGAGGTGGCCCCTAGGATCCACAACCTTACCTCACTGGAAGAATTTCCGCCGAGCACAGGCCTATCCTGGACCAAAACTACCCGTATTCCGGCCCTTGCAGCAGTTATGGCACAGCATACCCCTGCAATACCACCACCAATGACGGCCAAATCACAATGCAAGGTCAACTTTTTATTATCTCGATTTGATTCGAATCCTCTTTGTATCATAGCTCTATTTGTTCACTAGCTGGCCAATCTTAATATTAGGATGCAGGTACACGGCCAACAACAGTATTACACCCCCAATAGAGGCTACCAGCATCTTTGCATTATTTGAATAAAGTCCCAAGACCACGATCATGGCCCCAATAACCAATAAGGTTGTGGAAAGCACCTTGAGCCCAAACGTATTTTGTTCCGATCCATCGGTTTGCTCTGCATCCAGGGACGTTGTAGGTGTTTTTTGTGTTTTTAGATAAGCATCATATTGTGCGCTAGTGCTTCCTTTAAAGGATAACACAAACTCGTACAATGCCAACAACAGGAAGGGGATCAAAGCCCCGGCCAACATTTCCTGGCCCCTGTTCAGCGAGAAATCCAACATTGTGGGGGTAACGAACTTAAATGCCAAATTGATCAACAAACTAATGATCGTGACCTGCAATATGGATCGGCCTGTCTGTCTTTTGGAAAACAAGGCCCATATTGGCGGACCGTATAGGGAACAACCTGTTACCGCACCAACACTTAGCACCACTTCCACAATCCCCCCTACAGAGGGGACCATCAATGCGACCATAATGGTTCCGATACCAAAGACCAAGGTAGATATCCTGGCCACGCGCATAGTGGCCTTTAAAGAAGCCTTGGGTCTAAAGATTTTATAGATATCATTGGTGAAGACAGCTGCCGAAAGGTTTAAGGTTGTATTGACCGAACTGGCCGTGGCAAAGATCATGCCCCCGAGCATAAGCCCCAACATTCCAAGGGGCAACACTTCCTTACAGACAAGAAGATAGGCCCCTTCGTTGTCCAGCCCTCCTACCAAATCTCCGTTCATGATACGGTACAACATGGGGGGGAGCATCCATATGATGGGACTGATCAGATACAAGCCCGTAAACAGATACCCTACCTTACTGGCCGATCGTACATTTTTAACGCTCGTATATCTTTGGACATAGGCCCAATTTCCCCCGATAAAGATTCCATTGTAGATGGCAAAAGCAAGGAGAAACCAATGATTGTATTCCGTGGTGGTCCAGTCGAAAAAGTCTTTGGGGGCCGAGCTGACAAAATGTTCCAGCCCACCTACCTTGTCTATGGCCAAGGGCACTACGATCAAGACTGCCGCCGTAAGGATGACAAATTGAAGTACATCGGTGACAATGACGGCCCATAGCCCGCCCACGGCCGTATAGACCATGATCAACACCCCTAACAAGATCACACAGGCCTCAATGGAAAAACCCGTGGAAACATTGACCAATTTGGCCACGGGATATAAAAAAGCGCCCGTATATGCCAAGGAGATAAACAGCACCAGATAGGTATAGAATTGCTGGGCCCTGTTCCCCAAACGGTTTCGGATAAACTCGGCCGCGGTCAAGACATTGGTCTTTCGCCATCGCGGTGCAATAATGGCCCCCACAAAAAAACCGCCCAGACACATCATGAGCTGAATGGAAATGGACACCAATCCGTACTCGTAGGCAATGGATCCCCATACCACAAATGTCCCGGCAGAGAAAAAGCTCATGAACAGGGACAAGCCGTTTATGGGCCATGGAACCGCCCCACCAGCCGCAAAAAAGGATTTCATGTCGGACCCACGTTTACGAAAAGACAATCCCGCAAACAGCACAACAATACTAAACAGTAGAATGATGATGTAATCTAAATTTGGCATAAGAGAATGAATCGTTACAGAAAGACCCGTTTTACCGGGTCTTTCGCTCTACATTGATAAGAAACTAAATAACTAAACTCAAAACAATTTATACTTTTTAATATCCAGGATTTTGTTCCAGATTTGGATTGACATCCATCTCGCTTTGGGGTATTGGCCATAGGTAATCCCTTGCTGGATTAAAGGCCCTTACTTCCAACCTATCCGTAAACAGGCTTTCATCGGCGTACTGGACATGTCCTGTTACATCGTCAATGTCTGGAACGGGAGGCGCCAGATAGAACGAGGCATCATTAGGTCTGCCCAAGAGCTTACCCGGAATAACGTTTTCTGCAATGCTCCATCTTCTTATATCAAACAAGCGCAGGCCTTCCCCGGCAAATTCCACTTTACGTTCCCGTCTCACTATTCGCAAGAGTTCTGCTTTATCCGTTGTGGTAACGGCAGGCATGCCAACACTGGGCCTTGTCCGTACTTGGTTGATGGCATCTAGGACCGTTGCATCAATATCATTGGCTTCAATTTTGGCTTCTGCATAATTGAGCAACACCTCGGCATAGCGCATCAGGATCATGTCTATTTCAATTTTTTGAAGGTTATCCGGTTTCTCTTCATCTTGGTATTTTTTCCAGAGGAATCCGGTGAACGTAGCAAATGAATTGGTCACCTCAAGGTTTTTGATTTCCTTGTTGCTGTTAAAATCCGTCACCTTGGTGCTATCCGGGTTGACTTCAAATTGAATTCCAATCCAACTATCGCCAGGCGTTAAAATGGACTGGCGCAATCTAGGGTCCCTATTTTCATAAGGGTTTACCGGATCATAAGTGGGATCTTCATCTATGGGCAATCCATTAATGGTCTCATAAGAATCTACAAGATCCCTTGTGGGAATCAATACAGACCATCCACCAGATCTACGGCTTCCCATAACGCGATGGGTGCCATGGGTAAAGTCTGGGTTCACATAGCCTGCACTAAGGATTACTTCGTCATTTCCTTCACCAGCGGTAGTGAACAGGTCACGATAGTCATTATACAGACTGTAAACCCCTGAGGTCATGACCTGGTTGGCCGCTGTGGAAGCCATGGCATACTCCCCGTTGTACAGGGCTATCCTAGACTTTAGGGCCAAGGCCGCCCCTCGGGTGGCCCTTCCCTGATCATCCCCGGTATAGGTTTCCGGCAACTTGGAAGCTGCCAAGTCCAATTCCGAATAGATAAAACTTACCACTTCACTCTTTGGGGTTTTGGCCACAAAGGCCTCGTCTGCTGACAACAAGCTCGTGACCAAGGGCACATCTCCGTACAACTCCACCAAATAGGCATAGTAATAGGCCCTTAAAAACCTAGCTTCACCTTCTATACGATCAAAAAGCTCTGGACTTGCCACCTCTTGGGCAAGGTTCATATTGTCCAACAAATTGTTGCACTTACTAATCCCCTTATAACACTCCGTCCAAAACTTTTTGGCTGCCGACACTGTTGGGTCGGCGGATCCGTTGGCCAAGTTCTTTAAACTACTCCCACTTCTATACCATGCCACATCAGACGCTACATCCAGCATAAGATTATTGGGTACTCCCCCTCCCAAGCCTTCCGCTTTGAACGATATATTTTTGTAGGCGGAATTAACAGCCAGAATCAATTCTGCTTCCGAATCATAAAAGGTAGCGGAACTGGGTTGATCCAAGGGAGCCCTATCCAAAAAGTCATCACTACAGGCATAGCCAACAAGAAGCAGTGATACCAACGCAAAGATTTTATTTAATTTTCTCATTTTTTCACTTTTAGTTACTTGTTTAGAATGAGGCATTTACGCCCAATGTATATACCGAAACCTGCGGATAATAGTCGGCATTGCCCAAAGGTGCTTCAGGGTCATACCCTTCCATATCATCAAAGGAAAGGACGTTTTGTCCTGTCACAAACAATCGCAAACTTTGCAAAAAGGTCTTTTCCATGACTTTCCTTGGAAAATCATAGGACAAACTAACATTCTTTAATTTTAGGAATGAGGCATCGGTCACCCAGAAACTGGAAACACGGGAATTATTACGATTTGTGATAAAGAATCTTGGGTAGGAGGCATCTGGGTTATCCGGAGTCCATCTGTCCAAGTGGCGTTCCTGTACTTTTCCTGCATTGGAAAAGGCCCAAGCCGCATCACCGGTTTGATAGCCGTTCCACTTGCCAACACCTTGCCAGAAGGTATTTAGGGAAAATCCTTTGTATCCAAAATCTATATTAAAACTATAGGTGTTCCTGGGCACCCTGCTTCCAATGACCACCCTATCTTCATCATTGATCAACCCGTCACCATTTTGGTCCACATACTTAATGTCACCGGGTGCTACGGTGCCAAACTGTGTAGCATGGGCGTCTACCTCTTCCTGGGTCTGGAACAAACCATCGGCCTCGTAGCCAAATAAGGCATTGAACTCCCCTCCTACTTCGCGGATCCTATACTGTGGAAAAAATGGCCCTCTATCCTTTAAATCCAAGATTTCGTTTTTTACATCGGAAAAGTTGACTCCCAACCTAAAGGTAAAATCTTCCCCGATATCTCCTTTATAATTGGCCGCAATCTCATACCCCTTGTTCTCCACTTCTGCCGCATTCTCAAAAGGATTTTTAGCAAACCCTTGGGTTGCGGGAACAGGCAACTGTAACAGAATATCATCGGTGTTCCTAATAAAGTAATCTGCGGTAAGGCTAAACCGATTGTTGAACATGGTCAAGTCCAATCCAATATTGGTTTGTGTGGAAGTTTCCCATGAAATATCTGCATTTGCTTGTGTAATCAGTGATCCCGCCGTATTTTCTGTATTGTTCAAGACCACCGACTGGTTGATGTCAAATATGGAGATATAGGGATAGGAGCTCTGAAGTCGATTACCGCTATCAAACACATTTTGGTTTCCTAGCTGTCCCCAAGAACCGCGAAGTTTAAGTTCATTGATAAAGGAAGAATTAAAGAACGCTTCTTCCGAAATTCTCCAACCAACCGAAGCCGATGGAAAATAGCCCACACGCTGGCCATCCCGGAACCTGGAGGATTCATCCCTTCTCAAGTTGCCCTCTAGCAAATATTTGTTCTTATAGGAATAATTGACCCTACCAAAGAAAGACCGCAAGGCAACCTCATAGGCAGATCCTGAATTGGTTTGGTTGACAGCGGAACCAGAGTTCAACTGACTTAAATCATCAATGGGAAAACCATCCCTAAAAGCTTTGGTCTCATCGTATCTCCAGTAATTCTTTTCAAAACCTGCCAATAGATTAAGTGAATGCTCCCCTAAATCCTTATTATATCGCAATAAGGCCCTCCAGTTGGTTTCAAAGGTACGGGCATCCTCGGTATCCAATTTGGTCACAAGGGGGTTAGACACTACCACATCCTTGGTCTCCCAATCCAAATAATCGATGCTTCTGGTAAATTTTCTTCGGGTAAGGTAATTGAGTTTGGGAGCAAATCCGACTTCAAAATTCAATCCTTCCAAAAGTTCAAGGGTCGTTCTCAAGTTCAACTGAATAAGATCGTTATCCCGTTGATCCAACCCTGCAGATTCTGCCCAGGCCAACGGGTTACTTCCGTTCCACCCCTCACCATAGGTGCCGTCTGAATGCAGCCCGGCAAAGATTGGGGGAACCCTATTGATCTGTTGGAACAGTCCTTTTATACCAACGCCCGGCGCCACCCGTTCCCTTCGTTGGTAGTAGGTGTCAAATTTAAAATTCCAAGCCTCTGAAAACTGCACATCGGTATTCAACCGAAAGGCATATCGTTCAAAGGAGGAATTGGCCACGAGACCGTCCTGTTCTTGATAGGTCATGGACCCAAGAACTTTCATTTTTTCACTACCACCACTAACGGAAATGGTGTGCTGTTGTTGGATAGGTGCACTTTTCATGGCCAGGTCCTGCCAGTCGGTATCAGGAAAGTTGTCTGGATCACTTAGGTGATTGGCCGCATAGGAATCTATAAAATCCTGTTCGTACAAAGGCGGATTCCCTTCATTGACCAAGGCTTCGTTGTGCAGGTTCATAAAATCCACGGCTCCCAAAAATTTAGGATCATCCACCGTTCGTTGAACCCCGACATAGCCATTATAGGTAATACTCATTTTCTCGCCCTTGGCTCTTTTTGTGGTGATGAGCACCACCCCGTTAGCCGCCCTGGAACCATAGATGGAAGCCGAAGCAGCATCTTTTAGCACCGAAATGGATTCAATGGTATTGGGATCCACATCGTTAAAACCACCCGGATTGCCATCAATGATCACCAAAGGGTCGTTGACCCCAAAAGTACCAATACCCCGAATCCTAATCGTCGCCTCACTGTTGCCCGGTTCACCGGAAAACTGGGAAATGGTCACACCGGCAACCTCACCTTGCAGTGCATCCAAGGCACTTACCTGTGGCTTGTTACTAATAACATCTCCGCCTACAGCCGCAACAGCACCCGTCAAATTCTCCTTTTTCTGTGTACCATAACCCACAATGACCACTTCGCTCAATTGGGTGAGGTCCTCAGCTAGGACCACATTAATTACACGCTGTCCATCTACAGCTATGGTTTGGGGCGCAAACCCCAAATAACGAAAGGTGATGGACACCTGATCATTTGGAACGGTAATCACATAATTCCCATCAAAATCCGTAGTGGTTCCAATGGTAGTCCCTTCAACGATGACACTTGCCCCTGGTATGGGTTGGCCATCAACAGCAGAGGTCACTACCCCGCTGATTGCTTTTTCCTGCGCTAAAAGGCTATAAGAGCAAAACAGCAGCAGGCTCATAACCATCATTTTTTTCATACAGTAAAGTTTTGTTAAGTTAAATATTCAGCATACCAGTTAGTATGGTTTGGTCTGGTACAGTGCATAATTATAAAATTATTTAATACATTCCTAATTAAATTCGGTTTTTTTATCAATATGTTAATTTCATAGCCCTGTTTCGCGGAATACATTACAAAACCATTATTCCACACAAAGTCGTATCGGAAGCCAAACTTTCGGCTGCTCCATGGTCTTTCCCAATAAATTCTTCGGCGGCAGGACACTATGAATAGGCACTATCCCAAAAACCCCGATGATGATACTTCTCAAAAAAAAGCCCATTTTTACCTTGGCTATATTCAACTCCCTATTCCAGTTGTCCAACTAAAAAAGACAATGAACGACTTATAGGTTTATTCTTACAACAAACTCGTTTTTAACAGTATAGACATTCAGACACCCCACACAACAATCCGTTAATCCACTCATGACTTAAGTAGTTTTTAGATAACAAGCATTGCCCTGCAGCGCAACAAAAAAAACAACCACCCCATTAACAAAGCCTACTCCTTGACAAAACTGTTTTTTGCACTTTTCTCATAATCACCCCCTAAAAATTTATGCTACTTCTAAATTTGGTGTTGTATTTTTTTTTATTTACATTTACCAGACCAATACAGACCAGATTGTTTAAAAATATAACTTTCCGCTCCCCCAAAGCACAACGAGGACCGGAACAAGATTGAACCATAGATGAAAAATCGAAAAGCCCACTTACTTTTTGTCGGTATCTGTTTTCTTTTTATTTCGTGTGCAGAAGAAACCCAAAAACCACCCAACATACTCTGGATCAACCTTGATGACTTGGGAGTTGAACTAGGGTGCTACGGAAATGAGGACGTGCAGAGCCCGAACATTGATGGCTTGGCCGCCGAAGGAACCATTTTCTCCAAGGCTTATGCCACTGCCCCTATCTGCTCCCCGAGCCGATCTTCCATGATCACGGGCATGTACCCTGCTTCCATCAACAGTATAGACCACAGGCCTCTTACCAGATATGAATTACCGGAAAACGTTAGCCCCATTACCGAGTATTTTAGGGAAGCTGGGTATTTCTGTACCAACGGAAGTGGCCGAAACATGGCAAAAAAAGGGAAATCCGATTTCAATTTTAAGCATACGAATATTTTTGATGGAACCGACTGGAGCCAAAGAGCCCCCGATCAACCCTTCTTTGCCCAAGTCCAGATTTTTGAACCGCACCGGCCCTTTGTCAAGGATTTGACCCATCCGATCAATCCAGACAGTATATCGGTACCCGAAATATATCCCAACCATCGCCTGATCAAGGCTGATTGGGCCCACTATCTGGAAAGCATACAGGTTGGGGACAGTATCGTTGGCCAAATTCTGGACCGGCTGGAGCGTGAGGGTTTGGCAGACAACACCATCATCTTCCTTTTTGGGGACAATGGCAGGCCACACCTAAGGGACAAACAGTTTCTATACGAGGGCGGTTTGCACGTACCGTTAATTGTTAAATTCCCAAAGGGGTATGGCCATCAGGATTTGCATAGCGAAGAACTGGTGAGCCTCATCGATGTTTCCGCCACCTCCCTTTCGCTCTGCGGCATTCCCCTGCCCAAAGGCATGCACGGACAGGTGTTTCTAGGAAAAAACAAGGGAGAAAGAAAGTATGTTTTTGGAGCCAGACAACGCAGCGGTGATGCCATTGACGACATGAGAAGCATTACCGACGGTAGGTTTAAACTCATTTGGAACCGAATGCCCCAGATACCATGGATGCAGATGAGCGGTTATAAAAAATCTGAATACCCAGCCTATACCTTGTTCCAAGAATTGTTTGAAGCTGGTGAAATGGATTCCCTACAGGCCCGCTTTATGGCCGTGACCAAGCCTGAGCTTGAACTTTATGACCTAAAGACCGACCCTCTGGAAACCAAAAATCTTGCAGCCAATTTAAAACATAAGGATATCCAAACAAACCTGTTCCAAACCTTAAAGGACAGTCTTGCGGTTTACGAGAAGGATTGGATTCCAGAAGCTGCGGAAACCACCCAAAAAGCAGTCCAAAATTCCAAAAAATATTTTAGGTCTACCATGAAACGAATCGGGCTTTCCGAGAATGCCAGCAATAAGGAGATCATGGAATATTGGGAATCCAACCTTTTAAAACAACATCCATGAGCCGAACCATCATCCTATTGGCCATTGCCGCCTTAATGGTACAGAGTTGCAAAAAAAAACAAACCAAGGACTATCTGCAGGGCTATACCCTGGAATGGGGCGATGAATTTGATGGAACCGCACTTGACACCACCAAGTGGGCCTATAGGGTAGACAACAAGCACAGAAGCATACAGCGTAAGGAAAATGTATCCCTTTCCAAAGGTAAGCTTGTGTTCACCCTACGCCAGCTCAAGGAAACCTTGGATGGGCAACTTGCTTCCGGTGCGGGAATCGTATCCAAGAAACGGTTTAAATATGGCTATTATGAAGTGCGTGCCAAATTGGGCACCGGTGAGGATACCGACAATGATGGCTTTGTAGACGACGGCTGGCACCACTCCTTTTGGGCCATGGCGGCAGTGGTGGACGCATCAGAGGTTAGCACCACCTACCCCACCGTTAGAAGAACGGAAATTGATGGTTTTGAAAATGCAACAGACCATACCAACAAAGCAGAATCAAGTCCACATATCTTTACACAGCACGTCATTGTCTGGGATGAAAATGGTAAGGAATGGGGGCGTTTGCCCAAGCCTCCCAACGACATCACCAAGATCAAGGCATTCAACACGAACAAATGGCACACCTATGGGTTTAAATGGACGCCTGAGAACATTGAATATTATGTGGACGGCAAGCGCACCAAAGTATCCGATTACCCCGTGGAACGATTTGTTCATGATGAGATCAATGTGTGGATCACCGCCATTTCCGCGCAATGGTGCAAGGCAGGGGCCCAAGATAGTCGGGCCGAATATGATTATTTTAGATTCTATTCCAAAAAATGAGTAAAACAGCCATCATCATATTATTTGGGGCCATCCTCTTGGAATGCACCCCCGACAAGGCTAAAAAACAACCCGAAAAACCAAACATCCTCATCATCTTGGCAGATGATGCAGGTTATGCTGATTTCGGATTTATGGGAGAAACGGACCTTAAAACCCCGAATATAGATTTACTGGCCAAAAATGGGATGGTTTTTACCGATGCCCACACCTCAGCATCGGTCTGTAGTCCCTCACGGGCAGGATTGCTTACGGGCAGGTACCAACAAAGGTTCGGACACGAAAACAATTCCCCACCAAAAGGTCTTGGCATGGATCCATCGGAAACCACCATTGCCGATATTCTAAAAGAACAGGGCTATGCCACTGGCATCTTTGGAAAATGGCATTTGGGAGATACTGAAGCCTACCACCCCAACCAAAGAGGTTTTAATGAATTTTATGGTTTTTTAGGGGGGCATCGTCCTTATTTTGCCAACCAGAATGCCGATAGGCCCGGTCGGGGAACCGCCATGCAGTTCAATGGGGAATACCTGAATTTTGAAGGATATCTTACGGATGTCCTCGGCGACAAAACCATTGATTTTATAGAAAAGAACAAAGAAAATCCATGGTTTGCCTTTCTCTCCTACAATGCAGTGCACACCCCAATGCAGGCTACTGATGAGGACATGGCCATTTTTGAGGACCATCCCCGCCAAAAACTGGCGGCCATGACCTGGGCCATGGACCGAAGTGTTGGAAATGTCATCAACAAATTAAAAGAGGAAAAACTCTTGGACAACACCTTAATCTTCTTCTTTAGCGACAATGGTGGCCCCACGGGCAGCAACCAATCCAGTAACCTGCCCCTTAAAAGTACCAAAGGGTATGAATTTGAAGGGGGACACCGAATCCCCATGATCCTATATTATGAGGGACATGTAAAACAAGGAACCCTATGCCATGGCCTTACGTCTACCTTGGATGTTTTTCCCACCATTTTGTCTGCATTGGACATCAAGGACTACCACGGCAAACCCTTGGATGGGGTAGACCTCTTGCCCTATGCCACGGGCACCAAAAAAGGAAATCCGCACAAAAGCCTGTTTTGGCGTATTGGCCCATGGACAGCGGCCAGGGATGGCCATTACAAAATTGTGACCGCAAAGAAAGTAGATACGGCCCTCTATGACCTAAAGGCGGACATTGGGGAAAAAACAAACCTTATGGACCATAAAACCATGCTTTTTGATTCCATACAACAGCAACTATCCGACTGGGAATCGGAACTTGAACCACCCCTATGGCAAGGCCAGAAACAATGGTTGGAATTCAAGAAATATCGATACAAGGATTTGATCGAGGGGCGGGCGCCCCGCTTCAACTCTTTTAAGGAAATGAACGATTATCTAAAAAACAATGAAGAGAATTGAGCAGATGGCACGCCTTGGAGGCCTGATGTTGCTATTGGCACTGTATGGTTGCAACAATAATCCCCAGTGGACACCCCCCAACATCATCATCATCTTGGCCGATGACATGGGCTATTCCGATCTAGGTTGCACAGGCAGTGAGATTGCCACACCAAATCTGGACAAAATGGCCAGCGAAGGCGTATTGTTCACCAATTTTTACAACACCTCAAGATGTTGCCCCTCAAGGGCTAGTCTCCTCACTGGGCAATACCAATGGGATGCCGGCGTGGGACATATGGACACGGACAAGTCCGACCTTCCCGAATATCAAGGTTATCTTAACGAAAAGAGTGTTACCATTGCCTCGCTCTTGGGTGCCAATGGGTACGACACCTTCCTTTCCGGCAAATGGCATTTGGGTAAGGAACGGCTAAAATGGCCCGACATGAACGGTTTTAAGCAGTTTTATGGCACCCCGGCCGGGGGAGGCATCTATTTTTATCCTTCCAAGTTCTACAAAAGGGAAGTGTATTGGAACGGCCTGAAAACCAACCCGGATTCCACCTGGTATTCCACCGATGCATTTACCGATCACGCCATAAGGTACTTGGAGCGGGACAGGGACAAGGAAAAGCCGTTCTTTATGTACCTTCCCTACATAGCGCCCCACTTTCCTCTACAGGCCAAGGAAGCTGATATTGCAAAATATATGGAGGTCTACCAAGATGGCTATGACGCGATTAGGAAGATGCGGTTGGAAAAACAGAAATCCTTGGGATTGCTATCCGAAGCTTTTGAACTGCCCCCACCTACATTTCCTGAATGGGGCTCCCTTGAAAACCCTGAAGAAGAAGCTCGTAAAATGGCCGTGTACGCGGCCATGATGGATTGTTTGGACCAAAACATCGGTAGGCTTATGAACAGCTTGGAAGAACAAGGCCTAGCCGATAACACCATTGTGTTCTTTCTTTCGGACAACGGTGCGGCCAGTGTAGATTTCAACAGGACTCCAGAGGCCACCATTGGCTCCCGAAACTCCAATGCCTCCTATGGCAAATGGTACAATGTGAGCAATACTCCGTACCGCATGTTCAAGAAGACGGAACATGAAGGCGGCATCATCACCCCAATGATTGCCTATGGCCTGTCTGGACAGCAAGGCAAATTGGTTCACCAACCTGCCCACATCAATGATTTTATGGCCACCTGTCTGGAACTGGCCCAAGTGGACTATCCCAAAACCTTTAACGAGGTATCCTTAGATCCGTTGGACGGCATCAGTTTTCTCCCATTGTTGGAAGACACTGCAGCCACATCAGACAGGACCTTATTCTGGGAACATGAGGGCAATAGGGCCGTTCGTCAGGGCAACTGGAAACTAGTGGCCCTACACAAAAAGGAATGGGAATTATATGACCTTTCCAAAGATCCCTTTGAGCTACAGAATGTTGCCGGGGAGTTTACCACCATTGCCGTGGAATTACAACAAAAATACAACCATTGGGCAGCAGAACACGGGGTTCAATCTTGGCCCTTGCCCAAAAAAAACAGTACACCATGATAAAGAAGTGCATCTTTTTGATGTTGGCCATGCTTCCCCTTATGGCCATATCAGCAACTAAAATAGACTTGAACGGCACCTGGAAGTTCAAGACCGACCCCTACAGCCAAGGAGAATCCAAAGGCTGGCATTCCAAGGAACTCGGCACGGAAGGCTGGAATGAAATGCCGGTACCGGGCAATTGGGACCTCTACAATGAATATTCCGAATATGTTGGCGATGCTTGGTACACCCGCACTTTTGAGGCCAACCCGGATTGGTCCAACAAACTGGTGCGCTTGGTATTCCAATCCGTATACAATGACTGCAAAGTTTGGCTGAACGGTGTTGAGATTGGGGAAAACCATATAGGCTTCCTGCCCTTTGAATTTGATATCTCCAAACATTTGATCTACGGACAGCCCAATAGGATCACCGTAAAGGTCGATAATCGATTTAAAATTGGGGCCATTTGGAACTGGGGCGGCATCCGAAGACCCGTATGGCTGGAAGTAACGGATCAAGTTAGGATAGATTACCAGCACATTACCGCCACCCCCAACTTAAAGAAGAAATCCGCCGTGGTACATACCACTGTTGCCGTAACCAACACCACTACCGAAAAGATACCGGCCACTTTGTCGCTCAGCATCCTAAAAGACGGGAAACTGATCGCCAAGGAGCATCGTTCCATAAGCATTCCCCCAAACACCCAAGAATACCCTGTTGAGATCAGCAAACAGTTGTCTCGCTCCCAGGTACAACTTTGGCATTTTGACTTTCCGGAACTTTACCAAAGCAAGCTAAGCTTGTCATGGCATGGAAAAAACCACAGCATGACCTCCAATTTTGGCATCCGTAAAATTGAGGTAGTAGGCAATGAACTTTTGCTGAACGGTGAAGCGTTTAGGCCCGTAGGCTTCAATCTGGTGGCCGAAGATCGGGTAACCGGAAATACGCTCCCGTTTGAAAGAATTAAAGAGGACGTGGACATGCTCAAAGAACTGGGGGTGACCTTTTGCCGGATCAGCCATTTGCCCCTCCCCAAGGAATACTTGGATTATTTGGACAAAAAGGGAATCATGACCTTTGAGGAAATATCGTTATGGGGAAAGAGCAAATTGGTAGACCCAGAGCATCCCCTTCCCAAGGAATGGCTCCAACGCATGATCAAACACAAATTCAACCACCCGAGTATAGCTGGGTGGAGTGTTGGTAATGAAATTGGGTATGTGAACGATAACCCCAAAGCAATGGACTATGTAAAAGGTGCCATAGCCATGGCCAAACAACTTGACCCAAACAGGTTGGCCGTTTATGTATCCCATTCCGCGTCAAACCAAGAAACAGATCCCGTAGTCTATTCCGACCTTATCATGCTCAACAAGTATAACAATTGGGGAAAACAGGCCACCAAGGCATGGGATTTGCACCAAAAACCCATCTTCATGTGCGAGTTTGGAAGCAGCCTAAACCATGAGGATCCCAATCTAGGGATAATCCCCATTTCCAAAATGATGGAGCAGATGCAGCAAAAGCCATACCTGATCGGTGCCTCGCTTTGGACCTTTAACGATTACAGAAGCTTTTGGCATGGCGGAAAGGGATGGGCAACCCCGGTGTCACAAAACAGACCTTGGGGCATTGTTAATACATTTAGACAAAAAAAACGTACTTTTTACGCTTTTAAACGTAAATTTGCTCCTATCAAAGCCTTGAACCTAGTGGTCGATTCTGTTTCAAAGAAAGAAATCAAAGTTGAAGTGGTTCCAAGAGGGAAGTTGGAGGTTCCCTCAAGGCCATTGTCTGGCTACACGCTTCAAATCCGTTATCTGGACCAAGCCTTTAAGTCTTGGGACTTGAAATCCATCCCACTGAAAAAAATCATGCCCGATGATGCCCCGATGAATTTTTCCACCAAGCTGCCCAGTACAAAGGACATTGGTGGGGTTAGGGTGGACCTACTAGACCCACAAGGATATTCCGTTCTGGATACAACATGGTATCTAAAAGTACCCGGAACACCTATCGTTAACCACACGAATACCGCTTCCAAGGGGGTTGCCCTGTATTTTGACAAGGTCCCCGGAGCCACAGCATATCTGGCCCGATACTTTTATGATGGCAAGACCTATAGTTCCGAACCTACCATCAACAATGTTATCCAAGTGACGGACAAAACCATTAAGCAAGGTCTGGAATGCACCTATGAAATTGTGGCTTTGAACAACTTTGGAGAAAGTACCCCGTCAAAAAAGATACCGCTTGTTAAGGACGAGGACGAACTGCCCCCCACGGTATGGAAAGCATTAAGGCACGGGAAGGACATGGTCATTGGATATACCTCCTCCCCTTATGATTATGTGTATGATATAAAATACGGATACAGCCCTGGGAAGTATACCCAAACGGTGACGGTAAGCACCAGAGGGGTGACCCGTATTCCCAATGTGGGCGAAGACCAGGTATATTTCAGATTACGGAAAAGAAATCAATATGGCTTCGCAAGCGAGTGGAGCAACGAAATAATAGTGGATTGAAAATAGATTTAAACATGGGACAAACTATCAAAAAAAGTGTACTGCTCTTTGGATTGCTACTAACAATAGCATGCCAAACAGACAAACCTAGACCTATATACCATTCCGGGGCCTGGGAGCAGCCCGAATGGGAAAACCCTGAGATTTTTGAAATAAACCGGGAATATCCCACCGCGAGTTTCTATAGCTACCCCGCAGTTGAAGAAGCCCTTAAAAATGATAGCTGGGAAAATTCCCCCCTATACACATCGCTGAATGGCACCTGGCATTTTTACTATGCCGACAGTGTACAGGCACGGCCAACAAATTTTTATGAAGATGGTTTTGACCTTGGTGGTTGGGACACTATTGAAGTGCCCTCCAATTGGGAAATGAAGGGACACGGAATTCCTTTTTACACAAACATTGTGTACATGTTTCCCGTCAATCCGCCCCACATTCCCCATGATCTAAATAGCAATGGCTCCTACAAAAGGGACTTTGAAATTCCAGAAACATGGGATGGAAAGGATATATACCTACATTTTGCCGGGGTGAGCGGTGCCATGTACGTCTGGGTCAATGGTGAGCAAGTAGGCTATAATGAAGGAAGCAAAACCCCTGCCGAATTTAAGATTACCGATTACGTGAAAATTGGCCAAAACTCCCTAGCCGTACAAGTTTTGAGGTGGTCTGATGCCAGTTATATGGAAGATCAGGATTTTTGGAGGCTATCCGGAATTGAAAGGGATGTCTACCTATATGCCCAAAACAAGATAACGCTTCGCGACCTTGACATTACCAGCGACCTAAACAACGAATATAAGGACGGTGATTTTCAACTAGCCCTACAATTGCACAACAACACCCAAGGGGAAGTTGAACAGACAGTCCAAGTATCTCTTTTGGACGGGGATCAGCCTGTATTTGAGGAGACTAAAAAAATAATCCTGAAAAAAGAAAAGAACGACCTTACCTTTCAGAAGACCATTGCCAATGTAAAACCGTGGAATGCCGAACAACCCAACTTGTACACTCTGCTTATCAACCTCTTGGATAAAAGCGGAAAAACGCTACAGGCAACTACGGTTAAAGTTGGTTTTCGGCATATTGCCATAGAAAACAACCAGTTTTTGGTCAATGGCAAACCTGTCCTACTGAAAGGCGTAAACCTTCATGACCATGATGAAACACTAGGTCATGTGGTCACCAAGGAGCTTACGATGAAGGATCTTGAGGTCATGAAACAAAACAACCTCAATGCCATTAGGTGCAGCCACTACCCAAAGGATCCCCATTTTTATCGCTTGTGTGATCAATACGGCTTCTATGTCATAGACGAGGCCAACATAGAAACCCATGGCATGGGTGCTACCAACCAAGGATTGGATAATAATCTGGAAAAACAAAAAGTGCATCCTGCCTATCAACCAGAATGGGCCAATATGCACATGGACAGAACCATTAGGATGTTTGAACGTGACAAAAACCACCCGAGTATTGTTATCTGGTCCCTTGGAAACGAAGCGGGCAATGGGGACAACTTTTTTAAGACCTACGAATGGTTAAAGGAACAAGACCCCACAAGACCCGTCCAATATGAAGGGGCCACGCAGTATGCCAATTCCGATATACAAGCCCCCATGTACTGGTCCATTGAAAGTATGATCAAGTATGCTGAGAACAATCCCACACGACCCTTGATCCAATGCGAATATGCCCATGCCATGGGAAACAGCGTTGGAAACCTGCAAGATTACTGGGATGTGATCGAATCCTACGATATCATGCAAGGTGGCTTTATCTGGGATTGGGTGGACCAAGGGCTGTTGACCGAATCTGAGTCGGGGGAAACCTATTGGGCCTACGGTGGTGATCTAGGTGGATTTGATTATCAAAACGATCAAAACTTTTGCCTAAACGGCATCGTTAACCCGGACCGCTCCCCCCATCCCGCCCTTTTTGAAGTGAAAAAAGTGTACCAGTACATCAAATTTGGACAAGATCAAAAAGACAAAGGTTCGGTAACGATCCATAACAAATACGATTTTATCAACCTGAACCAGTTTGAATTTAGCTGGACACTGTTGGAAAATGGCAAGGAAATTGCCAAAGGTATCCTACCCAATATAAATGTCCTGCCATACCAATCAGAAAAGGTGAAGGTTCCCTACCCTGCTGATTTGGACCAATCCAAGGAATACCTCTTAAACCTATATGCCAAGACCAAAACAGGTACTGATCTAGTTCCTCAAGATTACACTGTGGCATACGAGCAGTTTGGGATAAACGGGTACACTTTCCCCAAGTTCCAGAGCAAGGTCGATGCCGAGGTTACTGTGCATGAAACGGATAGTATTGTTCAACTAAGCGGGAAAAAATTTACTTTGGAATTTAGCCATACCGATGGTTCCCTCCATAGTTTGGATTACGGTTACGGCAATGTCATAAAGAAAGGGATTGTCCCTAATTTCTGGAGGGCGACCACCGATAATGATTTTGGTTACAAAATGCCTGAAAAGTTAGGGGTCTGGAAAAAAGCCACCCAAGACATTCAATTCCAAGATTTGCTCATTGAGAAAAGTGGGAAAAACAAGGTCAGCATTCAAGCTTCTTACAAAATACCCGAAGACAGTGGAACGGTAACCATGAAATATGACATCAACGGAAATGGGGAAATTCTGGTTGCCATGTCCTTAAACGGTGTTCAAGATACATTACCCGTACTACCTCGTTTTGGCACCAACCTCCAGCTTCCCAAAGCCTTCAACAAGGCGGAATGGTACGGCAGGGGGCCACACGAAAATTACCAAGATCGTAATACCGCTGCGTTATTGGGCGTGTATACAGCTTCGGTAGGGGATTTGTATTTCCCCTATTCAAGACCCCAGGAAAATGGATATAAGACCAATGTTAGATGGGTCTCCTTTACCAATCCCGAAGGAAAGGGCATCAAAATTACGGCCCCCACAAGTTTTGGTTTCAGTGCCCACCACCAGTTGAACGAGGATTTTGACGCTGGAGCCTCCAAACAACAGCGACATACCACCGATATTAAGGAAAGGGACTTGGTCAACATCAATATAGACCACAAGCAAATGGGTGTCGGTGGTGATAACAGTTGGGGAAGAATGCCACATAACAAATATCAGATACCACCAAAGAACATGAGCTTTCAATACATTATCGCTCCCGTTAACTAACCCATGGACATGAAACCCAAACGTAGCGCACATCATTTCTTGGCTTTCTTCAGCATATTGCTGATCGGGTTCAATTCCTGCAAACCCAAACCCCAGAAAGTCGTAAAAGCCCAAAAGCCCAACATAATCCTCATCATGGCCGATGATCTTGGATATGGCGATGTGGGGGCCTATGGACAAAGCAAGATAAGGACCCCGCAACTCGATAAAATGGCCGCCAATGGCATGCGGTTCACCCAGCATTATGCTGGTTCCACGGTATGCATGCCCTCAAGGGCCGTTCTTATGACCGGCTTCCATACGGGCCATGCCACGGTAAGGGGCAATCCCAGATGGACTTCCACGGGCAAGGCGGTAGATTTAAAGCCAGAAGATGTTACCATCGCCGAAGAATTAAAACGCGTTGGCTACCAAACGGCTATTGTGGGAAAATGGGGACTGGCAGAATCCAGCCTTGCGAGCATGCCACTCAACCAAGGGTTTGACCATTTCTTTGGCTATAGAAAACACAAGACAGCGCACCATTACTATCCCGATACGCTGTATAGGGACAACACCCCCATAAGCACAAAGAACAAGGTGCACGAAAAGGAGGGGAAATACTCGCATGACCTTATCACAGAAGAGGCATTGGAGTATATACAAAAACAAAAGGACACCTCTTTTTTCCTTTACCTTGCCTATACCATTCCCCATTACGAATTGGAAGTGCCTGAAGAATCCAAGGCTCCCTATAAAAATTTGGGATGGGAAGAACGCACCCTGAAATCACGAAAGGGAGGCTACCAACACGATGAGGACGGCAACGCTACCTATGCCGGTATGGTAAGTAGAATGGATGCGGATGTTGGCAGGATTCTGGAACTGTTGGCGGAACTGGAAATTGACGAAAACACCCTGGTCCTGTTCACCAGTGACAATGGGCATGAATACGACAGGGGCTTTTTTGACAGCAATGGAGAGTTCAAGGGCCACAAACGTGACCTTTACGATGGAGGCATTAGGGTTCCTTTTATTGCTTGGTGGCCCGGAAAAATAAAAAAGGGCAGCAGTTCGGACCACATAGCCGCTTTTTGGGATTTTTTGCCCACGGCCTGTGAGCTTGCGGGAACAAGTCCCTCCCTGGAAAATATAGATGGGATTTCGTACCTGCCCACCTTATTGGGCAAGACTGGGGAGCAACAAAAACACCAATCCTTGTATTGGGAGTTTAATGAATGGCAAGGCCCCATACAGGCCATTAGAAAAGACCAATGGAAGGCCGTTAAATTTTTGGACCAACCCCTTGAGGTGTATAACATCTTGGAAGATCCGGGAGAGGAAAACAATCTCGCCAGCGAAAATCCGGTTTTGGCGGCAGAACTGGAAGACATCTTGACGAGCAGCAGAACAGTTGACCCCAATTTTAAACTGGAATTTCATCCTAGGTTAAACAAAAAGAAAAAATGAGGAACACCATCATCTTACTCATTCTTTTGGCCATGAGCTTGGGATGCAAGAAATCTGCACCAACAGAAGAATCAAAGCCCTACAATATCCTATGGATCGTTTCAGATGACCTAGGAGTTGACCTGGGCGCTTACGGAAATCCCTACGTGCACACCCCAAATCTGGACAAGCTTGCATCGGAATCGGTAAGGTACACCAACCTCAACACAGTGACCGCGGTATGCTCCCCCAGTAGATCTAGCCTCATTACCGGGATGTACCCCGTGACCCTGAATGTTCACCAGCACCGCACCCGTTTTAAAAATCCGTTGCCCAAGGGTATAGTACCCATAACCTCCTATTTTAAGGAAGCAGGATATTTTGTGACCAATGGTAATGGCAAAAAAGATAGCCGGGGCGGAAAAACCGATTACAACTTTAAGTACGATGCCAAGGAAATGTATCAGGGAGGGCATTGGAGTACCCGGCCCAAAGGCAGCAATTTCTTTTCCCAGATTCAAATTTTTATGCCCCACAGGCCCTTTCATGAAGATGGGAACCACCCCATAACAGCCGATAGCCTTGTTCTTCCCCCCTATTATGCGGACCATCCCTTGCTCAAAAAGGACTGGGCACTATATCTGGAGACTGTTCAATTGGTGGACCAACGAGTGGGGGAAATCATGAAATCGCTTAAGGAGGAGGGTATTCTGGAGAACACTGTTGTCTTCTTTTTTGGGGATCAGGGCAGACCCCATCTTAGGGCCAAGCAATTTTTGTACAATTCCGGCACCAATACCCCACTTATGGTCAGGTGGCCAGATGGAAAAGGGGCCGGCTCGATATCTGATGTGTTGGTCAGCAATATCGATATTCCCGTGGCCAGCATGCATTTGGCAGGTATTGAGGTTCCCGACCACCTGCAGGGCATGAACTTTCTTGACGAATCCAAGGAAAGGGAGTACCTATTCACCATGAGGGATAGAAGGGACGAGACCGTGGACAGGATTCGTGCGGTACGTGACAAGCAATTCAAATACATTAAAAACTATTATCCAGACAGACCGTATACCCAGCCCAATGTCTACAAGGACATGCGCTATCCCGCACGACCCCTAATGAAACTTTTATACAAACAGGGAGTGCTCAATGAAGTGCAAAGGCAGTTTATGGGCAATGAACGCCCCGCGGAAGAGCTATATGACTTGACCAGTGACCCACATGAGGTACACAATCTGGCCAATGACCCGGCATACCATGACCAACTGTTACAATACAGACAGGTTTTAACAAATTGGGTAAACACAAACGACAAGGGAATCTACCCAGAGGATGAAAAAGAGATTGACGCCGCCCATAAAGAGGCGATGAGACGAAAGGCTTTATTTTTAAAGAAACGGGGCCTACCACAAGACTATACCGAAGAAGACATGGTGGGGTATTGGATGCGGGAACTTAAAATTTAGGAATGAAACACATTTTAAAAGTATTATTGGTCCTTTTGTGCCTGTCCTGTAAGCAGCAGAAGGAGAATCCCATCGCAGAAAACATGGAACAACCCAATGTCCTGCTGATTGTGGCAGATGACCTCGGGTATTCCGATTTGGGAGTGAACGGAAGTAGCTTTTATGATACCCCTAATTTGGATGAATTGTCCAATCATGCCACAAAATTTACAGACGGATATGCCAATTGTCCTGTTTGTTCCCCATCAAGGGCCAGTATCCAAACCGGTAAATATCCTGTAAAGACAGGGGTTACAGACTGGATAAAGGGAAGAAAGGCATATCAGGGCACCACGCCCAATGATCGTTGGATCGTACCCGACACCGATTACGAAATGAAATCGGAAGAAGTCACCATTGCCGAAAGATTGAAGGAAGGAGGCTACCATACGGCTTTCATTGGTAAATGGCACTTGGGCGAAACCGAAGAGTTCTGGCCAGAAAACCAAGGGTACGACATTAACCTTGCCGGATGGAAAATGGGACGCCCGAACACAGGAAAACAAATCAACGGGTATTTCTCCCCCTATGGCAACCCCCGCCTGTCCGACGGCCCTGAAAACGAATATTTGCCCGACCGACTCACGGATGAAACCCTCAACATCATTCAAGCCAAAAAAGGGGACAAACCGTTTTTTGTCTGCCTTTCCTATTATTTGGTACATGGGCCTTTTCAGGCAAAAGAGGAAGAAATTCAACTTTACCGGGAAAAAAGGGAAGAACTGGGAGTGGATCCGACCGAAGAATTTTTATCCAATCAAGACTGGATGCTAGCGGCAACGGGGAACCCCAAAAATTTTAAGGAACGAATCCTCCAAGGGCATCCCACCTACGCCGCCATGGTCAAATCCCTAGATGATAACATAGGCCGAATTATCCAGCATTTAAAGGAAACCGGTCAATATGACAACACCCTGATCGCCTTTATTTCAGACAACGGTGGCCTTTCTACCAAAGAAGGTTCCCCAACCTCCAATCTGCCATTGGCCAGAGGTAAAGGCTGGATGTACGAAGGGGGCATACGGGTTCCTTTTATCATCAAAGAACCCCACCAGACCACGGGTATCATCAAAAATGAGCCGGTAACCGGCGCCGATCTTTATCCAACCATACTGGATTATGCCCAAATTTCCAAAATAGACACCTTGGACATTGATGGCATAAGCCTAAAACCGTTGCTTAGGGAATCGGCCTCTATTGAAGCACGCCCCTTGTTCTGGCATTATCCACATTACGGCAACCAGGGCGGCAATCCTTCCAGTGCTGTTAGATTGGGAGATTTTAAACTCATACACGACCTTGAACTGGATGTGTATGAACTCTACAATGTAAAAGAGGACATTGGTGAGACAAAAAATTTGGCAACTTCCCATCCCCAAAAAGCGGAAGAACTCAAATCCTTGCTCACAAACTGGGTTTCCTTTAACTATGATAGGGCTTTACAGCCCAACCCTGATTGGACCAAAAAAGATTTAGAACTATCAACAACAAGATGATGAGCCTACGTTTCTTGTCCATAGTGTCCCTTTTTGCCTTAGCTAGTTGCCTCAACAGGCCACAGCCAGCAAGTGGATCCCACAACCCTGATCCACTGCAAGGGACCAAACCCAATATTGTATATATCAATGTAGATGATTTGGGATGGATGGACACCAGCGTTTATGGCAGTACCTTCTATGAAACCCCAAATATTGACCGATTGGCCAAAATGGGAATGACCTTTACCAATGGCTATGCGGGTGCTGCCAACTGTGCCCCTAGTAGGGCCTGTCTTTTGAGTGGCCAAAACACCCCAAGACATGGTATTTACACGGTGGGCAATTCCGATAGGGGCCATAAAAAGAGCCGGAAGCTTATTCCAATTCCGAACACAAAAATACTGGCCGATTCCATCATCACCATAGCGGAGATGCTCAAATCGGCCGGATATGCCTCCGGTTCATTTGGTAAATGGCATTTGGGTGAAGACCCCCGTACCCAAGGTTTTGATGTCAATGTTGGCGGTGAACACCGTGGCAACCCCGGAAAAAAAGGATACTTTTCCCCCTACAACCTAAAAGATCTCAAAGACGCCCCCATTGGGGAAAATTTGACGGATAGATTGACCACAGAAGCTATCAATTTTATGAAGGGAAACAAACAAAATCCCTTTTTTGTGTACCTCCCCTACTATGCCGTACACACCCCACTTGAGACCACGGACCTTCTAAAGGAAAAATACGAATCCCTGGGCAATCCCTTTCAAAACAATGCCACTTATGCCGGTATGGTGGAAACCGTGGATAAAAACATTGGGGCCATTCTGGACTATTTGGAAAATGCCCAGCTACTGGAAAACACCTTGGTGGTGTTCACCTCAGATAATGGGGGCATAAGGGACATTAGTAACCAAGACCCCTTAAGGGCTGGAAAAGGGTCCTATTATGAGGGAGGTATTCGAGTTCCCTTCATTATGGCCTGGAAAGGAAAAATAACGCCCAAAAGCAAGAACAGAACCCCCATATCCAATCTGGATTTCTATCCCACTTTTATGGAACTTTCCAACAGCCAAATGACCAACGACATACTGGACGGCCAGTCCTTACTGCCACTGTTTAGCGAAAAAGAATTGCCCGATCGCGATTTGTTCTTTCACTTCCCCATCTATTTACAGGCTTACAATGTAAAAACGGATGATGGAAGGGATCCCTTATTTAGAACAAGACCCGGTTCTGTGCTGATTTCCGGTAAATGGAAACTGCACCAATACTTTGAGGACAATGGTCTGGAACTATATAATCTAGAAGAGGATATGGGAGAGGAGCACAATCTGGCCAAAATTTATCCTGATATCAGCAAGCGCCTACTCAACAAAATGGAGGTGGTGCGCAATGCAATGAATGCTCCGGTTCCCCAAGAGTTGAACCCAACATATGACCCAAAGTGGTCCAAAAAAGAAAAGTAACGATGAAACGAGTAGGTGTATTGGTTCTTTTATCGATTTTCATTTCCTGCAAACCAACCCCTGGGGCAAAGGTGGAAACCCATGACAAACCGAATATTATTGTCATACTGGTCGATGACGCAGGATATATGGATTTTGGCTTCATGGGCAGTAAAGACCTTGAAACCCCAAACATTGATGCCCTGGCCCAAGATGGGGTCATCTTTACCGATGCCCATGTGAGCGCAACGGTCTGTGCCCCCTCCAGAGCAGGAATCATCACTGGAAAATACCAGCAGCGATTTGGTTTTGAAGCCAACGGAACTGGCGATAAAAACAGCGGGGATGTAGGACTTGCCGATGATGTTGTGACCATGGGCCAAGTATTCAAGGATAACGGATATAAGACCGTAGCCCTTGGCAAGTGGCATTTGGGGGGTACTCCCAGTGACCACCCCAACAATCGCGGTTTTGACGAGTTTTATGGGTTCCTTACCGGTAGTAGGTCCTATTTTCCAATAGAGAACCCCAGCGAATACCGAATGTTGCAGCACAACGGGGAACGCGAAATCTTTGATGGCTATATGACCGATGTCCTCGGGGATGCTTCGGTAAACTATGTTGAGCAATACAAGGACCAGCCGTTTTTTATGTATTTGGCCTACAATGCCGTACACACCCCTATGGAGGCCAAAGAAGAAGACTTACAGAAATACAAAGATCATCCAAGACAAAAATTGGCAGCAATGACCTGGTCTTTGGACGAGAACATAGGAAAACTGAGAGACCGCCTTAAAGATCTTGGCATTGCAGACAACACATTGATTTTCTTTTTGAGCGATAACGGTGGGGCCCACAACAACTCCTCTACAAATGGCCCGTTAAAAGGCTGGAAGGGGAATAAGTACGAAGGAGGACACCGGGTGCCATTTGTGGTAAGTTGGCCCAAGGAAATACAAAAAAGGGACGCCTTTGATGGGTTGACCTCTTCCCTGGATATTTTTGCGACTTCGTTGGCCGCTTCAGGAATACCCAAAGAAGATTCGCTCCAATGGGATGGTGTTGACCTTCTCCCCTATCTAAAAGGCAATGCCAAAGGCAATCCACACAAAGAATTATACTGGCGAAAATTGGAGGAAAGTGCCGTAAGGCAGGGCGACCACAAACTCATTAAACTCCAAGATTATGGCAATGTCCTGTACAATCTAAAAAATGATTTGGGGGAGACAAACGACCTCTCCAAAGAACAACCTGAAACCCACGGACAACTGCTTAGGGCCCTAAAAGCTTGGGAGTCGGAATTAAGGTCTCCCGCTTGGGGGGAAAGTAGGGAATGGATGGATGTTACCCATCACATCCATGAACGCTTAATGCAAAACCTTCCGGTACAATATAAAAGCCCCTCGGCCATGAAGAACCATAAAAAGTTGACCCAACAAAAATAAATTTCTATGCGAGTCTCCATAGTGGCCATTGCCCTTAACGTAATCCTTTGCGGTTGTGTGGACAAGAAAGCAACAAAAGATAGTCCAGAATCGGGCGTTGCCCCAACAAAACCCAATATCGTCATCATTTATGTGGATGATCTGGGCTATGGTGATGTGGGTGCCTATGGAGCAACCCAGGTAAAGACCCCAAATATTGATAATTTGGCCAAAGGGGGGCTCCGCTTTACCGATGCCCATAGCAGCGCGGCCACCTGTAGCCCCTCCCGATATTCACTCCTTACAGGAAACTATGCTTTTAGGAACAAAGTAAAAATTCTTGAAGGCGATGCTCCCCTATTGATCGATCCCAATGAGCCCACCCTGCCCAAAATGTTACAAAAAGCGGGCTATAGCACCGGAATAGTGGGCAAATGGCACCTTGGTCTTGGAAATGGACAGGTAGATTGGAACGAGCGAGTGTCTCCCGGGCCCAAGGAAGTAGGATTTGGGTACAGTTTCCTTATTCCCGCCACCGGTGACAGGGTGCCCACCGTGTACCTGGAAAACCAGCAGGTTGTTAATCTGGAGGCAACAGACCCCATTTCCGTGAGCTACAAAAAAGATTTTGGGGTCTTGCCCACGGGTAAGACCAACCCGGAACTAATGACCCAAAAAGCAGACGGACAGCATAGCGGAAGTATTGTGAACAACATTAGCCGGATCGGTTATATGAAAGGTGGGGAAAAGGCGCTTTGGGTAGATGAGGACTTTCCCGATATCTTGACCCAAAAATCCAAGGACTTCATCAAGAAAAACAAGGACAATCCGTTTTTCCTTTATGTATCCTACCACGACATCCATGTGCCAAGACTTCCCAACGATAGCTTTAAAGGAGCTACGGAAATGGGGGTAAGAGGGGATGTGATTGCCCAAATGGATTGGTGTACTGGACAGGTAGTTGATTTTCTAAAAAGTGAAGGCCTAGAAGAGCAGACCTTGATAATATTTTCCAGCGACAACGGCCCCGTTTTGTACGACGGCTACGCCGATGAATCCGTTGCCCGTTTGGGAAACCATACCCCGTCAGGGCCGTACAGCGGAGGAAAATACAGTGCTTTGGAAGCAGGCACCCGGGTGCCAACCATTGCCTATTGGCCAAACACCATAGTCCCCAATACCACAAATGCCCTGTTCTCTCAAGTAGATCTATACCGATCTCTGGCCCAGTTGGTAGGACAGGAGGTTGCCAAAAATGAAGCCATGGACAGCCAAGACCTATTGGACGACCTCTTGGGCAAAACCCATAAGGGCAGGGAATTTCTTGTGGAGGAATCATTTACCCTAAGTTTAAGGAAAGGCCCTTGGAAGTATATAAAACCCCATAAGAAAGGAGCTCCAAAATGGATAGAATCTTCAAAACAGATTCGTTCTGGCGGGGCGAACACCGTGCAACTCTACAATTTGGACCAAGACCCTTCGGAACTTTCTAACGTAGCCGAACAACATCCGGAGCAAGTGATGGAAATGGAGGAAATGTTGGAGCAAATAGAACTGGAACATTCAGGACAAAGAATAAAAGGACAATGACATCAACAAATAAATTTAAGTGATAATGGACTTTATGATAGATTTTACCCCAGAATTGACGATAGCCTCCCCTGGCCGAATCAATATCATTGGCGAACATGTGGACTATAACATGGGACATGTGCTGCCCACGGCCATTGACAAAAAGATCATCTTTAAATTCCGAAGGAATGGGTCGCCCAACAACTGCCGGGTGTACAGCATTGGTTTTGAGCAAGGATTGAATTTTGACCTCAGGAACATTGCTCCCAGCAAGTTAGGCTGGGAAAATTACGTACTGGGTGTCATCCATGAAATCCAAAAACGCGTTACCGGTCTTGAAGGCTTTGAGTGTTCCATTACAAGCCATGTGCCCGTGGGGTCTGGCGTAAGCTCTTCAGCTGCTTTGGAATGTGGCCTGGCCTTTGGTCTCAACGAACTTTTTCAACTCAACCTTTCCAAATTGGATATCGTGGAACTTTCCAGGGATGCCGAACATAACTATGTGGGTACCAAATGTGGCATCATGGACCAGTTTGCTTCCGTCATGAGCAAAAAGGACCATCTAATCTTGCTGGACTGTGAATCGCTTGACCACGAGCACATCCCCTTTAACCTAGGGGATTATAAAATACTCATGATGAATACCAATGTAGCCCATAGTCTGGCTTCTGGTGAATACAACCTGAGAAGGGCGGATTGTGAAGCTGGTGTTGCCCATATCCAAAAAAAATATCCAAAGGTTACATCATTAAGGCATGTAACCCCAGAAATGTTGGAGGAATGCCGTCACCTAATGTCTGAACGGGAAGCCACACGCTGCAGCTATGTCATAGCAGAAAACGACAGGGTGTTAAGAGCTGTGGAAGCCTTAAAAACAGGAAAACTGGACACTTTAGGGGAATTAATGTACCAAACGCACCAAGGATTGTCCGAACTGTACGAAGTAAGTTGCCCCGAACTCGATTTTCTTGTGGAGTTTTCAAAGGAGTTTGATTCCGTTCTTGGTTCACGAATGATGGGAGGCGGTTTTGGAGGCTGTACCATCAATATTATCCAAAAAGATGCCATACAGGATTTTGTCGCGGCGGCCTCCAAAGCCTATGAAAAACAATTCAATATCAAATTAAGTGCTTTTGAGGCGCTGCCCAGCAGCGGAACCTCAATACTGCCAAATAACCAATAAACCATGGAAATCAACAACAATCCACACAGAAGACACAATATCCTTACCGGAGAATGGGTCTTGGTATCGCCCCATAGAACCAAGCGGCCCTGGCAGGGAAAAACAGAAAAAGTGGCCCATGTGCAAAAAGAGCGCTATGACCCAAACTGTTATTTATGCCCGGGCAATGAACGTGCCGGTGGGGCCATCAACCCCAAGTATGAAAAACCCTATTCGTTTGTCAATGATTTCTCGGCACTGCTGGACAATGTGGAGCACCAGACCTATGAAAACGGCTTGTTAAAGGCCGAGTCTGAATCTGGAATATGCAAGGTGGTCTGTTTCTCCCCGGACCATTCCCTTACACTGCCCTTGATGGAGGAAAGCGATATTGAGGACGTGGTCTCCCTTTGGCAAAAGGAATATGCCGAACTGGGCGCATTGGAACGCATAAACCATGTTCAAATTTTTGAGAACAAGGGAGATATCATGGGGTGCAGCAACCCCCATCCGCATGGGCAGGTCTGGGCACAAAGCAGTATTCCACAAGAAGTGCAGAAAAAAATGACCCATTTTTCCAACTACTGGGAAAAAAATGGAAAAAGTATCTTGGAAGACTACGTTGCCCAGGAACTGGAACTAGACGAACGGGTTATCTACACCAATGAATATTTTGTGGCCTTGGTACCCTATTGGGCGGTTTGGCCCTACGAGGCCATGATCCTCCCAAAAAGGCGGATTCCGGACATTACTGGAATGACAGCTTCGGAAAAGAAGGCCTTCGCCGACTGCATCAAACAACTGACCATTAGATACGATAACATCTTTGAAACCTCCTTTCCATATTCGGCGGGTATCCATCAGGCCCCTACGGATAAAAAGGACCGTCCGGAGTGGCATTTTCACATGAGCTTCTACCCCCCATTGTTACGGTCTGCCACGGTAAAGAAATTTATGGTCGGTTATGAAATGTTCGCCAACCCACAACGTGACATCACGGCCGAACAGGCAGCCGACACCCTAAAGAAGGTATCCAATGTCCACTATCTGATGGCCTGATCATTCCCTGTGACCAAAAAGAATTCCCCAACGTTTAGCGGTGGGGAATTCTTTTTGGTCATTGGTTAAAGTGAAATTCCTCTTTTCCAAGGGATAAAATCATCTTGGCGCAAGGCATCTGCCTTTGAGGTGAGTTCCCCACTGGCCACTTTGATGATGTACTCCAACAAATCATCCGCCATTTCTTGAATGCTCTTTTCCCCCCTGATGATGGGCCCCATATCCACATCGATGACGTCTGCCATTTTCTGGGCCAATTCCGTATTGGAAGAAACTTTGATCACCGGGGCAATGGGGTTGCCGGTGGGTGTTCCAAGCCCGGTGGTAAAGGCTACGATGTTGGCTCCTGAGCCCACCATACCGGTGGTGCTCTCCACATCATTGCCCGGGGTACACAGTAAATTTAAGCCCGGCTCGGTCACATATTCCCCATAGTCCAACACATCGGTGACAGGGGAACTGCCCCCTTTCTTGGCCGCACCGGCAGATTTCATGGCATCGGTGATCAAGCCGTCCTTGATATTCCCCGGAGAGGGGTTCATATTAAATCCGGAACCCGCTGCCACAGCCGATTTTTCATAGGCCTTCATCAATTTCAGAAATTTATCGGCCTTGGCATCATCCACACATCTGTTGGCCAATTCTTGTTCCACGCCACACAACTCTGGAAATTCAGAAAGGATGGGCGAACCTCCCAAGGCTACAAGCATATCGGACACACAACCCAAGGCTGGATTGGCCGAAATACCTGAAAATCCATCGGAGCCCCCACATTCCAGTCCCAGTTTTAATTTGGACAATGGCACGGCCTCTCTTTGTACGTCGTTTGCCTTTTTTATGGCTTCAAAGGAATCTTTGATAATGGTGTTCAGCATATGGTCAACGGTACCCATTTGCTGCTGTTCATAGATTAAAACAGGTTTGTCCAAATTAGGGTTGATGGTATGAAGGGCTTCCTTAAAAATTGAAACCTCCAGGTTTTGGCACCCCAGTCCCAACACCGTGGCCCCGGCCACATTGGGATTGTTCACATAACCGGCCAGTAACTTGGCCAAGAGCTCGGCATCTTGCCGTATACCGCCGCATCCTCCCTGATGGGTGATAAACTTTACCTCTATATTCCCAAAAACGGGTTTTCCTTCTTTAGGGGCCACCTCTCCAGTACTGTTCCCGTTAATGAGGTTGCGCAGCAAGTGTCGCTGCTCATTCACTTCCTCTACATAGAGTTCCTTTTCAAAGACATCCCTTAGATGTTGGATATTTCGGTTTTCACAGAATACCAAGGGAAAAAAGAGCCAAACGTTGGCCGTCCCTGCCTGTCCATCGTTACGTGGATAACCCATAAATGTACGGTCATGCCACTTGGATACATCTGGGGGAGTCCAAGAAATGGTATGGGTCTTTTCCTTGGCCGGTGTACTTTGGTGTACCACATTTTCTGTGGTGAGCAAACCTCCTTTTCCCACGGTTTGGTTAGCTGTGCCCACCAAGACACCGTACATGGTTATTTGGCTTCCTTCGGAAAGTTCCTCTAAAGTAATCTTATGCTTGGCTTTGGTATGGGAAAGAATGGTAAGTTCTTCTCCCTCAAAAGATATTTTGTCTCCTTTTTCCAAATTGGTCAAGGCGATAGCTACATTATCCTCTGGATGTACCCGAATCAATTTCTGCATACTTCAAGATATAAGTTCTTCTTCAAAATATTCATACCCTTTTTCCACACCCTTTTCTTCTATGGCTTCCAAAGCGATGGCCATGGCACTGGCCAAGCCTTCAATTTGGTTTAGATCGTATTCCCAATAGGTCTCATTGGAAAGTACCTCTTTGACCAAATGCTTGATATCGCCCTGCGCCCAAAGCTCCGCTAAATGTTCCTGAATGGCAGCGGCATCCTCTATGGGAAGCTTTCTACCTTTCCATTCCCCCTTATAAAAACGGAGCAAACAGGCAAATGCAAATGTCAATCGAAGCGGAAGTTGCCCAAAGGTGTTCTGGTACTGCAAGAGACTTGGCAATACCCGTACCTTGAATTTTGAAAATGAATTTAGGGCAATACTGGCCAACTCATGCCTAATGAACGGATTTCTAAACCTATCCAACACTGCATTTGCAAATTCTTTCAGTTCGGCCTCATCCAGTTCCAATGTTGGAATGATCTCTTTAAAAATGGCGGTATTGATAAAGGCTCCCGTAAAGTCATCTTCAAGGGTTTCCTCCACTGTTTGGTTGCCATATAAAATGGACAGGGGCACCATGGCTGTGTGCGCGCCATTTAAGATACGTACTTTTCTAGTACGATAGGGCTGCATATCCGCAACAATCTTCACATCCAAATTGGTTTTGTGGAATGGGAGTTTGTCGCGTAAATCATCATCCCCTTCAATGACCCATAGAAAGAAATGTTCCGAGGTTACTATGAGATTGTCCTTATACGCCAACTTTTTATGGTAAGCTTCAATATCATCTTTGGGATAACCTGGCACAATGCGGTCCACCAAGGTATTGTGGAAAGAGTTATAGTGGTTGACCCATGTTTTGAACCCTTCCTCCAAATTCCAAGTATCAATGTATTGTAGGATAATCGACTTTAGGGTATCGGCATTGTAATTGATCAACTCACAGGGAATAATGGTCAATCCCTTGTCCTTGGCCCCGTCAAAATGTCGATATCGTTCATACAACAATATGGTAAGTTTGGCAGGAAACGAATTGGGGGGTGCCATATCCATCCGGTCGTTTTCATCAAAGGCTATCCCAGCTTCGGTGGTGTTGGAAATGATAAATTGCAATGCTTCCTCCTTTGCCAAGGAAATGTATGCCCCAAAATCGCTATAGGGATCCACTCCTTTTTGAACACAGCTGATCAGGTGTTTTTCCTGAACCTGATTTCCATTTTCCACCCCATTGGAGAAAAGTGTATAAAGTCCATCCTGATCGTTCAGCATATCCACCATCCCTCTTTCAATGGGCTGCACAACGGCCACACCAGCATCAAAATTTTGTTCTTCATTTAACTTGTGAATGGCATAATCCACAAAGGCACGGAGAAAGTTTCCTTCCCCAAACTGAAGGACTTTCAATGGCTTTTCTGTGCCAACAGCTACATTTTCTCGATTGAGTGCTATCATTTTCTACTTTTTTATACCCCAAAAACTTTGGGCAACCATAAACTTAATTCCGGAAAATAGGTGACCAAAAATAACGCCAATATCATGGCCAGAAAAAGCGGAACCAAAGGTTTTACCACTTTTTCAATGGTGGTGTTGGCCACACCGACCCCAACAAACAAGACCGACCCCACGGGAGGGGTGCACAAACCTATACAAAGGTTAAGCACCATGATGATACCAAAATGGATGGGATCCATGCCCAATTTGGTCACAATGGGCAAAAATATTGGGGTAAAAATCAATACCGCCGGGGTCATATCCATAAAAATCCCAACAAACAAAAGCAGTAAATTGATGATTAACAGAATAACGATGGGATTATCGCTCAATCCCAACAAGGTAGCACTGATATCTTGGGGAATATTCTCATAAGACATCACCCAGGACATGCTCATAGAAGCACCGATCAACAACATGACAATGGCCGTAGTGGAAGATGAGTCCAATAGGATATTGGGAAGATTCTTCCATTTAATCTCTTTGTAAACAAAGCCCAATACCAAGCAATACAACACCGCTATCGCAGACGCCTCTGTGGCGGTGAAAATTCCAGATACAATACCCCCAATGACCACCACCAAGAGCATTAAACTTGGAAAGGCATCCACAAAGGTCTTGCCCACCTCTTTAAGACTACTCCGTTTGCCTACCTTATATTTTTTCTTTTTTGCCCAAACCGATGCCACGATCATGAGAAAAAGCCCCGTTAAAATGCCTGGGATATAGCCGGCCAAGAACAGTGCGGCTATGGAAACCCCGCCACTGGCCAAAGAATACACGATCAATACATTACTTGGTGGTATTACCAAACCCGTTGTGCTCGAGGTAATGTTCACAGCGGCACCAAACTCCTTGGAATAGCCTTCTTTTTCCATTTCGGGACCCAAGATGCTTCCCATGGCCGAGGCCGAGGCCATGGCCGATCCTGCAATGGCCCCCATAAGCATGGCCGCAATAACATTGATCAAGGCCAAACCACCGGGCAGTGCCCCCACCAAAGTCTTTGCAAAAGCAATAAGGCGATGGGCCACCCCACCCTTGTTCATCAATTGTCCGGATAAAATAAAAAAAGGAATCGCCAACAGGGCAAAACTGTCCAAACCTGTCGCCATACGTTGTGAAACCGTAGTTAAGGCGGGGAAAAAGGGAATACTGACCAACATGGTCAATAAGGAAGACAAGGCAATGCTCCATGCCACCGGCGTTCCTATGGATAAGAACAACACAAAACTTAAGACCAACACCATTACGGGAATATACTCTGCCATATCAATTGTGCTTTAAATCATTGATCTTATAATAGATGACGAGCAATCCGCTAATCGGAATCACGGTGTAGACCAATGCCAATGGAATCTGTAATGCTGGTGATCTTTGGCCCAAGAGATAGCTTATGTACACCAACCTGCTCCCTCCCATAACCATGGCAAAAAGGGCAAAAAGGATGATTAAACCATACACCATGACCCGTAATTTCTTCTGGGTCCGTTTCCCAGACCGTGAGGGTAGTACATCTATGGCCACGTGCATTTTTTTCCCTGAAACGTAAGCGGCTCCCAATATCCCGACCCAAATCATGAGGTAACGGGCAAGTTCGTCGGTAAATGAGCTGGGAACGCCAATGATGTAACGGCTAAAAACCTGCCAAAGGACATTGACCACCATCACCCCCATGATCACTACCAAAACCATTCCCAAAATCCTATCCACCTTCTCTTTCATACCCAACTATTTTGTGTTCCTGATCTTTTCAATCAATTCATAAAATTCTGAATCCTTATCGTACTGATCGTATATGCCAATGACCTTTTCTCGAAAATCCGACTTATTGGGGCTAATCACTTCCACGCCTGCGGAGACCACGGCATCCAGGGCTTCCTTTTCTGCCGCTGCCCAAAGTTTCCTTTGATAGGTCACTGAATTTTTTACCGCCTTTTTTAACCATTCCCGTTCCTGTTTGGATAGCCTATCCCAGATATGGGTGCCCATGACCAATACATCTGGCAAGGTGGTGTGTTCATCCAATGTATAATATTTGCAGACCTCATAATGCCTGGAAAGGTAGAAGCTCGGCGGATTGTTTTCTGCGCCATCCACAACACCTTGTTGTAACGAGGTGTAGAGTTCCCCCCAAGAAATAGGGGTTGGCGAACCTCCAAGACCTCGCACCATCTCCATGGCCGTGACACTTTCCATGACCCGTATCTTCATTCCCTCCAAATCCTTAGGGGAATTTACGGGCCGCTGTTTGGTATAGAAGCTTCGGCTGCCCGCATCATAATAGCCCAATCCCTTGAGCCAATAATCCGTGCCCTCATCCAATAATTGTTGACCAATGGATCCATCTAAGACCTGAAAGGAATGCTGCCTATCCCTAAACAGAAACGGCAACCCCAAGACCTTCATCTTGGGGGCAAAATTCTCCATGACCCCAACGGACACCTTGGTCATGTCCAAGCTTCCAATCTGAAGCAGTTCCAGACATTCCCGTTCGGTTCCCAATTGTTGGCTGGGATAGATTTCCACCCTTAGTTGACCCTTGGACAGTTCTTTTAGGTCTTCCCCCATCCTAACCATGGCCTTGTGCACGGAATGGTTCACATCCAACCCATGGGCCAACTTTAATACCCTAGTCTCTTTTTTGTCGCATCCAACAAAACACAACAACAATAAAAACACCAAAGGGAGTCTTGACCTCATCTTATGCTTTTCTTATGGATTTAATAAGGGCGAGGGTTTCTTCCACTTTTTTCTGCAAAGAGGCATAATCGCCTTGGGCCAACACCTCTTTGGAGATCAATTTAGAGCCCATGCCCACACAGGTGACCCCGGCATTGAACCAGGCCTCTAGGTTTTCCCGTTCTGGGGAAACACCCCCTGTGGGCATAATGCTTGTCCAAGGTTGTGGCCCCTTGATGGCCTTTACAAAACTTGGCCCCAGAGATCCCCCAGGAAATAATTTGACAATCTCACAGCCCAATTCCTCTACCCTAACAATCTCGGTTAGTGTGGCACAGCCAGGCGACCACAATACTTTTTTTCTGTTGCATACCATGGCAATGTCTTCACGGAACACAGGGGTGACCACAAAATTGGCCCCCATCTGCATATACAATGAAGCCTCTGCGGCATTGGTCACCGAACCCACACCCAAAATCATCCCCGGCAGTTCTTCCAAGGCATATTTGTTCAATTCTCGAAATACCTCAAAGGCAAAATCGCCCCGATTGGTAAACTCCAGCAATCTTGCCCCTCCATCATAACAAGCTTTCAATACTTTTTTGGATATGTCTACGTCTGCATGGTAAAAAAGTGGAACCATGCCTGTTTCCTGCATGGTCTGCGCCACCTTTAATCTTGTATATTTTGCCATAAGCCTATTTTATCTAGCAACCCTTCCAGAGGCGTCGCCCTTCATTAATTTTTCTACTTCTGCAACAGTGACCAAATTGGCATCGCCTTTTATGGTATGCTTCAAACAAGAAGCGGCCACGGCAAAATCCAATGCGTTTTGGTCATCATCGGGGTAGGTCAATAGACCATAGATCAATCCTCCCATAAAGGAATCTCCACCCCCTACCCTATCTACAATATGGGTAATCTGGTATTCCGGTGATTTGTACATGGTATTCCCGTCATAGAGCACCCCGGCCCATGTGTTATGGGAAGCCGAAAGCGATCCCCTTAACGTTGTTATGACCTTTTTGGCATTGGGAAATCTTTTCATCATCTGTTGGCATACCGATAAAAAGGCTTCGGCCTTTACATGTTCTCCTTGGGTGGTGATGTCCAGACCTTCCGGTTTAATGCCAAAATGCTTTTCGGCATCCTCCTCGTTACCAAGGATAATATCGCAATAAGAGGTCAATTCCGTCATAATGGCCTCTCTATCCCCATCATACTTCCAGAGTTTGGCCCTATAATTTAAATCGGTTGAAATGGTCACTCCCATTTTACTGGCTACTTTTACTGCCTCGATACAGGCATCGGCAGCACCTTGTGAAATGGCTGGGGTAATCCCGGTCCAATGAAACCATTGGGCGTCCTTGAACACCTCTTCCCAATCCACCATACCCTTGCCAATGCTTGCCATGGCAGAATGGGCCCGGTCATAGACCACCTTACTGCCACGACTAACGGCCCCGGTTTCCAGAAAGTAAATGCCAAGACGTTCCCCTCCATATACAATCTGATCTACGCCAACCCCCCTTTTTCGCATTTCCATCATGGCACATTGCCCCAGATCATTCTCTGGAAGCCGCGTTACAAAGTCCACCGGAATCCCATAATTGGCCAATGACACGGCCACGTTGGATTCGCCACCCCCGTAAACCACATCAAAACTATTGGCCTGTGAGAACCTTAAAAATCCCGGAGGTGCCAATCGTAACATAATCTCTCCAAAAGTGACTACTTTTTTCATTTTAGTTTTCTTTATTAAAATTGAAATATTCCTTTGCGTTGTAATAACAGATATTCTGGATCATCTTGCCTACCAAGGCATAATCTTCGGGTATTTTGCCCTTATCCATATCATTGGCGATGATGTTGCACAACAGCCGTCTAAAGTATTCATGCCTTGGAAAGGAAAGGAAGCTCCTGGAATCCGTCAACATACCCACAAAACAACTCAACAATCCCATGTTTGAAAGGGTGTTGATTTGTTTTTCCATACCATCCAACTGATCTAAGAACCACCAACCAGAACCATATTGCATCTTTCCACGGACTCCTCCTGAATTGAAATTGCCCATCATGGTGGCAAAAACCTCATTATCGGACGGGTTTAGGTTGTATACAATGGTCTTGGCCAGTTGATCGGTATCATCCAACGTATCCAAAAACAGTGACAATGCTGAGGCTTGTTGAAAATCGCCAATGGAATCAAAACCCGTATCGGGTCCCAATTCCCGTAGCATCCGCTTATTGTTGTTGCGCAAGGCACCCAAGTGAAATTGTTGGACCCAACCCTTGGCATGGTCCATCTTGGCAAACTCAATCAAAAAATAGGATGCCAATTGTGCCTTTTGTCCCTCAGAAATAGGTTTCCCTCCCAACAGGTTACCAAATGCCGAATCCACTTCGTTTTGGGTGTAGGGCACGCATACTATTTGGTTAAGGCCATGATCCGATAAGCGGCATCCCCTTTCATGAAAAAAGTCATGTCGTTCTTGTAAGGCTCCCATATAGCTTTCCAAATCATGGATATGGGTGTTGGTCACCTTTTCCAGTTCAGACGTATAGTTTAGAAAGGCTTCTTGATTGTCCACTGCCATGGCTTTATCTGGTCGCCAGGCGGGGAGCATGGAGACATTAGTGTCCTGCTCCTTCATTTTATGGTGAAACGCCAAGTCATCCAAAGGGTCATCTGTGGTACAGACCACTTCAACGTTCATTTTTCCAAGGATTCCCCGAACACTGAATTCTTTGGTCTTTAGTTGTGCTGATGTTTGGTCGTATATGGCCTTTGCCGAACCCTCATTGAGGAGTTCCGTAATGCCAAATGGCCTTTTGAGTTCCATGTGCGTCCAATGATAGAGTGGATTTCTCAAGGTGTTGGGAACCGTTTTTGACCATTGCAGAAACTTGTCCCAATCCGAAGCATCTCCGGTAATGTATTTTTCATCCACCCCAAGAGTCCGCATGGCCCTCCACTTATAATGATCACCGTTCAGCCATATTTGCGTCAGGTTTTCAAAATTAATGTCGTTGCAAATTTGATCTGGCGGTAAATGGTTATGGTAATCAATAATGGGCAATGCTTCCGCATACTCAAAATAAAGACGTTCCGCTATCTTGGTATCGAGCAGGAAATTGTCCGATAGAAATGTTTTTTTGGTCAGTGTCATGTGCAAACTATATCAAACTCCAGAAAATATTTTAAATCCACCATCCACGGGTACTGAGATTCCTGTGACAAACCTTGAAGCATCAGAACACAGGTAATGGATGGTTCCGTTAAGTTCATGGGCCTCACCAAACCTGCCATAGGGCGTATTGGATATTATTTGTTCCCCCCTTGGGGTCAATGAACCGTCTTTGTTGAGCAGCAGGTCCCTATTCTGTTTCCCCACAAAAAAGCCCGGGGCTATGGCATTTACCCTAACCCCTTCGCCATGTTTGGTGGCAAACTCTACCGCCAACCAACGGGTGAAGTTTTCTATGGCCGCCTTTGAGGCCGAATATCCGGCAACGCGCGTGATCACATGTTCCACCGACATGGAGGAATAATTGATGATCACCCCGACTTTGTTCTTGACCATGACCTCACCAAAAACCATGGAAGGCAATACGGAACCATTTAAATTTAGATTGGTCACGTCCTGAAAATCATCCATGGACATATCAAAAACCGTCTGATCGGGGGTGACCACGGCACCAGCCTTGTTACCCCCAGCGGCATTGAGCAAAATATCTATGGAACCAAAAGCTTCCAACACGGCATCCCTATTTTTTTCCAGTGTCTTTTTGTCCAACACATCACTTGCCATGGCAATGGCCTCACCGCCATTTTCCACTATGGCCGCTGCCCTATCCTTAACATAGTCCACACTCCTGTCCAGAAGGGCCACTTTTACCCCTTGCGAAGCCAAATAGTTGGCCGCTTCACCGCCCAATACGCCTCCAGCACCGGTAACAATGGCCGCTTTTCCCTTTAGATTGAACAAATCATTCATAGCTTAAGATGTTGCTTTTAAAAATTCTACTGCGGCGGATGCCCCCCGCAATTCTGCCAATCCCCGTAACCGACCAATGGCCGAGTAACCCGGATAAAATTGTTTATCAAGGTCATCCAACATTTGGTGTCCGTGGTCCGGACGCATGGGAAGCGGTTCTTGCCCTTGGGCCTCCCGCTCTTTTGAGAGGGTATGGAACTCGTTGACCAAGGCCACCAATCCAGCATCGCCCTCCAAATGGTTGGCCTCATAAAAAGAGCCATCCTCATTGCGTTTGGTGGACCGTAGGTGTACAAAATGAATCCTATCGGCATACTCCCTGATAATTTGTTTTAGATTGTTACTGGGGCCAGCCCCCAAACTGCCTGAGCAGAACGTAAGTCCATTATGCCTACTGGACACGGTATTGAAGATAACATCAAGGTCTTTTTGAGTACCCACTATTCTGGGCAGACCAAAGACAGACCATGGCGGATCATCGGGGTGAATGGCCATAAAGATCCCTTCTTCCTCAGCAACCGGAATGACCTGCTCCAAAAAGTAGATCAAGTTTTCGCGAAGCTTTGTATCATCTATCGCTGAATAGGCCGCTATACCGGCTTCCAGTTTTTCTATGGTGAACCCCTTAACATCACCAGGGAGAGCCATTAAGACGCTTTCCTTAAGGACTTTCTTGTCCGCATCGGTGAAATTGGCGTAGCGTTCCTTTGCCTTGGCAATCTCTTCAGGAGCATAGGCTTCCTCGGCATTTTCCCGCTTTAGGATAAATAGGTCGAAGATGACCAGATCCAAAGGGTGAAAATACAGGGCTTTACTTCCATCGTCCATAGTCTCGGACACGTTGGTCCGCAACCAATCCAGTATGGGCATAAAATTGTAGCAGATGATCTTAACCCCACATTGGGCCAGATTACGCATACTCTGTTTGTAATTCTCGATCAATTCATCCCTGTTGGGCTTTCCCTGTTTAATATCTTCATGAACGGGAAGACTTTCCACCACCAACCATTTTAAAGAGGTCGATGTTTGGTTGTCTGCCTCAATCATCTGTATTCTTTTGTTGATTTCCTCCACAGACCACACATCGCCAACCGGAATCTGATGCAATGCATTGACAATGCCGGTCGCCCCAGATTGCCGTATATCGGTCAAGCTTACCGGGTCATGTGGGCCGTACCATCTCCAACTTTCTGTAAAAATCATTTTTGCTCGTTATGTTATTATGTTCCTATTATGGTGATCAAGTGCATAAATGCAATGAACAGGAATACAATTGCCGAAGCGATCAAGAATCCCTTGACATCTTTCCTGTTCCACTTATAAAATTCCCAACTGGAATTTTTGAACAACAATAGTTCTCTGGTCTTTTCTGGGTTTGCCTGCGCTTTTTCCACATCCTCGGCATCTTCTTTTAAGCTATTGGGATTTACCTTTGTACGCATGGTAACAAAGAAGGATTCCACAGACTGCGTCTTTCCTTTACCAAACAGCGACACCAACAGTAATATTAGAAAGGGAACCAAAAGCCGAATCAACAGCCGGATGGTTTCATTCAGTGCATACGGGTTGTGTTGCAGTTGGAACCCCATGTTTTGCAGCAACCATAATTCGCCAAAAATATAACCGCTGCCATATTCAACCTTGCTATCGTCCTGCTTGATGCCTTTTGACCAAAAGATTGATTTTTGTGGCAAGGAAAACACCTCTGTAATTTGCTCCCCTATTTTAATGGCCTCTGGGCGTTCGCCCACATCTTTTGAAATCAACGAAGCCTTTTCCCAATCCAAAATCTCTTGTTCGCGGTCTGCCACATCCATTTTTTTGGCCTCATAGACACGTTCAAAGACCCTTGGCGCGGTCTTTAGGAGCATGGTTTCCTTTTCGCGCAACGCGGGATATATGGTCGGAATCAGCAAGGGCAAGAGGTAAAAGCAGAGGAAGGCGACAATAATGGACGCCCATGCAGCCTGACGGGTAGCCTTTCGCCATTTGAGGCCCAACCAAAATGCCGCTGCAAAAATGACAAAGAACTCCCAGATGAATTTGAGCATCTGTAGAATATTATCAAACTGCATGGTTACAATGGCCGCCCCCACAAGAAACAAGGAACCCGAAATTCTACTCACCCAGATATAATGCTTTTCCGATTTGTTAGGCACAAAGGGCTTGTAAAGGTTGTTCAAAATCAACCCAGAGACGGTGAGCATCAAACAATCTGCTGTAGACATCAATGCAGCCATCATACTAGCGAGCATGAGACCGACCAATCCCAAATTCAAGGGCCCCAACAATGAACGTGTCGCATGGCCCCAGACCAAATCGGAATCGACAATCTTTCCACTGAACAATAAAATGGCACACAAGCCCACAACGCCCCAAAGCATGGTCACAAACCGTTTCATATAAGTTCCGGTAACAAAACCCACGCGGGCCGCCTCTTCATTTTTTGCCGCCCCAGCCGTGACCAATTGGTTGGGCTGTACCACAACCGTAACGCCAGCGACCAAAGCAGCTGAAGCAATATAGTACCAGGTAAAGTCCAGGGTCATTGGGGAACCAAAAATTTCAAAAAAGCGTTCGGGCAGGTAATCATGAAGGTGTTTCATGGCCTGCATGGCACCACTGCCCCCATAGGTGGCATTGATCTTCGCCCAAGAAAAAGGGATTAAAATAATGGAGAGCAAAATAATGAACACCCCTTGCAGCATATCCGTATAAAATGCAGCCTCAAGACCTCCAAGAGCCGTGTAGAGAATGACCAAAATGCAGATACTCCAAATGAGTACCTCCTCATCCAAAAAGGAGAAAACCGATTTTGGTTCTTTTATGGTCAGCGTTTCCAATTCCTCCTTCTCCAATGCCGAGAGGTAGTTGTAATTCTTTTCCCTTAAATCAAAAAGGCGTTGGGATTCATTGAGCTCCTGCCGTTCCTCCACGGTCATGACTTCTTCGGTCTTAGGTGTCATGGCTATGGCTGTCTTTACCACGGCCATATATCCCACCGAAAGCAGCCCCATCATACCAATGGAAGCCACCAAGGCATAGACCGCTGCCATTTTTTTGCTTTTGTAGCGAGCCACATAAAAATCGCCCATAGTGGTCAACCGTAGCCTTCTGAGCCAAGGTGACGTAATCCAAAACAATGGAGTCACAAACAACATGAGCAAAGAGCTCCAAATACCACTGGCCCCATTGGTAAACGTGGTTGTGGTTACCCCTGCGGGGCCATCGGCAGAGGTAGCTTGGCCAAAACTGGCAAAAGTACTGGTCAGCTTGCCAAACTTACGTCCTCCCAACAAATAATCCTCCTGCTTCTTAATGGCAAAACTGGCGCGTATACCAATGTACATGATCACCACAAAATATATGACGATCACTACAATGTCTGTTACACCAAGTCCAAACATCAGTATTGTTTTGTATTGTTCAACAATTTGTTTAATCCAAAGGCATCATCCCCCTTAAAATTGTCTATTTCCAATTTTGGGCAATTGTCCTTAAAAAGTGCCCTTCCAAAATAGGAAGCCTTGTTGCCTCCCCATGAGACACTACAGTTCCTGAGCGTTACCCCATTAACATTCTTAAGGTAAAACCCTGCAGTTTCCCCTTGGACCATATCCTCCCCTTCACAGGGCCTGCAGTCGTACAATCCCCCTTGATAATTGGTAACATTATTGATGGAAGTGTTTACTTCCACGAATTTTATATTGAAAATCTTGTCGGATTCGGAAGCCGCAACGAAGACCCCATTCTCACTTTCGCACAGCACGTTTGAAAAAACGATATTCCTTATTTGCCCCACCTGCCCTTTTTTGGCTCCTTTGGGCAAGCGCAGACCTGCATCCTTATGGTTTTCCACAGCCCGTGGAAAAGCCGTGATGTAAATAGGTTCGGCCTTGCCCCACCAAACATCGGAAAACAACCTCCCCTTGATGATACAATTGGAGACGATGATATCCTTGATCTCTCCCTCATCACGGTTTTGTATCCCTATTCCCCGGTTGCTATCTTTGATGACGCAATTTGAAATCAATACATTTTTAATATCGTCCATATTCTCCGAACCAAATTTGATGGCACAGGAGGTTGACTTTAACGTGCAATTAGAAATGGTGACATCGCCACAATAGCCAAATTCCGCATACTCCCTACGGTTTTTAAAACAAATGCAATCATCTCCAGATTCTATATGGCAATTGCTTATGTTCACATTCTTGCTGTGGTCCAAATCTATACCATCACTGTTCCTGACCTTTAGGTTGTTGTAGATCGAGACTTGGTTGACCAACACATCGGAACACCCCACAAAATGCAATCCCCAATAGGCCGCATCCCTGAATGTTATATTGTTGACCTTAATGTTCCTGCAATTGACCAAGGTCAATAAATGGGGTCTGGGGTCCACCATGGAAAACGGCTTTAAGGCATAGGCGTCCTTTTGGGCCTCGCCCATAAAGGAAACCCCATTGCCATCAATGGTTCCGCCTCCACTTATGGAAATATTTTCCAGATTATTGCCCCCGATCCAGATGGTTCCTTCTCCTTTGTTATCCCTAAAGGCGCTCTTTGTAAAGCTCTCCTCCTTGGGACTGGCCTTAAGCACCGCCCCTTTGTCAACATACAGTTCTACATTGGAACGCAAATCAAAGGGACCTGCCAAAAACAAATGGCCCGAAGGCAAGAAGACCCTGCCCCCTCCTTTTTCAAAACAACGGTCAATGGCATTTTGAATGGCCGGCCCATCATCCATTGTTCCATTGCCCAGTGCCCCAAAATCTTTAACGTTGAACATTTTTTACTATATTTACAATTATGTACTACATAATTACATATCGCAATGTATTGATTTTTTTTGAATTTAAAAACCATAAATTCAATATATTCAAATTTTTTACTTGAAAAATTGACGATTCCATGACAAACGACCCCGACAACAAGCTCTCCCCCATTGTGACCAAGTCACTTTCTGAACAGGTGGAACAGCGCTTGATGGACTACTTTAAACAGAATTCATTTTCCGAAGGAGACCCCCTGCCCAAGGAAATGGAACTGGCGGAATATCTGGGAGTGAGTCGAAATATTGTCAGGGAAGCCCTTAGCCGCTTAAGAATGTTGGGGTTTGTGGAATCCAAAAAAAGAAAGGGCATGATCTACAAAGAGCCCGACCTCCTGAGCGGAATGTCCAAAATAATGGATCCCTATCTATTGGGTACGGATAACCTACAGGACATCTTTGAACTACGGTTGGTCCTAGAAGTGGGCATGGCCGACCTTCTTTACCTACGGCTCACAGAAAAGGACTTAGACGAACTGCAAGACATTGCCCAACGGGAAGTAGACGACCCCCAGTACACCAAGCTGAAAATTAGATTGGATTACGAAATTGAATTCCATGGAAAATTGTATGAGCTTTCCGGCAACGAAACCTTAAAACGATTTCAGTCCATGCTCTTGCCCGTCTTCTTGCACATTATGGAAATTGAATCCCGAATGAAGGAAATGCCCATTCAAAGCCATATCACCCACATTGATTTGATTGAAGTGCTCAAAAATGGAAATCCAGAAAAATTCAGGCACGCCATGCGCGAACATTTAAATCCGCATTTTGATAAACTAAAGAACAACTACTAACACCTTTTAAGCACCTCCAAGGCGTATAAAATTCCGTTACAGCTTCCTAAAAAATCAATACTTACAATTACCCAAGCTTAGGGAAACATAAACGACACCATATTTTAATGTATTGATAATTAAACTTTTATATTATCACTCAAACTTCCTTTGAACAATATTTCCATATATCTGCATTAATATTCCATATATCAAACATCCAATACGGATAGCTTTGATGCAATCAACATTTATAAACTGAGTAATATGAAAAAACTAACATTTAGACTCATTATTTTAACGTTATGCTTTAGCTCGCTCGCATGGGCACAGGACAAAAGCATAAGCGGTTTGGTGACCGATGATCAAGGCGTGCCCCTACCTGGAGCAAGTATTGTAGAAAAAGGAACCACCAATGGGGTCACAACAGACTTTGATGGTAATTTCTCGATTACCGTTAATGAGAACAGCATATTGGAAGTGTCATATATAGGATATACCTCTGTTGAGGTTCCTGTTGGGTCTTCCGATTATTATGAAGTACAATTGACCGAAGCCATGAGCAAATTGGATGAGGTCGTAGTCATTGGTTATGGTAGCGTTGAACGTAAAGATTTGACAGGGTCCGTCGCATCCATTGGCAGTGATGACATTGTAGAACAGCGTAAAACAGATGTGGGCCAGGCCATACAAGGTAGATTGGCAGGGGTGGATGTTAGAACCCTAAACTCCAAACCTGGGGCACCCTTATCCATAAACATTAGGGGTAATACCGCTTTACGTAATGACAATCAGGGAAATGATGGGGTCAATGATAATCCTGCACGCGATTTGGGGCAGCCTTTATACGTGGTCGATGGTATTTTCTTTGACAACATCAACATGCTTAATCCGGCTGATATCAAGCAGATGGACGTATTAAAAGATGCCTCTTCTACAGCTATCTATGGAGCAAGAGGTGCGAACGGTGTAGTGATCATCACCACCAAAAACGGTGTGGAAGGAAGAACCAGGTTTACCTACGATGCTACCTTCGGGATACGAAGTGCCGTTAACACCCCTGATTTTTACAATGGTGATGAATATGTTGCCTTTGTGGAAAATGTGGTAAGGGCAAGGGAATTTGGCAATTTATTAAATGCAGGTGCTGCTACGGTTGCTGATTATAACAATATTGTGCCAGATTTGACCACCGAGTTTATTGGTAGCGAAGAGTTGGCCAATGTAGCTGATAGAAGGTATACCGATTGGATCGACATGTTCCAGGAAACCGGCATTCAAACAAGTCATACCCTATCCGCTTCCGGTGGTGAAAACGGTTTGATCTACAATGCCTCCTTAGGGTATTTAAAAGACGAAGGTGTGGTTGGCCAAGAACAATTTGAGCGTTACAATTTAAGTGGATCCATAAGTAAAAAAGTAAACGATAAATTGACCTTTGGGGTAAAAACCTATTTAGCCTTTTCAGAAAGGGAAGAAGGTAGCCGCGAATTATTCAGGAGTTCTTTCCGTTTGGCGCCTACCGTAGACCCCTATAACAATGATGGAACCATAGATTTAATCCCAGATGAACAGGACCAACGTTTTATTAACCCCTTGTATGAAAAAGACGGTGCTTGGACCGTGAACACCAAGCGGTTCGACATCATTGCCAACACCTTTTTGGAATATAAGCCGTTGAAATGGATGAGTTTAAAAACACAGTTCTCCCCTAGTTTAAGTTCCCAACGGTTTGGGGAATACCGCGGTTTGTTGACCAAGTCATCCAGAAATGATCCAGGCCGGATCAGATCGTATTACAATACGTTATTGGATGTTGCCTATACTTGGGACAATATCATCAATATGGATTTCACCATTGAGGAAGACCATAGTTTAAAAACAACATTGATCACTTCGTTGTACCACAAAGAAGTAGAGGGAAGTGATATCCAAACCAGAAATTTTAGCTCGGATTTGTTTTCATTTTTTGATACATCAGCTGGATTGGATATTCGTGACTATGAAAGTGATTTTACCAAAGAAAACATCGCCTCTTTTATTGCGAGGGTAAATTACACCTACAAGGACAAGTATATATTTAATGTTACGGGCCGTTACGATGGGGCCTCCCGTTTGGCCGAAGGCAATAAATGGGATTTCTTTCCCTCGGCATCCCTTGCCTGGAAAGTCAGTGAAGAAGATTTTATGCAAAACGCCGACTGGGTGAGTAATCTAAAGCTAAGGGTAAGTTATGGCCAAACAGGTAATATTAATCCCGTTGACCCTTACGGATCTCTTTCCTTCTTAAACAATGACACCTATGTGTTTGGCGAGGATATTTCTGCAGCCCAAACCATTAGAAGCCTGGCCAATCAGGAGCTGACTTGGGAAGTATCCAATGAAACCAATATTGGGTTGGATTTTGGCCTGTTCAACAATAGATTGTCCATATCCGCTGATTATTACAACAAAGAAACGGAAGGAAGTATTTTCAACCGGACTTTATTGGACATCTCTGGGTTCGATGATTCGGTCGGTAATTTTGGCAAGGTCAGGAACAGGGGTATTGAACTGGTGTTGAATTCCTTGAACATCTCCAATGCAGACTTTAGATGGCGGACTGAAATCAATTTTGCCAAAAACGACAATGAAATTTTAGAGATTGATGGAGACTTGGACCAAGAACGTTTTGGGCGTCATGGTGTATTGAAAGTTGGGGCACCGGCCGATGCCATTTTTGCCTATGAAAATGCCGGCATCTGGCAATTGGATGAGTATGCCGAAGCCGCATCCTTTGGTGCACGTCCTGGACAATTTAAGTATGTGGACCAGAACAATGATGGTACCATTAACGATGACGATAGGGTTGTACTGGGATCTCCATCGCCCGATTGGACCGCTGGTATGACCAATACCTTCACCTATAAAAATCTAGAAGCCAGAGTGCAAGTGAACACCCGTCAGGGAACTTTGGGCCACTCCGAGTTCTACCAAAACTTTACACCCTACCAAAACGACGGGGCCAAGTTCAATAAGTTTGATCTGGATTATTGGACACCCAACAATCCAAATGCATCTCGCCCTGCATTGGCCTATGGCCACCCAGGAGAATACTATTACGAAGAGTTTGATTTTGTCAAGATCGCCAATATTGGCTTTACGTATACCCTGCCAAATTCCATTTTGGAAAAATTGGACTTGGATGCCGTACGATTGTCACTGGATTTTCAAAACCCATTCATCTTTACCGATTACAAAGGGCCTGATCCCGAAACAGGATTGCAAAATTCCTATAGCGCAAGTTACATGGTGAAAACAGTGCTATTTGGATTAAATGTATCATTATAAATATAAAATTGTGAAGAAAATGAAATCACTTTTTAAATTACAATATATAGTGCTCTTGGTAATGATTTCAGGCCTTGTTGCTTGTGATGATTATTTGGAAGAGGAATTTTACGGCGTCTCTGCAGACAACTCCCTTACACAGGACAATGCAGATCAATTGGTGGCCGGGGCCTACAAAGGGCTTAGGGATGTTTATAAAAACTACAAGCTTATATTTTCCGGCACCGATATGTTTACCAGTCAAAATGATGTGAGGAGCAATAATGACCTGAACGATTATTTTGGATTAAACGACGGAAATGGTGAAGCTGGTGATTATTGGAAACATAACTACAATATGATTGCCGATGCAAACATTGTGGTCAATCGGTTTGAGAATCAAATCAGTTGGGACGATTCCAGACTTGGGGACCGAGATTATGGTATTGCCCAGGCCAGAGCCTTACGTGCTTTGGGGTTCTATAACCTGGCTAAGCATTTTGGCGGTGTGGTATTGAACTTGGAGGAAACCACCACCATTCGTTCAGATTATGCACGTTCCTCAGAAGAGGAAACCTTTACACAGATCATCACAGACCTGGAAGCGGCCATTCCCAATTTGCAGGATAATCCGCAAACAGGGCGCATTTCTAGAAGAGCGGCCCAACATTTATTGGCCGATGTTTACTTGACCAGGGCCTACAAATCGTTTGGCAGCTCTGCCGACTTTAGCACGGCTGCAGATTTGGCAGAAGAAGCCATTGGTTCTTATGATATTAGAAGTCAGACCTATGCCGAAGTTTTCGATTTGGCCAATCAAGTAAACCCTGAAGTGTTGTTTGCCGTACAATATGGGGAAAACGGAACCAATGATGATAGGAACAACACCAAACATAGTGTGTTTATGAACAACGTAAACGATTATGTGGGTATCGGCAGAAACAATCAATACGGTGCCAATGATACAGGTTTAATGCCTACGCCCCGTTTCTTTGAATTACTGGCCGACAATGATACCAGAGATGCGGCCACATTGCATCGGGTGTTGTTTGCCGATGAGGAGATCGCTGCCGAGAACAACTTGGTGAACGAAGCCATTGCCGTTGGGGATACCATTATCTATTACCCTAAAACGGCCTTGGATGCCACGGAATTGACAGATAAATTAAACCGGTATTGGGTGTACCAACCAGACCAATATTTGTTTGGGTTACCTGATGATGTAGCAGGGGCACTTTATGAGTATTCCAAAAATGTGAACAGGACCAACTTCCCTATCTTCAAAAAGTTTGATGATGTAAATATTGATGCTGCAGAAGGAGGTTCACGCGACACCTTTGTGTTCAGGGTGGCTGAGACCCATTTGATAGCCGCAGAGGCCTATTTGGGTGCTGGCAACAGTGCTTCGGGACTGCAACACCTCAACATTGTAAGAGAGCGCGCTACGGGAGTAGCGAATCACTATACCGAATTGACCCTTGACACCATTCTTGACGAACGTGGCATAGAACTGGCCGGGGAAGAAGATCGTTGGGCGGTATTGAAACGTAGTGGAAAATTGGAGGAACGCATTAACCTCTACAATCCCCACATCGTTGACCATGGTGCTTTTGACGCAAGTATCCATTTGCTAAGGCCAATCCCTGCTAGTGAGATAGGGCTATCTGATGGTTCCCTAGCGCAAAACCCTGGATATTGATCCAATGGTATTTGTTACACGATTTTTGTACAATTTAATTCATTTATAGTTGAGTTTAAGTTTGATTTAGATGATGGGGTAGGGTCTTTGGTTTAAAGACCCTACCCTTTACCAAACGCAACACATCTTACCTTTTAGCCAAAACATATGTCTGCAAAAAACATTGCACACACCAAGCACATCCTCAAACCATTTCTTCGTTTTTTCTGTGTATTCTTGGCATTGCTATCCACAACTGTTCCTTTCTCATGCAAGACTCGGGAGCAGGCATCACCGATTTTGGCAGACTATGTAAACCCTTTGATCGGCACGGCGCCCGCAACAACAAAAAGCGCCTTAAAAAATGGTTATGGCTCTGAAAATTATGCCCAAGTGGTACCCTTTGTGACCACCCCTTTTGGAATGACCAATTGGACACCGGAAACCCAAACCACCGAACAAAAATGTATTGCCCCCTATTATTACACAGATTCCATCATTACCGGTTTTAGGGGAAGCCACTGGATCAGTGGATCCTGCACACAGGATTATGGTTCCCTCACCCTTATGCCCCTTTCGGGAAATCTTGAAGTCTTGCCAAATAAACGGGGCTCGGTTTTTGATCATGATCGGGAAAAAGCTACCGCTTATTCCTACGATGTACATTTAGACCGCTATGATATTGATGTATCCATGACGGCCACCAAAAGAAACGGGCTCTTTAAAATACAATATAACGACACTTCCAACGCACACCTTATCATTACACCCAATAGTGATGAAGGCGAAGGATTTATCGAGATCTTACCGGAACAAAACGAAATTATTGGGTACAACCCCGTCCATAGAATTTATCAAGGCTGGGGGGAACCTGCGGGTTTCAGTGGTTTTTTTGTGGCGCGCTTCAATGCCAAGGTCAAGAACTATGGTGTTTTTAAGAACGATTCCATTTTTAATGGAGCGACAACCATAAAAAACAACTCCCAAATTGGAGCTTACCTCACCTTTGACCTAGGGGAACACAAAACTGTGGACATAACTGTTGGCACCTCTTTTACCAGCATCGAACAAGCCCGAAAAAATTTAGTGGCAGAGACAACAGGTCTGGATTTTGAAACGGCCCGAGAAAAGCTTGGCAAGGAATGGGAAAATCTGCTGGGCAGGGTAAAACTAGAGGGGACCAATGAAGAGGACAAGGTTGAGTTCTACACGGCCATGTACCATGCCTATTTACATCCCAGAACATTCAACGACGTTGATGGCTCCTACAGAAGTTTTGCCGGCGGCAAGGAAATCTTAAACTCTGGGGGACAGGATTACTTTGTAGATTTTTCCATGTGGGATACCTACAGGGCCTCCCACCCACTTTTTAACCTGATTTCCCCATCCTCATCCTCGGCCATGGTCAACAGCTTGTTACTAAAGGCAGAACAAGGAGGTTGGCTCCCCATTTTTCCCTGTTGGAACAGCTATACCTCTGGAATGATTGGCGACCATGCCATTGCCACCATAGCCGATGCCTATATGAAGGATATTGTGGGGCTAAACAACACGCAATATGCCTACCTGACACAAAATGCCTTTAAACTGCCGGAAGATTTTGAAGACTACAAACTTGGTAAGGGTCGGCGCGCCTTGGACTCTTACATAAAATACGGTTATGTGCCCATAGAGGATGAAGTGCTGGAATCCTTTCATACAAGGGAACAGGTCTCAAGAACATTGGAATATGCCTTTGATGATTTCACCCTTTCACAAGTAGCCAAAAAAATGGGCGACACACTACACTTTTCCAAACTTAGGCAACGGGCCATGAACTATGCCCATGTGTTCAGCAAGCAAGATATGTCGGTAAGGGGCAAACACGAAGACGGCAGCTTTATTGCCGAATTCGACAAATATTCCCGTCAGTTTTTCATTACCGAAGGTACTCCTTTCCAATATACCTGGTATGTACCGCATGATGTAAAGGGATTGGCCAATCTAATGGGTGGCGATGGGGCCTTCAACAAAAATCTGGATGAATTTTATGAGGGGGAACATTACTGGCACGGCAACGAGCCGGGACACCAGACCCCGTTTCTCTACAACTACACCGGGCAACCATGGAAAACACAAAAATGGGTCGATGACATCTTGTCCACAGAATATAGTAACGAAGTGGGTGGACTAAGTGGCAATGACGATGCCGGCCAAATGTCTGCTTGGTATGTCTTTGCCTCGTTAGGCTTTTATCCCGTGGCACCATCGGTTCCCGAGTATGTCATATCGGCCCCACATTTTGATAAGATCACATTGACCTTTGAAAACGGCAAACAAATGGTCATCAATGCCCCAGGTGCATCTGAAGGAAAAAAATACATCCATGGCCTTAGGATCAATGGCTTGGAATCGGGCAACACCTTCATTGACCACTTTAAGCTTATGGAAGGGGGCACCATGGATTTTATAATGGGGGAAAAACCCAACATGCAATGGGGTACCCAACCAAGCAATAGACCATATTCGTTGAGTAAATAGTACCTTAGGAACATCTATACACAAAACTATGAAACACACACTTTTTTTCCTGATATGCTTTTCGGCATTGCTGGCCCAGGCCCAACAAAAAGAACTCTTGGTCACCGATTTTGGTGCCGTTGGTGATGGAACCACCTTGAATACCAGCGCCATTCAATCGGCCATTGATGCTGCGAACAAAAGAAAAAAAGGAGGAAAAGTCATTTTCCCAAAAGGAAAATTTTTGAGTGGAACCCTCGAAATCAAGAGTAATGTAACCCTTTACCTTGAAGAAGGGGCAACCCTGTTGGGAAGTACAAACCCCTACCATTATCCCAAGTCGGAGCAATTTCTCAAGCTTAAGGAATCTCCCAAAAAGGACGATAACTCAAAATTGGCCTTACTGTTGTCCTTTGATGCCCAGAACATTAAAGTAACGGGCAAGGGCACAATTGATGGGCAAGGGCGAAAATTGGCCTATGCCGTGGACAGCTTGCACCATATAGGAGAGGTCGTTGACCCCAATTATAATTACAAAAGAAGCCGTCCGGCGGAGACCATGCGCCCAAAGCTCATCAACTTTATACATTGCAATGATGTGGAGGTAAGTGGCTTGGAACTAAAAAATGCTGCCTGTTGGCTACAGACCTATGAATTGTGCCAAAACTTGGTGTTGGATCATTTAAAGGTGTTCAACCGTGCCTTTTGGAACAACGACGGCATGGATATCTCAGATTGCCACAATGTCCGAATAACCCATTGTGATGTTGATACAGCCGATGATGGCATTTGCTTAAAATCGTACCATCCTGGCGAGTACAACAACAATATTTACATTGCCAACTGCACGGTACGATCTAGTGCAAGTGCCGTAAAATTTGGGACAGCCTCTTTTGGCGGATTTAAAAATGTGACCATAGACAGCATTCAGGTTTTTGACACCTTTCGCTCTGCCATTGCCATAGAATCGGTAGATGGCGGGGTCATAGACAATATCAAGGTGAGCAATATCGTGGCAAAAAACACGGGCAATGCCATCTTTATCCGATTGGGCCATAGGGCTGGGGAAAAACCGGGAACCGTAAAAAACATCCATATCAGCAATATGAATGTGGAAGTCCCCTTTGGACGCCCAGACATCAACTACGATATGCGTGGGCCAGAGGTGAATTTTTTCCATAATCCCTTTCCTTCTTCCATCGCCGGAATCCCAGACCACAATATTGAGAACGTGGTTTTGGAAAACATAGAGATTACCTTCCCCGGACGGGCTTCCAAAGGAATGGCCTACATCCCCCTATGGCGCTTGGCGTCCGTACCGGAAAAAATTAGGAACTATCCAGAGTTCAGCATGTTTGGAGAGCTGCCCTCTTGGGGCATGTATGTAAGACATACCAAAAACATTGCTTTTAAAAATGTGGTTTTCAAGTTACAGGATCATGATTTTAGGCCTGCCTATGTTTTTGATAGTGTAGATGGACTGGAAATGGATGGGATATCCCTAAGTCCACAGAAACACCGCCAGATCATTTTGAAAAACACTTCCAATATCATCATTGAAGAGGACACAGAAAAGCTTACAAAAACCATTGAATGATATGAAAGGCCCTAAACTTTCTGACCTTACCATCGTGCTTTTCCTATTGTTTGGCACGATTGTGCAAGGACAAAACCCCATTGATTATGTTGATGTTTTTGTGGGTACAAGTGGCGATCATGGGCAAATGGATCCTGCTGCCACAGTACCTTTTGGAATGGTCAAATTGGGGCCAGATACAGACCCTTTGAACCATTCGGGCTATAACTATGATGCCGAATACATCATTGGCTTTTCACACAACAGGATCAGTGGTGTGGGCTGCAGGGGCACAGGGGGAAATCTAAGGATTCTTCCTGGTATTAGTCCATCCTCAGACAAATCTAAATACCTAAAGGCATCCGAAACGGCGTCCCCTGGATATTATTCGGTGAAACTGGATAATGATATCGTGGTACAATTGACCGCCAGCAACAATACCGGGGTGCACCGATATACCTTTCCCAAAACAAAGGAGGCCAACATAACCATAGATTATGCCTCCTCCTTTGCCGGAACCTACAACGCCAGCTATGCGCTTTATGAACAGGGACGCATCGATTTTAAGGTAGCGGCAAAAAACGTATGCGGCGTGGGCCGGTATACCTCCTATTTCAGTTTGCTCATCAACAAAGAACAAGTCACAGTAAACGAAACGGATGGCAAATTGGTCCTGACCTTCCCCACCAAAAAGAATGAGGTGATGGAACTAAGGGTAGGGCTTTCACCCATAAGTACGGAAACCGCCTTTAAGGAAATGAACCACCAACCGTTCGAACAACTAAAACACGAAGCCGCGGCTTCATGGCGATCCATTTTATCCAAAATAAAGATTGAAGGAAAAGAGACCTACAAAAACCTGTTTTATACCCATTTGTACCATACCATGCTCAATCCGGTGAAAAGCTCGGACAAACAGGGAAATTACAGGGGTACCGATGGAAAGCTGTACCATGGCGATTACACCCATTTTGACACCTGGTCCATGTGGGACAATTTTAGGAACAAATTTTCGCTCTACGCCCTATTGATCCCCGATGAGGCTTCGGCCATGGCCATGTCTTTGGTTGACCTCTATGCCAATGGAAGGTCCAAATGGACCGGTTTTTTTGAACCGGCCCCATCCGTGCGTACAGAACACTCGGCCATAACCCTTCTGGACCTTCACCGAAGGGGAATAAAGGGCATCGATTTTGGCAAGGCCTACGAGCAGATGGCCTATGAGGCTTCCTACATAGAAAAGCATTCTCCCGATACCCGATTGGAAAACGCCTATGATTATTGGGCCTTGGCCCAAATAGCCGGCGAATTGGACAAAACAGAGGACCAAAAGGTATTCCAACAATTTGCAGCATCCTATAAAAAGGGGTGGAAAAAAGATTTTCTGAACTTGGAGGACGATGCAGACATCATGCATGCCCGGGGCCTGTACGAAGGCACTTTGTGGCAGTACCGGTGGCATGTACAATTTGACCTTCCCGGTATTATTGAACTCATCGGTGGTGATGAAGCTTTTACTGGGGAACTTTCCCACTTTTTTGACAACAACCTCTACAACCATGGCAACCAGCCCGACCTGCATGCCCCATTTTTGTTCAATTATTCCAAAGCTCCATGGCTGAGCCAATATTGGGTGAACAAAATTTTGACCAAGGATATGGTGCAGGCCTACGGAACCCACAATAAATGGGAAAAGCCCTATTTTGGAAAAATCTATAAGGATGACCCCAAAGGATACATTAGTGAAATGGACGATGACGAAGGAACCATGTCTTCCTGGTATGTCTTGGCTTCCATGGGACTGTACCCCGTACATGTAGGCGAGTCCGTCTTTCAAGTGACCACCCCTATCTTTGACAAGATTACCATAGCGCTGCAGAACAAGAACACCTTCACCATAGAAACAGAAGGGTTTTCCGAGGATAGTTTTTATATTAAATCGGCCACCCTCAACGGCAAACCCTTTAACAGAAGTTACCTACGCCATAGTGAGATTATGGCCGGCGGCGTTTTTAAATTAATACTGGACAAAGAACCAAATAAAACCTGGGGAATTGAGGACTGATCTGGTAACATTTCTACTGGTTCTGGCCATCTGCCTTGGGTGTGGACAACCCCGCTCCCACTCGGACTACAACATCCTTGATTATGGGGCCGTTTCTGACGGAAAGACCTTAAACACCAAGTCCATACAAAAAGCCATAGACGAGGCCCACAGCAATGGAGGGGGCACGGTGACCGTTCCCCAAGGAGTCTATGTTTCGGGCACCTTGTTTCTAAAAAGCAATACCCATCTTCATTTAGAAATGGGGGCCAAAATACTCGGTTCCCCAAATCTTGGAGATTATACGGAAATGACCTGGGGACACAACCAAGACAGACAACCTTGGCACCTGATTTATGCCGATAGCGTTGAAAACGTGGCCATCACCGGTTTTGGCACCCTAGACGGCAACGGTAAACATTTCTGGGAGGATTTTGAGAAGGATCAAAACGGGAATATGCGCACCCCCCGGTGGATCAAGGCCAAAAAACACAAGGTTAGTCCTTTGATCGATATCAATAATTCCAAAAACATCACCATAAAGGACATTACGGTGCATACCGGTGGCGGATGGAACATCCATCTATTCAATTCTGTGCAGGCCAAGATCAACGGAGTGCGTGTGGTGAACAACATATTCAGTCCCAATTCTGATGGGATTGACCTTACAGGCTGTAAGGATGTGACCATTTCAGATTGCTTTATCAAGACCTGTGATGATGCCATAGTCATCAAAACCCTGAAGGACAGCAACCAATCGGAACGAATCACCGTGAACAATTGTGTCATGGAAACCCTGTGCGTGGGCATTAAATTGGGCGCTGGGGAATCCTATAAAGATATGCGCGACATCAATTTTAGCAATTGTACCTTTAATGGCTCTTCGCGTTTTTTTGGACTCTATTCAAAAAATGGCGCGGTTATTGAAAATGTGGTCGTTAGCAACCTGACCGGAAATACGAACGCTCCCCTGGTCTATAACCGGCCCATACAATTGATGGTCGAAAAAAACAAGGAGGGGAAAGTCGGGGGCATCAAAAATGTGGTCATCAACAATGTGACCGCCCATACCGATGGTCGAATCATGATGAGTGCACATCCTGATGGGTTCATCAAAGATGTGTACCTCCGTGATGTAATCTTAACCTACCCCAGAATAGAAGATCCCGCCCCAATGATTGATGGGGCACGAAGCAACCAGTTTCCCAGAGTACAGGACTTTAGGGCACTTGGTGCTGCACAGGCCGCCATAGTCGCAGAAAATTTGGATAATTTGGTCGTTGAGAATCTAAAGATCCATTGGCCCAACAACCAGACTCCCATAGCATGGCAACATAAGGAACGTATTGAAAATGGTACGGTACGCATCCACAGCCCCAATTATTCGAATCCCCGGGAAACGGAGTTTTCGGTCCTATGGGGCAAAAATCTTAGAGGAGGCTATTTAGATGCTCCACTAGCCATGTCGTCATCACTCAAAGCTAAAAAGTATATACTGCAATCTTCTACTATCGAGATAAAAAAATAGAAAAATCAATAGTATTAAAAATTGCAACTAAAGAGATTTTTAGTGACATTTAAGAGTAATAACCTTAGACTTAAAAGAACATAACAAGTCACCAAATAAAATAACCATGACTGCAAGAAGAGATTTTTTAAAAAAAGGCATGTTGGCCTCCACGGGACTTTCCCTATTGGGAAGTTATAATGTTTGGGGCATGAATAAAGAACAACGGTTCCCGTCCAACAGGCCGGCCTTGGCTGACCGTACTTTTACCAGTGAGGCCGTAGAGGACACCATTCTAGCCGTAAAGAAGGGAATTAAGAACCCAGAACTTTCCTGGATGTTCGAAAACTGTTTCCCCAACACTTTGGACACCACTGTGGATTATGAACTCATTGATGGAAAACCAGATGCTTTCATTATCACCGGCGATATCGACGCCATGTGGTTACGGGATTCCACGGCCCAGATATGGCCCTACCTCCCTTTGGTAAAAAAGGACAAAAAACTTCAAAACCTATTTAAGGGATTGATCAACAGACAGACCAAATGCATTCTCCTTGATCCCTATGCCAACGCTTTTTATAAGGATGTGACCAAAGAAACGGAATGGAAGAAGGACAAACCCACACCAAAACCGGGAGTGCATGAACGAAAATGGGAGATAGATTCGCTTTGTTATGCTGTTCGTCTGGCACATGGCTATTACAAGGAAACCGGAGATGTCTCCATTTTTGATTCGGATTGGGACAAAGCCGCACGACTCGTGGTACAAACCTTTAGAACGGAACAACGCAAAAATGGCGCAACCCCCTATTCTTTTGAACGTGTTAAGAGCAACAATACGGTAACGGCACCTTTTAAGGGAAAAGGACGCCCCATAAAGCCGGTAGGGCTTATTGCTTCTGCATTTAGACCCTCAGATGATGGTTGTATGTATCCCTTTTTGATCCCTTCCAATCTTTTTGCCGTAGAGTCTCTGGCTCAATTAAACGAAATCTATGATGATGTCCTAAAGGATTCCGCCTTCGCCAAAGAATGTCAATCCTTTTCAGAAGAAGTGTTTAAGGCCATCAACGAATATGGTATTTCTGAACATTTGGACTATGGCAAAATCTATGCCTACGAAGTTGATGGTATGGGCAACAAGGTGTTCATAGACGACCCCAACATCCCCTCATTGATCGCCATGAAATATTTGTTGAAAAGCAACCATTACCAAAGCAATATCTATCAAAACACAAGAGCCTACCTATTGAGCGACGACAACCCGTACTATTTTAAAGGGGAAGCAGGAGAAGGTCAAGGCGGACCACATGCAGGATTGGACACCATTTGGCCCATGGGCATTATTCTTAGAACGATGACCTCTGAAAGTGATGAAGAAATCATTTGGTGCATTCGCCAATTAATGACCACCCATAACGGATCGGGATTTATGCACGAGACCTTTCACAAAGATGATGCCTCAAAATTCTCCCGTTCATGGTTTGCCTGGGCCAACACTCTTTTTGGCGAGCTCATTTTGAGATTATACCACGAGAAACCCAAACTCCTATCATCTATTTAAAATGGAAACAAAGACATACCAGCACATTTTATGTTCATTTTTAATCATTTTCCTTTGGGGCCATACAACACTATTGGCACAAGAACATAGGTTTCTTGATAGCTCTTTGCCCATTGAGGAGCGAGTGAACGCCTTGATAAAGGAACTTACCCTTGAGGAGAAGATAGGATTGATGGAAAACCAATCCAAGGCCGTTGAACGCCTGGGAATCCCCCAATATAATTGGTGGAACGAAGGCCTGCACGGAGTGGCAAGGGCCGCTCCCTCTACGGTATTCCCACAAGCCATAGGCATGGCCGCAACTTTTAATCCAGATTTGATCCAGAACGTTGCCAATGCCATATCGGATGAAGGACGGGCACTATACCACGCAGCCATTGACAAAGGGATTCACCGGTGGTATTTGGGGCTTACCTATTGGTCTCCCAACGTCAACATCTTTCGGGATCCCCGTTGGGGAAGAGGACATGAGACTTATGGTGAAGATCCCGTACTCACCTCCTTGATGGGAACCTCATTCGTCAAGGGTCTGCAGGGCAATGATGACACCTACCTTAAGATTGCTGCTTGTGCCAAACATTTTACGGTCCATAATGGTCCTGAAGCCATTCGCCATACGTTCAATGCCATATCCAACACAAAAGACCTGAACGAAACCTATTTACCAGCCTTTAAAACCTTGGTGGACAACAATGTTGCCGGGGTCATGTGTGCCTATAACAGAACAAATGCAGAAGCATGTTGCGGCAGCCCAACCCTACTTCTGGACCTATTGCGCAAGGAATGGGGATTTAACGGTTACGTGGTATCGGACTGTGGCGCCCTATACGACCTGCACCAGAACCACAAAGTCACCGCAACCGCAGAAGAGTCGGCAGCCATGGCCATAAAAGCAGGTGTCAATGTCAACTGTGGAAGCATCTATCGCCATCTTGGAGAAGCCCTTGAAAAAAAGCTCATCTCGGAAGCAGAATTGGACAATGCCCTGGCAAAACAGCTTAGGATACGATTTCAACTGGGGATGTTCGATCCGCAGAAAGATGTTCCCTATGCTTCCATTCCCCTATCCGTGGTCAATAGTAAGGAACATAAAGAATTGGCGAGGGATGTGGCCAGGAAATCCATAGTACTGCTTAAAAATAAAGGTAATGTACTGCCCCTTAAAAATGATTTGGAACAACTCTATGTAACGGGCAACAATGCTGCTGATGTGAACACCCTAATGGGCAATTATTATGGTGTCACCAAAGACTATGTGACTGTTTTGGAAGGTATTGCAAAGGCCGTTTCACCCACAACAATAGTACAGTACAACCAAACCATTTTGGTGGAACAAGATTTGGAGAATGCCCATTTTAACCAAGTCTGGAATGCTGGTTTTGCCGATGCCACCATCGCGGTGATCGGATTATCCCCTTTATATGAGGGTGAAGAAGGGGACACCCCTTTTTCCAAGACTGGGGGAGATCGTGAAAAAATTGAACTTCCAGAAAATCAATTGGAATTACTAAGAGCCCTCAGAAAACGTTGCAAGGACCAACCCTTGATTGTCGTTGTCATGTCTGGCAGTGCCATAGCTATGCCCGAAGTACATGAATTGGCCGATGCCATACTCTGGGGATGGTATCCGGGGGAGCAGGGTGGCAATGCCATTGCCGATGTGTTGTTTGGCAAGCACTCCCCTTCTGGGAAGCTTCCCATTACCCTATATAGATCCACGGAGCAATTGGGAGACTTTGAAGATTACAACATTGCGGATGCTGGAAGGACCTACCGGTATTTTGAAGGAGATCCCCTATATCCTTTTGGGTTTGGTCTTTCCTATAACGATATGGAATATGAATTGGTGGGGGATTCCAAATTGGAAATGCAAAAAAAAGGGAGTGTTGACATCAAGGTGAAGATCACCAACAAAGGAACATCCCTTCAGTATGAAGCGATTCAGTTATACGTAGGCAAAAAAGATGCAGGGTTCAAAACTCCCCTGCACGCCCTCAAAGCACTAAAAAATAGCACTATCAACAAAGGCAAAACCACTGAAGTAACGTTCAAGATAAACCGAGAACTCTTGGAGCAGGTCAATAGGGAAGGTAGAAAGGTATTGCCCAAAGGGGATTATGATATTTATATTGGTAGTTCCAGTCCTTCAGCTAGAGTTGAAGCATTGGGTGCGAATGCCCCCTTACATTTGACAATAACAGTGAAGTAAATTTTAGGCCAATCAACTTATGAAAGTTAAACTCCCCCCTTATTGCCCTAATTCTTTTGTTTTCCTGTTCTCAAGTCAAAACCAAAGAATGGACTTCCATTTTAAATCTGGCAAATCCGTTTATAGAAACAGTTACACAACCTTACCTTTTGGTATGGTACAATTGGAAACCACAAACCATTATAAAGGATGAGTAGATTTTTGTTAGCCTCCGTACTGATATTGACCATTTTGGCAACCTCCTGCAATCCAAAGCCCAAATTAAATAATATTCAAGTCATTGGAAGTCACAATAGCTACAAGATTGCCATTGACCCACCTTTATTGGATTACCTCTCCTCCGTTGAGGCCAACATGGCTAAATCTTTGGAATATGACCATCTTTCATTAAAGCAGCAACTGGACATGGGTCTTCGGAATTTGGAGATGGACGTGCTGCACGATCCAATGGGGGGAAGGTATGCCCATCCTAAGGGGTTGGAAATTGTAAAAGCGGCCGGGGAAACACCAAAACCTTACGACACAAAAAAAGCATTGCAACAGCCAGGGTTAAAAATGTTCCATATCCAAGACATCGATTTCAGAAGTCATCATCTGCGCTTTCGAGAAGGACTGCAGGAAATCAAGGAATGGTCCGACCAAAACCCTGAGCATACCCCCATTTTCATCACCATAAACGCAAAGGACAGTAACCGCCCAGAATTGACCCCCGCCCTGCCCTTTACTACCAATGCCCTGGATAGCATTGACCAAGAAATTAAGAGCGTTTTCCCTATGGAGCAACTGATTACCCCAGATTGGGTCAGGGGCAATAGTGAAAGTTTGGAAAACGCCGTTTTGACCAAGGGCTGGCCCCTGTTGGATGATGCCTGGGGAAAGTTCATGTTCATCTTGGACGAGCAAGGAGAAAAACTAAACCGTTACTTGACCAAACACCCAAATTTGTTGGGAGCGGTCATGTTCGTAAACCAAAAAGAAGGTCGCCCAGAAGCAGGTTTTAGAATCGTCAACGATCCCATAAAAGACCACGCCTACATTAAGGAATTGGTTGCCAAGGGCTATTTGGTCAGGACCCGTGCCGATGCGGGCACCAAGGAAGCCCGCCATGGGGATTACACAAAATTTAAAAAGGCCATAAGTTCTGGGGCCCAGATAATCACCACAGATTATTATGTTCCTTCCCAACTGTTCGAATCCACCTATAAAGTTCAATTTGAAGATGGAACTTATGAACGTATCAAACCATAAATTCCAGGCCATGAGGTATAGCACAATCCCCTTTCTTGTCCTGACCATGCTACTGTTGGGGTGTAATCCCCAAAAACCAGCCCAAGAGACTACCATTGCCTTTTTGGCAGACGTGCATTTTCAAGACATCTACGCCAAGTTCCCCGATGCCGGATACCATGGAATAGAGAACCCCAAAACTGGGGAATACGTGAACATAAGAACCATGGAATCCCAATTGGAATCTACCCGGATCTTCAATGAGAATTATTTTGCCTTTTTAAAAGCCTTGGATGATATCGCCTCAAAAAACATAACCTACGTGGTTTTGCCCGGCGATTTCAGCGATGATGGACAGCCCGTTCATATAAGGGGATTAAAAAAAATATTGGATTCCTATTCAGAAAAATACGGTATGCGGTTTCTGCTCGCCACCGGCAATCACGATCCCACACGCCCCTTTGGCATTATGGGGGGCAAGAAAGACTTTTTGGGTAGGTTGGGAAGACGGCAACCCATCTTTAGTGACAGCATTTTCCTTGATATGCAGACCGATGGATGGCCTCCCATAATTTCTAAGGAAATACAAGAATGGGGGTATGCAGAAATCATGGAAACCTTGGGAAATTTTGGCTTTTATCCCCAAAAAAAAGACCTGTATTGGGAAACTCCCTTTACCAGTTACAACTACTCCAACTATAGTTTTAACAAAGCACAGAACGCCGCCGATCTTTCCCAGAGAAGATACGCAATTCCCGATGCACATTTTTCAATTCCAGATGCCACTTATCTGGTCGAACCCGAGGAAGGACTTTGGTTTTTGGCCCTAGATGGCAATGTATATCCCAGAAAAGAAAATGCAGATCCCAAACGCGGTGAAAGCTTTGGAAGCGCAAGTATAGGATACAATAATGTGCTAAAAGACAAATCATATCTGTTCAAGTGGATCAAATCGGTCAGTGATCGGGCTGAAAAGCTGAACAAGACACTCATTGTCTTCAGCCATTACCCCGTTCTTGATTTTCATGATGGGGCAACACCACAGATAAAAGAACTATTGGTAAAAGACAAGATGCAATCGCACCGGGTGCCGAATGAATCGGTTGCCCATAAGTTTATTGAGGCCGGGGTAAAGATCCACTTTGGGGGGCACATACACATCAACGATACCGAAATCTATACGTCTGATGAGGGAGAAAAACTCATCAATGTGCAGGTTCCTTCACTGGCATCCTACGTCCCCTCCTACAAAACTGTTACCTATACGGCCAAGGGCGATATTAAGGTGAACACGGTGATTGTAGGTGATGTCAAAAGATTTGACGAGCTTTTTGACCTATACCAGCAAGAGCACCAGTATCTTTTGGCCCAGAACAAAAAGACTTGGAACAACGCCATTTTAAACTCGGACAATTATACAGAATTCACCCAATTTCATTTGAAAGGCTTGGTCCAAGGGCGGTTTATGAAGGATTGGCCCGATGATGTCAAGAACATCTTGGGGAAATTGAGCGGAAAACAACTCTTATTTTTGCTAGGGGCGGAAGACGGACTTTCTGAAAATGAAATTGATGCTTTTGGGGATTGGAGGCTCCATGACCTTATCATAGACCTCTACAAACTTAGAAATGCAGACAAGTTGGCCCTAAAAGACATTGGCAAGATTCGTTTCGAACAATATCAGTATCTTGCAGAACATATTAAAAACAATGATAATCAGTTGGTTATAGCCGAAACTGATTACAAGGAGCCTCTTGGACTACTCTTTGAAATCTTTACAAAATTGTCCAACGGACAGGCGGTTACAGATTTTTCAATTCAATTTGATGCCAAGGGGGTTCCCAATATTGTACGCTATGAATAAGCACTGTCGGTATTTGATGGTTTCCACCCTGTTGTTGGGCTTCCTAATGAACGCCCAAGGGGTTCGCTTTGAGCACTACAATGAATCCAATGGTTTGTCGCAAAATTCGGTCAGACATATTCTACAAGATTCAACGGGTTTTTTGTGGCTGGGCACTTTCAGGGGACTAAACCGATTTGATGGCTACCAATTCAAGCCCTTCTTAAGTTCGGATTACAACATCAACAATGATGACATCACGGCACTGGAACTGTCCAAAAACGGTGAGGACCTATGGATTGGTACCCGCAAAGGCTTGACCAAATTGCACATACCCACACAGACATTCACCAGTTTCCTACCCAACAGTAACGACCCGAACAGTCTGCCCGACCCAGAAATAAGGGCCATCTATATTGATGCCTTTAACCATGTGTGGCTGGGCACAAAATCCAAAGGTGTGGTCATCTATGACCCCGAGGAGAACTCGTTTAGTGCGTTGCCCATAGATAAATACAGTTATGTAAAGACCATATATCAAGACAGCAACGGGTTTATATGGATAGGGAGCTATGGAACGGTCGGGGTTGCCAGAATAACGGTAGATTCCAGAGGGAAACCCATAAACATTGAAACCTATGGGCTGGACATCCCCGATTCTGAAAGTAAAAACCCGTATTCCTATTTTTTCTTTGAAGACCAAAAGAACGATTTTTTTATAGGCACCCGTGATGGTCTCTTTAAGTGGAACAAGGACATTCGCAAATTTGACCATTTGCCTTTGCCCGATGAGGATTTTGCCAAAAGCATAGGCCCCTATTTTGTATGCATTGCCCAAGCTCCCACCGGTGAATATTGGTTAGGGACCATTGGGGGCATTTTGGTATGTGATCAATTGGAAGATATTTCAGTGGGCAAGTTCAAAAGGTACCAGTTCAAAGACTTTAACAAGCATGCCCTGATCGATGATTTTGTCTCCAGCCTTTTCTTTGACCAAAATAATGTGTTATGGATAGGGACCGAGAATGGCCTGGACAAATTTGACCCCTATGAAAACCAATTTGAGTTGGTCAATAGAATAGACGATTCTGCCCGCGAAAAAATTCTAAAGGTCAGTGGTTTTGAAAAAGCCCATGACGGCAAGCTCATTATTGCCTACAGAAACTTTGGCCTTTACACTTTTTCCAAAACAGAAGGCACACAAGAACTCCTAAAAGTTGAGGAGGAAATCTCCAGCATCAAATCTTTTGATGGGGTTACCTTTTATTGCGGACTTTGGAACGGGCATGTCCTCATCTACAACTACAAGACCAATACGGTAAAGACCATTGATGTTGCCCAAGCGGAAAGCCCCATATTCTCTTTTTATCAATTACCAAAAGAGGAAATACTCATCAGTTCATATGGTAGCGGCTCCATCATACTGGATAAGGAAGGAAAC